>NZ_JBMAIQ010000014.1:0-200709 GCF_048573875.1 Rhodococcus sp. SB1D
CTAGCCGGCCACCGCTTCGAGCTGCGGCGTGATCGATTCGAGCGAGTGCTTCAGCGACAGCGACGACGGAGTGTTCAGGCCGGCAACAGTCGGATAGTCGACGATGGCCAATCCGCCACCCTTGACTGCAGGCAGGTCGGCAAACCCCGGCAGCTTCATCATGTCGTCGAGCGACCCGCCGTTGGGCAGCAGCACCACGACGTCGGCGCTGAGAGCGTCGACCCGTTCCGGGCTGAGTATCAGCCGGCCACCGGTCACACCGGCCTCGTCGACCAGCTTGGGCGGCAACGACATTCCCAGACGCGTGAACAGTCCCGAAGCACCGTCCTTGGGATCAGCGACGATCACCAACTGCGACGTCGGGAAGACGTACTGCGACAAAAGAGCGGTCTTACCCTTCAGCCCCGGCAACCGCTGTGCGAGCGCATCGATCTGCCCGTTTGTCGCCTCGACGATCTCGTCGGCTCGCGACTCCTTGTCGAGAACCCGGCCGAGAATCTCCACCTGGTCCTGCCACGGATCGACCTGGACGTCGGACAGACCGGCAATTGTCGGAGCGATCTTGCTCAACTGGTCGAAATCGTTCTGATCGGCGACGGAGAACCCGCCGAGAATCAGATCGGGATCCAAGGCTGCAATTTCTTCAGCTTTGAGCGGGACACCGAACTGCTGGATCGCCGAGCGATCGAGTTCCTTCGCCGACGCGTCCACGCCACTCTCCCACGGGAACAGACCACGCTCGTCGCCCATCGGGCCGGCAGCCAGGTACCCCACCGGCTGGATTCCGAGTTCGAGCAGAGCGTCGAGCCACTGGGTGTCGGCCGCGACGATGCGCGTCGGCGTCCCGGTGATCGTGGTGGCGCCGAACTTATGGTCGATCGTGGTCACCCGACCGTCCGCGATCTCGTCGGCGTCCGAGGACGAACATCCGCTGATACCTACGACCAGCGCTCCCAAGAGAGCCACCGCCGAAAACTTCATCGCACGCACGAAAATACTCCTCCACTAGTTAGCAGAGGCTTACCTTCTCATATGGGACCCGGCTGTGTCCGACCTTGCTTTCAGGCGAAACGAGAGAGCAGACGCTCCGCATCGGCGCCGATGCGTCGAACCACGTCGCCGGCCGGATGGGTTCCGTGTACGAGTCCGACAGCTTCTCCGGCGTAGACGACTCCGCTGTGCGGATCCGACGGGTCGTACGCCTTTGCCAGCATTTCCTCATCGGCGTCGACTCCGTGCCAGGCGGCAGTGAACTCGTTGGCCACCGCGCGGCCACCCCACCGCTGCGGCCACGGTTGACTGCGCGCTCGGTCGAACACCGAGGTGTAAATCGTGTCGGCACTTCCGGCTTCGACGACGCGGTCGCGGGCATAGTCCGGCCCGACCGTCTCCGGGCTGGCGAGCAGCGCCGTTCCGATCATCACGCCTTCCCCGCCGGCTGCCAGGACTGCGGCCAAACCGCGGCCGGTCCCGATTCCGCCGGCCGCCAGTACTGGAAGTGATGTCGTTTCGAGGATCTCCTGCAGCAGCGGCAAGGTTCCGATTCGGCCCGTGTGACCGCCTGCCTCACCGCCTTGCGCGATCACGCCGTCGACACCCGCGGCCTCGACAATGCGAAGGTCTTCGAGCGTATTGATCTGTGACACAACGGGAATGCCCGCATCGTGGATTCGTCCGACATACGAGGCGGGATCACCGAACGACAAGGTGATCATGGTCGGCTCGACGGCAATCGCGGCGTCGAGCATCAACTCGTTCTCGGGCAGCGACCACGTCATCAGGCCGACGCCGAACTTTCCGCCGATCGAGCGGGCCACTTCGGCTTCGGCCTCGATCCACTCCGGTGTGTTGTACCGAGCCGCGCCGAGCAGCCCCAACCCGCCGGCCGCCGATACAGCTCCGGCGAGCGCGCCGCCCGCGCGACCACCCATGGGCGCCCCGAGAACCGGGATTTCGATTCCGAACTCTCGGGACAACCAGGTGGTGACCATGCGCTCCTACTTCTTGGGCTTCTCGCCGACCGATTCCGACGTCAAGGCCGCCACGAATGCTTCCTGCGGCACCTCGACGCGACCGATGGTCTTCATGCGCTTCTTGCCTTCCTTCTGCTTCTCGAGCAGCTTGCGCTTACGGCTGATGTCGCCGCCGTAGCACTTGGCGAGAACGTCCTTGCGGATTGCGCGAATGTTCTCGCGCGAGATGATCTTCGCGCCGATCGCGGCCTGGATCGGAACCTCGAACTGCTGGCGAGGAATCAGCTCACGAAGCTTCGACGTCATGCGTCCGCCGTAAGCGCCGGCGTTGGAACGGTGCACGATCGAGGAGAACGCGTCGACGGCCTCGCCCTGCAGCAGGATGTCGACCTTCACCAGATCGGCCTGCTGCTCACCGGCCTCCTCGTAATCGAGGCTGGCATAACCCTTGGTGCGGGACTTGAGGGCGTCGAAGAAGTCGAACATGATCTCGCCCATGGGCAGTTCGTAGCGCAGTTCGACGCGAGTCTCGGAGAGGTAGTCCATGCCGCCGAGCTCACCGCGACGGGACTGGCACAGCTCCATGATGGCGCCGACGTACTCACTCGGGGCGATGACGGTGCACTTGGCGACGGGCTCGTAGACCTCGCGAACCTTGCCTTCCGGCCAGTACGACGGGTTGGTGACGATGACCTCGGCCCCGTCCTCCATCACGACGCGGTAGACGACGTTGGGCGCGGTGGAAATCAGTTCGAGGCCGAACTCACGCTCGAGGCGGTCGCGGGTGATCTCCATGTGGAGCAGGCCGAGGAAGCCGCAGCGGAAGCCGAATCCGAGGGCAACCGACGTCTCGGGTTCATACGCCAGGGCCGCGTCGTTGAGACGGAGCTTGTCGAGGGCATCGCGCAGCACGGGGTAGTCCGAGCCGTCCATCGGGTAGAGGCCCGAGTAGACCATCGGCTTGGGATCGCGGTAGCCGACCAGCGGTTCGGTCGCGCCGTTGCGGGTGGTGGTGACGGTGTCACCGACGCGCGACTGACGGACGTCCTTCACACCGGTGATGAGGTAGCCCACCTCGCCGACGCCCAGACCGATACTGGCCTTCGGCTCGGGGGAAATGATGCCGACCTCGAGCAGTTCGTGTGTGGTGCCCGTGGACATCATCGTGATCTTCTCGCGGGGACGGATCCGACCGTCGACCACACGCACGTAGGTGACCACGCCGCGGTACGCGTCGTAAACGGAGTCGAAGATCATCGCGCGGGCGGGGCCGTCTGCATCGCCGACAGGCGCAGGTACCTGCTTGATCACCTCGTCGAGCAGTTCCTTGACGCCCATACCGGTCTTACCCGAGACGCGCAGGACATCACCGGGCTCGCAGCCCGTGATGTGCGCGATCTCTTCGGCATAGCGGTCGGGATCCGCGGCCGGGAGGTCGATCTTGTTGAGGACGGGAATGATCTTGAGATCCTTCTCCATCGCCAGGTAGAGGTTCGCCAGCGTCTGAGCTTCGATGCCCTGAGCAGCGTCGACCAGCAGAATTGCGCCCTCGCATGCTTCGAGCGCACGGGAGACCTCGTACGTGAAGTCGACGTGGCCGGGAGTGTCGATGAGGTGGAGGACGAACTCTTCGCCGTCGACGGTCCAGGGCAGACGAACGTTCTGAGCCTTGATGGTGATGCCGCGTTCACGCTCGATGTCCATACGGTCCAGGTACTGCGCACGCATCGCCCGCTCTTCGACCACACCGGTGAGCTGAAGCATGCGATCTGCCAGCGTCGACTTACCGTGGTCGATGTGCGCGATGATGCAGAAGTTCCGGATCTGCGCAGGATCCGTGAACGTCTTGTCGGCGAAGCTGCTGATGGGAGACCCCTTAGTCGGACCGGCACCGGCCCGGATCCGGGCCACTGTCAACCCTCAGGATATCCAAGTCTCGGCGCCGCCGTACCAGGGGTTCCCACGGGCGGGTGATTATGCTCGAACGCTATGGCAAGCATGTGGAAGCAGATCGGCAGAACCCTCGGCGCCCTCGCGGTGGAGAAGGGCCCTGCGTTGCTGCGCCAGCTGCAGTCGTCCACGTCCCAGTCGTCTGCCTCGAAGCCGGGTCCGTCCGGCCGCCCGATCGCCGCGCGGACGTCTCCGACCGCACATCGCGCCCGCAAGGTCGAGTACTCCCCCGACCTCGACGGCAAGGCCGATCCGGGCGAAATCGTCTGGACCTGGGTTGCCTACGAGGAGGATCCGACCCAGGGCAAAGACCGCCCGGTGCTGGTTGTCGGCCGCGACGGCAACACGCTGCTCGGTTTGATGCTGTCCTCGCAGAGCAAACGCGAAGGCGAGCGTGATTGGCTCGCAATCGGTTCGGGTCCATGGGACGGCGAGGGAAGGCCCAGCTGGGTCCGGCTCGACCGGGTGCTCGACGTTCCCGAGAGCGGGATCCGGCGCGAGGGCGCCATCATGGATCACAAGAAGTTCGACGCGGTCGCGGCAAAACTTCGGGCCGACTTCAGCTGGAGCTGAAGCCGACCCGGACGATGGAAACAGTGTCGATCAGCTGTCCATACGGTTGAACCGTCCGAAGAGTGCTCGATAGATGAGTGCACCGAGCGCACCGCCGATGAGCGGGAACACGATGAACAACCACACCTGACCGAGTGCACCGTCCTGGAACGGCGCGACAGCGAGGCTTCGAGCGGGGTTGACGGAGGTGTTGTCGATCGGGATCGAGATCAGGTGAATGACGGCCAGGGTGAAGCCGATGGACACCCCGGCGAGAGGCACGTCGGAGATCTGGTCGGTCGACGCGAGAACGACGAATACCAGCAGTGCTGTCAGCAGGATCTCGATGATCATGGCGGCACCGATGCCGTAGCCGTCGGAAACCACATTTCCGAGAAGATTCTTCTCGGCAGACGGACTGTGTGCGCCCCAACCGTTTGCACCCAAACCGTCAGCAGCACGGTTGTACGCCGGGAGACTGTTGGCCACCGTGTAGATCACGACGCCTGCGACCAAGCCGCCGATCACTTGCGCGACAACGTAAATCGCCGCATTGACGGCTGAGATTCGCCCGATCACGAATTGGCCGAGAGTCACGGCTGGGTTGACGTGGCAACCGGAAATCGGGCCGATCGCATATACGAGGAACAGCAGGGTCAGGCCGAATGCGAAGGCAACTCCGAGGTTGCCGACTTTCGCACCTGCAAAGACGGCAGTTCCGACTGCGGAGAACACGAGCACAAATGTTCCCACCGCTTCGGCCGCATACTTCTTCACATCCGAGATCGGTTCGATCTCAGTCAATTCCTGTGCAGTTGGAGACATATTCCCACCTTCTTCTCATCGAACGGTAGTAATGCTCACGCGCCTAGATTTGCCGGACTTTACGCAAGCCTGGTGATCTCCACAACAACTTCGAGATCTGTGGAACGTCCACCGGAAAAGATTCCCTTCAAAGGCGGCACATCCGAATAGTCCCTTCCTATTCCGACCGAGACATGCTGTTCATTCACAGCTATCGCATTGGTCGGGTCGTATCCCCACCACGCGCCGGTCCACGCCTCGATCCACGCGTGCGATTCGCCGACCACCGTGTCCCCGACTGCCGCATCACGTTTGGGGTGGAGATAGCCGGAAACGTATCGACACGGTATCCCCATCGTTCGAAGCAATACCAAGGTCAGATGCGCATAGTCCTGGCAGACGCCTTTCCGTGCCGACCACGCCTCGACCGCCGACGTATGCACTCCGGTCGTACCGGGAACATATGACATTTCGCCGTAAACCCATTGCGACGCAGCCACTACTGCATCTTCAGGTGATTTATCTTTGCGCAATTCCTTGGCAATTGTCGCCAGCTTACGATCACGCGGAACATATCTCGTGAAACTCAGTTGTTCGTTGAATCGATCTTTAATCGCGTTTCCCGACAATTCATCCCAGTCGACGGTTTCCTCGGGCTGAACGAACGGTTCCGTCTCCACCACCGACAGCCCGGTCACTTCGAGTTCCGTATGCGGGGCGTGCAAGTCGAAGGCGGTCACCGCGGTGCCCCAGTAATCGGTGTATCGGTAGGAACGCGTTGCCGGCTGGGTTTCGACGCGCGTGAGTATCACCGTCTGCCTGGTGTCGCCGCGAGGTGTCAATCGCGCTTCGTTGTACGACGACGTCACCGGGGCGTCGTACGCATATCCCGTGGTGTGCACGACCCTCATCCGCCAGCTCACAGCTCTCCCTCCACCGTCGACTCCGCATACGCGGCGCCGGCATCCGTCCACGCGACCCACGGCGCAGCGTGGAAGTACTGCAATGCAATTGCCTCACCCAGTTCGCGGCAGGTCTCCTGCCAACCGAGCAACCGTCCCTGCAGATCCTCGAGCAACACGCCCTGCGGCAGGAACTCGAGTTCGCTGCGTGCGCGGCCCAGAAGCCGCGGCGCCTCCGCCCGGATTCCGACGCGACTGCCCGGCTGCGGGTCGAGCTCCTGCAGGCACTTCTCGGCCTGCCTGATCGAGTGGAACACCGAGCGCGGAAAGAGCCTGTCCAACAAGATGAACTCGACGACGCGATTGGCGTCGAGCGCTCCGCGATACGTACGCAGATACGTGTCATGTGCGCCCGCCGAGCGAAGAACGCTGACCCATGCCGGCGACGACGGGCGGTCACCGGCGCGCGCCAGAAGCATCCGCACGATCATGTCGACACGTTCGATCGACCTGCCCAGCAGAAGGAACCGATAGCCGTCGTCGCGACTGAGCGTGGAATCCGCCAGGCCCGCGAACATCGCTGCGCGTTCCTCCACATAGCGGAAGAACTCGTGTGGCCCCAGCCTGCGTGAGGCACGTTCACGCTCGGCCAGTCCGTTGTACGTGGTGTTCAGGCACTCCCACATCTCACTCGACGTGACCTCACGCGCCCCGCGAGCATTCTCACGAGCACTTGCCAGCGAGTCCACGATCGAACCAACCTGGTTGCGGCTGAACGCAACCAGATCGGTGAGCGAGCGCACGTCGAGCTTGCCCTCCGGCGCCTCGATGCCGAGGACACGCAGGAGCAGACGCGACGTGCGGTCCGGGTCGACGGTGGCGTCGTCGAGCAATTGATGGACGGCGACGTCGAGGATCCGAGCAGTGTCGTCGGCGCGCTCGACGTAGCGGCCGATCCAGTAGAGGGACTCTGCGTTGCGAGCAAGCATCGGTCACCACGCTCCGTTCACTGATAGTTCTTGGTAGCTGGGCACTTCCGAGGTGTTCACTGTTGCTGCTGCTGTTGTTGCTGCGAGGTGCTCAGTTCGGGACCCTGCACCGGCTCCGCGGATTCCGGGGGCTCGGACACCAGTTCCTCGCCTGACAACTCTGGGTCTTCGTCAGAGGTGCGACTCGCAAGCACCCACGTGTCCTTGCTTCCGCCGCCCTGGCTGGAGTTGACCACCAGCGAACCTTCCGGAAGTGCCACCCGGGTCAGGCCGCCGGGCAACACCCACACGTCCTCACCGTCGTTGACGGCAAAGGGCCGCAAGTCCACGTGGCGCGGCGAGAGAACATCGTCGATCTTGGTCGGCACCGTGGACAACTGCACGAGTGGCTGCGCAATCCACCCGCGCGGGTCTGCCTTGATCTTGCGGGTGATCGCGGCCAGTTCCTTGGGGCTCGCGTCGGGTCCGAAGACGATTCCGTAGCCACCGGACCCTTCCACCGGCTTGATGACCAGTTCGGCGACGCGGTCGAGGACTTGCTCGCACTCCTCGTCCAACCAACAGCGGAACGTGTCGACGTTCTGCAAGAGCGGCTTCTCACCGAGGTAGTAGTCGATGATCTGCGGAACGTAGGTATAGACGAGTTTGTCGTCACCGACTCCGTTGCCGACGGCGCTCGAGATCACCACGTTGCCCGCCCGCGCCGCATTCAGTAGGCCTGCGACGCCGAGAATCGAATCCGGACGGAAGTGCATCGGGTCGAGATACTCGTCGTCGATGCGGCGATAGATGACATCGACCTGGCGCTCGCCTTCCGTAGTGCGCATGTACACCATGTTGTCGCGGCAGAACAGGTCGCGACCTTCGACGAGTTCCACACCCATCTGACGAGCGAGCAACGAATGCTCGAAATAGGCGGAATTGGCGATACCCGGTGTGAGAACAACCACTGTCGGGTCCGCTTCGTTGAGTGCAGCACCCGCACGCAGCGCCCTCAGCAGGTGTGTTGCGTAATCACCGACCGCCCGCACCTTGTGGGACATGAACAGATCCGGGAACACCCGAGTCATGGTGCGACGGTTTTCCATCACATAGGAGACACCGGACGGAGATCGCAGATTGTCCTCGAGGACTCGGAACTCTCCCGCCTCGTCTCGGACCAGGTCGATACCCGCGACGTGAATTCGCACACCGTTGGGCGGCACGATGCCGGCTGCTTCACGGTGGAAGTGCTCGCACGAGGTCACCAAGCGGCGCGGCAACACGTGATCGCGCAGGATTCGCTGCTCGCCGTAAATGTCCGCGAGGAACAACTCGAGCGCCTTCACTCGCTGCTTGATGCCCTTTTCAAGCCGCGACCACTCCTGCGCGGCGATGACGCGCGGCACCAGATCCAACGGAAACGGTCGCTCCTGCCCGGACAGCGAGAACGTCACGCCCTGGTCGATGAATGCGCGTCCGAGTGCGTCGGCACGCGCGGCAAGGTCGGCGCTGCTCGTCGGCGCCAGGGCTTTGTACACACCCTTGTACGGACCACGCACCGAGCCGTCGGGCTCGAACATCTCGTCGAAAGCCAACTCGTAGCGACCGATGTCTGAATATCCGTCGAACACTGCGGCAGGACGCGCTCGGGTGGTGGTCGAACCTGTTTTACTCGAACTTTTCGAAGGCGGCGGCGTCATAGGGCAACATGCTGCTACAAGTGGGGCTATTCGGCAGCGCGGCGAGAAATCGGGCGCTCGGTGTACCCTTCTCGACAGACGCAACGTGCGACGGTTTGGGTTCTTGGGCCCTCGGCTGGTAATCTTGCCAGTCGGTGCATCAGTGCGCCCACAGCTTTCTCGACCGTAACCAGCTAAAGACGACAAGGATTTTACGCGTGGCCAACATCAAGTCCCAGGTGAAGCGAATCCGTACCAACGAGGCGGCCCGACTCCGTAACCAGTCGGTGAAGTCCTCGCTGCGTACCGCGATCCGTTCATTCCGCGAGGCTGCGGCAGCCGGTGACAAGGACAAGGCCAACGAGCTCCTCGTCTCCACCAGCCGCAAGCTCGACAAGGCAGCCAGCAAGGGCGTCATTCACGCCAACCAGGCTGCCAACAAGAAGTCTGCACTCTCGCAGGCTGCCAACAAGCTCTGACGTTTCCACTGTGACGGTTCGCCGTCACACTGGTTCGTCTCGATAGCCGCCAGGTCGAAAGACCAGGCGGCTATTTTGCGTATTCAATCGGGTCAGTGCGAAGACCCGCCATCCATGTCTTGCAGCGAATATGTGGAGCGGGCTGCAACCGTCTGATGATGGCGATCAACGGGCACGGGAAGCGCCCTCGCAGCTGGTTGTTCCCGACTGTCTTCTGGGCGGTCGTCGCTTTCGGCGTAGTGGCCGCCCTGGGAATCCCTCGTTGGTGGGAATCATTGACGGTTGCAGTCGTCGGAGGTGCCGCAAGCTACGGATGGTGTAGGCGCAGGCAACGTAGCGAATTCCGGATCTTCTTCGGCGTGATGTGTTCACTCGTTGCGATTCTGGCGTTTCTCGCCGTTGGACGAGCGGTACTCACCACCGTGAAGGTGCCGGTGGACACAATCGGCCAAGAAACCATTGCCTGCGGCAGTGTGGTGAATCCGGTGTCGCACGACTCACTACGGGTGACCGACATCAGAACAGGTGAACCAACGACACAGCCTCAGGCCATTCCGCATACTCAGTTGGAGCAAGCCTGCGTGAAACGCCTCGACTACCGGGCGGGTGAGGCCACGGCCGCCACTGTCGTCGGACTACTTCTGGCCGGACGCGCAGTAGGCCACGTTGTACTCAGTTCTTCCGCAACGCGCACACTTTCCGCACTGCCATCTCCAGGGCGAAGGACGAGTCGACTGCGGCACCCTTCACGTCGGCATTGAGGGCGGCGACGATCTGCATCGCAGCGCCGATCGACGTGGGATCCCAGCCGCCGACCTCCTTGATCGCCTTCTTGACCTTCCACGGCGGCATTCCGAGATCCGACGCCAACCGGAACGGGTCACCGCCCCGTGCAAACGGGCCGACCTTCGCGATGGTGTGGACTGCGTCAGCGAGGGCATCCGCGAGCAGAACATGGGCTGTTCCGATCTGATCTGCCCATCGGAGCGCCTCGAGCGCACCCCGGGTATCGCCGACGATGACTTTGTCGGCCACGTCGAATCCGGAAACCTCGGCCTTGCCCGAGTAATACTTGTGGACCGCATCGACGTCGATCTTGCCGCCCGTATCTGCCGCCAATTGCGAGCAGGCCGACGCTAGTTCGCGGAGGTTGGAGCCGACGCTTTCGATCATCGCGGCGATCGCATCTGGCGCAACCCTGACGTCTGCGGTCCGAAACTCACCCCGGACGAAGTCGACAAGCTGACTCTTGTTCAGTTTTCCGCAGTTGTGAACCGTCGCGCCGAGCTTCTCGAGGGCCGGCGCCAACGCTTTCGCGCGACCGCCGCCCGAGTGCACGACGATCAGAACCACACCTTCTGCCGGCTCGCGTGCAGCCTCCAGGACAAGCGCTACGGCATCTTTGCCTGCTTCTGCAGCCGATTCCAAGACGATCACACGGTCTTCGGCAAAAAGAGAAGGGCTGAGCAACTCGGCCAACTCGGGAGCATTGGTGTCGCCCGCGCGCATCTTGGTCACCGGGAGATCCGAAATACCCTGGCCGCGGTCACCGCGGACGGCTCTGATGAGCTGCGATACCGTGCGGTCGATCAGGAACTCGTCGTCCCCGAGAACAAGATGCAGCGGATCGACTCCAGACGGATTACTCACCCGAAGATGGTCCCACGAGGAACCGACACGATCGACACAGACCCGCCGCCCCCGCCGTACACAGCGACGGTGCCGTCGACGTCGGTCCGAACCACCGCCCCGCCCAATGAATCCAGTTCATCGAGAACCTCCGCATTCGGGTGCCCGAAACTGTTGCCGACGCCGACGCTGATCATCGTCAACCTCGGACGCACCGCTTCCAGAAATGCCGACGACGTGGTCCGAGAACCGTGATGGGGCAGCTTCAACACATCGGCCTTCACGTCCGTTCCCGATCGGAGGATGGCCTCCTCCCCCGCAACTTCGGCGTCGCCCGTCAACAGAATTCGACCCGCGCCCGTGTGCGCCATCACCACCAGCGACTGATCGTTGGCTGCATCTGCGGCATCGACGGAATCGCGGGGAGCTGGAACCAACGGACCGAGAACCTCCACGTTCACCGATCCCAGCGTCAACTCCATACCTGCGAGCAACGAGACAACCGGAACGGCCTGCGAGTCGGCGGCATCCTTCACCGCTCGAAAACCTGACTCCGGCAACAACATCGACCCGACTCCGATCGCAGCGACCGAACGCCCACTCAGGACTGCTTCCAATCCACCGATGTGATCGGCATGAAAATGACTGATCATCAGCAACGCGATGTCGTTGACGTCCAACATGTTCAGGCAACGATCCATCGACGTGGGATCAGGACCGACATCGATCACGATTACCCTGCCGTCTCCAGTCGAGAGCACAAGACCGTCCCCCTGACCGACGTCGCACATCACCAGCGCCCACCCCGGAGCAAAACGGCCACCCCCGAACACGTGTTGAAAGATCAGGGCCAGAACAACTCCCAGAACAAGAACGCCGAGCACCCATCTCGAAATCCGATTCCACAGCGTCAGGGCCGCGGCCAGTAGGACTCCCACGACGACGAGGGCACCGATGAGTCCTGACGGCACTACCACCGACGCTCCGGGAAGCGCCGCCGCCCGTTCGGACACGCACAGCAGCCACCCCATCGGCGGCCGCACCAATGGCGCGACGAACACCGCGATCGGTGGACAGATCAGCGCACACAAGGCAATCACCGCACCGAACACCGTGATGATTCCGATCACGGGCGCCACCGCCATGTTCGCGGCAATCGTGACTACGCTGAAGGTTCCCGCCATGGCGCCCACCAACGGTGCAGTCACGACAAACGCAGCACCCGAGACAGCTGTCATCTCCGAAAACCAACGGGGCCAGCCTCTTCGGCGAAGCACGTCCACCCACACCGGCGCAATGATCACCAGCGCGCCCGTCGCAGTAGTCGACAGCGCAAACCCCCAGTCGACGGCCAGCTCGGGCATCACGACAACCAGAACGATGACGGCGGCAGCAAGAGCAGGCAGCGCCTGTTTGCGCCGACCAGTGACCAGACTGAGCAGGCCTACCAAGCCCATCACCGAGGCGCGCAGAACACTCGGCGACGGCCTCGCGACGACAACAAAGGCAACGAGGGCTACCGCCGCCAAAGCGGCGCCGACCCGCGGACTGAGCGCCGCGGCTCTGACCAACAGCAGAACGGCCCCGAGCAGAATGCTGATGTTGGCGCCGGACACCGCGGTGAGATGGGAAAGTCCGGCAACGGTGAAGTTGTCCTTCACCACCGGCGACAGCGCCGACGTGTCTCCGACGACGAGGCCAGGCAGCAGACCCGCCTGATCCGGCGGGAGTGCAGCCGAGCACGCAGCCGCGAAACGAATGCGCACCACACTCGCCCATCGCTGATACCAGGGCACTTCTCCCACCGCGACGGGAGGCCCTTCGGACGTGATCACGGCGAGCGTGGAATCGCTACGCCATGGCTGACTCGCCCGGCCACGAACCGTGAGGCTCTGCCCTGGAACAACTTCGAGCCACGACGAACTGGGCGCCCGGATGGTGACCAAGCCGCCTCCGGAGTACCTGCGGTTCTGGGCAGTCACCGAATTGACGGTTGCCCTGAAGACGACCTGACCTTGACCCACCGCGCCGGAGACCGCGTGCGGATCCTCAGTGGGTTCCACTTCGACACTCACCCAAGCTCCCTCGAGAGAAGCTCGGGTCAGTGGGTGCCTCTCCGCCTCGGACGCCCGCCACCCGCCGACGGCACTACACCCGGCACCGAACAGCAATGCAACCAACATGATTCGTGCCCACCCCGCAGATGTGCGGCGCACAATTACGACAGCCACGATCGCCGCTGGAACCGCACACGCCGCCAGCACCCACGCAGTGGTCGCACCGTACAAGATCCCCACCGCACTGCTCCCCCACACCGCGACGGCAGACGGAAGCAGTCGAGCGTCGAGGACCGGCGAGGCTTCCGGTTCGTTCACACCGACACCAGCACTCGCAATTTGGCCAACCTTGCCGGGCCGATCCCGTCGACTTCCCCCAATTGTTCTATGTCCGTGAATTTTCCGTTGGATGTGCGCCAGGAGATGATCGCCGCAGCCGTTACCGGCCCTACCCCGGGAAGCTCGTCCAGTTCGGCCTCGGTGGCGGTATTGAGGTTCACCAGCCCAGCCCCGCCGGATTCCCCCGTAGCTGCGGGGCTGGTCCCTCCTGCAGTGGTACTCGAAGAAACACCACCGGACTGATCGGCCGCACCAACCACGATCTGATCGCCGTCGACAAGTTTCTGAGCCAGATTCAGGCCCACCGTCTCCGCTCCGTCGAGCACGCCACCTGCCGCAGCAAGCGCGTCGGCGATGCGCGAGCCCGAATGAAGATTGACAAGCCCAGGCGTGCGCACGAGCCCGACGACACTGACCACCACAGCCTCGGGCGGCTGCTCTGCCACGACGCCGGTCGGTACAGGACTGGCTGATTCACCATCGCCGGCAGTCACATTCTTCTCCGTGACATTCTGGGGCGAGGGCAACGTTGGGACCGCCTGCATGCTCGGAGAATCCCACCACACGGCGAACAAGCCGATTCCCGTGGCCAGAACTGCAACGATCGCCAACACCCAGGTCGCCGACCGACTCGGGCGCCAACGTGTACCGCGCCAATGTTCGGGCAATCGGTCGAACCGTGACGAGTCGGGCTGAGCGTCGTAGTCGTCCTCGTCGAAGTCCCGAAGCCACTCGGGGGACCTCTCGAAAGACCCTGAATCCTCGAATTCGTCGACGGCCGGTCGCTGCCGGTAGTTTCCGTCCATCGCCGCGAGGCGATCACGCGCCCGCTCGCGCTCCTCGCTGATCCTCATGACTGGACGCTAACGAGAGACCTCGCCACCGAAGACGATGAATTTCGACCTGTGGAGAACTCGGGGATTGTGGAGAAACGATCAGGTGTTCGCGTCGATCTCCGGCAACGGGCACACCACAACACCGATCGCGCCGACACCGACGTGCGCTCCGATAACCGCGCTGAAGTCGGTAACCACGGATTCCGCTACATCGGGAATGCGCTCGGCCAACTGTTCCGCTATCCCGTCGGCACGCTCTCGTGCTCGCATGTGATGCACGGCTATCGCCACGCGGCCGAGACCGGCGCGCTCGACTGCCGAATCAACCAAGCGTGCAAGCGCTTTGGTGGTGGTGCGCGTTTTTTCGCCGAGCACGAGTTTGCCGTCCACCAGATGCAGGATCGGCTTCATCGCCAATGCAGTACCCAGCAACGCAGCGGCGGTTCCGATTCGTCCGCCCCGACGCAATTGATCAAGTTTGTCGACGACGATGTAGCAGCGCCCACGGCTGGCGACGTCGACCGCCCGGCCGTACGCCTCTTCGAGTGAAGCGCCCTTCTCGGCCAAGCGTGCAGCTTCGAGAGCCGGATAGCCCAAACCCATACCGGCGGACTGTGAATCGACGATCCGGACGGCGCCACCGAATTCCTGGGCTGCGACTCGTCCGGCTTCCCACGTTCCCGACAGTTGACGTGAAATGTGAACGGCGAGAACGCCGTCACCGTCGCTCATGTCCAGGGCGCGTGCATACGCTTCGGACAACTCGGCGGGCGACGCTCCGGCCGTTGTCACTCCCGACAGGTCGCTCGGCATTGCGTCGACGCCCTCTCGCAAGTCGCAGCCGTCACGGAGCACGTGGAGCGGAACAACCTGAATGCCACATGCGTCGGCCGACTCCTGCGGGATGCAGGCGGAGGAATCCGTGACGACGACGACCGGCATTCTGCTACCCGACTTCGCTCGGCGGTGCTACCAGTTCCGGCGAAACCACTTTCTGCGCCTCGACCCCGCGAATCGCAGCGATCATCGCGCGGGCTACGCCGAGGTGACCGTCCCAACCCCAGTGAATGCCGTCAGGATTGCCGTTCTCGGAAAAGACGTTGTCACGCACTGCATCTGCAAGGTCGACTACGGGAACGTCTTTCTCCGTAGCCCACTCGGTGATCGCGGACACCGCGGCAGGTCGTCCGGCATGCACGCTGGCGTAGGCATCACTGCGGTGCACCGACGGCAGGGTCGCGATCATCGGCAGTTCGGGCCGCATGTACTCCAACGCATTTCGCGAGCTTTCCAGATACTCGACGCTCAGCTTGGGCGGAAGTGCGACCGGGCGGCCCAGAGGTGCAAGCCGCGGCTGCAGCCACTGATAACCCTCGCGCACCACGCGTCGAAGCGCGGGTGGCCGAACGTAGCGGATGGTCTCGCGGAGCGCGGTAGGCAATGGGGACGGCAGCGAGTCCATCCCGCCGACCGCGAACACGACGGCGCCTGCCCGCGGCACCGCCGCCCACACACGAGGATCCTGAGTCAGTGCCCACCACGCATCGCGGCACGTCCAGCCGATACGGGCGACCAACTCGACGTCCCAGCCGAGTTCGTCGGCCACGATGTTGGGCCAGATCCGTGGGTGGTCTGCCGCGAGGCCGCCTTTGGGGCCGTAATACGACAGCGAATCCGCGAGTACGAGGAGGACGGGGCGCTGCCCGTCGGCACTTTCAGAGGACGTCATTTGCGACACTCGCAGAAGCATTCCATACGTCGAGTCGCCACTCGATCGACTTGACGTCCCCGTGTCCGCTGAGTTGCACCCAACTGGTGTTTCCCAATCCGCCGAGGACGGCCCAGCGATCGACGGGTAGGTCGAGCAATGCCGCTGTCAGTGCCGCGATCAAGCCTCCGTGCGCCACCAGAACCACGGGCCGTTCGGCCCAGTCCGGGTGCGTCTCGAGCAATTCGTGAACTACGGGGAGGCTGCGATTCGCGACGTCGATTCGGCTTTCGCCGCCGGGCGGCGCCAACGTGGCATCCGCCCGCCAGGCAGATCGCACACCGGGAGTGCGCTCGTCGACGTCGTGATGAGTCAGGCCTTGCCATTCGCCCAGGTGTGTCTCACGCAGACGCGTGTCGGTGAGTACCGGAAGTCCGGCGGCATCACCGACTGCGACGGCCGTGAAGTACGCCCGACGCAGATCCGAGGACACGATCGTCAACGGCCTGCGATCGGCGATCACCGGACCTGCACTCTTGGCCTGCGTGCGTCCCAACTCCGACAGGTCGGTGTCGAGTTGCCCCTGCATCCGAGAGTCGGCGTTGTATTCGGTCTGTCCGTGACGCAGCAGGATGAGCCGGCGGACAGGGTTCGACGCCGCACTGGGCGCCGGCGAAGTCACAGCGAGGGATCCTGCGCGTCCGGCTCGGAAACCGTGTCGGTCTCGAACACCGTGTTGGCGTCGGCGGGGCCGGGACGGTTCTGTCCGAGGCCTTCGACCTCGACCGTCGGGCAGTCCTTCCACAGACGATCGAGAGCGTAGAAGTTGCGCTCCTCGTCATGCTGGACGTGGACGACGATGTCGGCGTAGTCGAGCAGTGCCCAGCGGCCCTCGCGGGTGCCTTCACGGCGGACCGGCTTGTGTCCCGCTTCGCGGAGACGGTCTTCGATGTTCTCGACAATCGAGTTGACCTGACGCTCGTTCGTCGCAGATGCGATGACGAAGCAGTCCGTGATGACCAGCTGTTCGGACACATCGAGCACCACCACTTCGGTGGCCAGCTTCTCGTCGGCTGCCAAGGCCGCGATGCGTGCCATGTCGATGGCTTCGGTGTTTGCGCTCACTCGATGTTCTCCAGTTTCGTCTTCAGAAAGTACTTGTTGTGCTCGGCTAGCTCGATTCGGCGCCCGGGACGGCTTCCGACTTCCCCGGTGCGGGCTCCGACATCGTTGTAGCTCCGTCGCGGCGCTCCGCGTCGACAGGTCGATACAGGTTCCGCTTCGAGATGTACTGCACCACTCCGTCCGGCACCAGGTACCAGACGGGGCGGTCTTCACTTGCCCGACGCCGACATTCGGTCGACGAAATGGCAAGTGCCGGAATCTCTATCAACGTGACCGCGTCGGCGGGCATGGTGTCGAGGTGACCGGCCAGGTGCTCTGCATTGAGATCGAAACCCGGTCGCGATACCCCGACGAACTTCGCCAATGCGAACAACTCTTCCCAATCTTGCCAGGAAAGGATGCTGGCCAGCGCATCGGCACCGGTGATGAAGAAGAGTTCGGCGTCAGGGTGGTAGGCCCGGAGGTCTCGCAGCGTGTCCACGGTGTACGTCACTTTTTCACGGTCGACGTCGACCCGAGAGACGGAAAACCGCGGGTTGGAGGCGGTGGCGATGACCGTCATGAGGTACCGGTCCTCGGCAGGACTGACGCCCTTCCCCTGCTTCTGCCAGGGCCGCCCGGTGGGGACGAAGATCACTTCGTCGAGTCCGAACCGGTCGGCGACCTCACTGGCCGCAACGAGGTGGCCATGGTGAATGGGGTCGAAGGTGCCACCCATCACTCCTAGGCGTCGAGCACGTTCCACCGATAGTCCCTTCTGCACGAGTGTCGAGCTTACGGGTCAGACCGGCAGCAGACGGGACACGACGTCGGCAAGCTGCTGGGCCGAGCGGCACTCGTGCATGCTGATGACCTCGTTGTAGACCTTCGCCGCGGAGTCACCCGTTCCCCATTGCCCCTTCGGCTCGGGGTTGAGCCAGTGCGCGTGCTTGGCTACTGCCACCATCTGCGACAGCGACTGAAGGTTGGGATCGCGGTAGTTGTTGCGACCGTCGCCGAGTACCAGTAGCGACGTGCGACTGGTGATCGACTGCGCGAACTTCTCCTGGAACACTCCGAAGGCGTGTCCGTAGTCTGAGTGGCCGTCGTAGGTGATCAGTTCGGCCTCACGCACCATCCGTGACATCGCTGATCCGAGGTCTGCGTTCGAGTCGAAGAACCGCGTGACCTCGTCGGTCGTGTCGATGAACGCGAACACCCGCACGCGCGAGAACTGCTCACGCAAAGCGTTCACGAGCAGCAGAGTGAAATGGCTGAACCCCGCCACCGAGCCGGACACGTCGCACATCACCACAAGTTCGGGCCGCGCCCGCTTCGGCTTGCGCTGCACCAGATCGATCGGCACTCCGCCCGTCGACATGGACTTGCGCAACGTACGACGTAGGTCGATCGAACCCGCGCGAGAGCGGCTACGACGCACGGCGAGACGACTGGCCAACAAGCGAGCCAGGGGTGCGACGTTCTTCTTCAGCGTGGTGAGTTCGGCATCGGACGCTCGCAAGAAGTCGACTTCCTCGGCGAGTTTCGGAACGCCGTACGTGGCGACCCGCTCCTTGCCCAAATTCTCGGCTGTGCGTCGACGCGTTTCCTTCTCGACCATCTTGCGGAAGTCCGCGATGCGCTGCGCTGCCGTGCGCTTGGCGACCTCGGACTGGTAGTCGGAGTTGTCCTTGCCCTCTGACCCGGAACCCTCCTGGTTGCCGAGCAGGCCCTGCAGGATCTTGTTGAGCAACGTCTCCGGGGCGACGTCGCGCAGCGCCTGGTAGGCGGAGAACGACGGGCCGTTACTCGACTGGTACTGCCCGAGTTCCTCGACCATCGCGGCGGTCAGGAGTTCGGTCATCTCCATCGCCTCGTCACTGCCGTCTGTCAGCAGTTCGGCGATCAGCTCACGCAATGCCTGCAGGTCGATCGAGCCGTCTGGCTTGCGCGGCAGTGTGACGTCGACGTCGCCGACCGCACGGTCACCGATCGCCTTGGGGAACCACAGGTCGAAGACGGCGTCGAACGTCGCCCGGTGGGTCGGCCTGCGCAGGAGCGAGCATGCCAGCCCTTCACGAAGCGCTTCACGATCGAGCAGGTCGAGAACAGACATGACCTGACCGGCGTCGACTGTCTCGGACGGGCCGACCATGATTCCGCGTCGTCGCAGAGCCTCGACAAAATCGACGAGGTGACCGGGAATCCCGTGCGGCGCTGCCAGGCCGCCAGGTGAGAGCGGCGACGTCGATCCTGCGGGAGCCATGTCAGACCTCAGTTCAGCCGAAGTTCAGCGGCGGCACGCACCTGGTCCGACTGGTGCTTGAGGATCACGCCGAGCGTGGCGCGAACGGCATCGTCGTCGAGAGTGTCCATGCCCAGAGCAAGAAGGGTGCGTCCCCAGTCGATGGTCTCGGATACCGAAGGGACCTTCTTGAGCTGCATTCCACGAAGAACACGAATGGTGTTGACCAGCTGCTCGGCAATCGCTTCAGGAAGCTCCGGCACACGGCTTGCGAGAATGCGACGCTCGAGGTCGGCGTCCGGGAAATCGAGATGCAGGAAGAGGCAACGACGCTTCAGAGCCTCCGAGAGTTCACGAGTGGCATTCGAGGTCAACACCGTGAACGGCTTGCGGGTGGCGGTAATGGTTCCGAGCTCGGGGATCGTGACCGCGAAGTCGCTGAGCACTTCGAGGAGCAGACCTTCGATCTCGACGTCTGCCTTGTCCGTCTCGTCGATCAACAGCACCGTCGGGTCCTCGCGGCGAATGGCCTTGAGCAGTGGACGTGCGAGCAGGAACTCCTCCGAGAAGACATCCGCCTTCGTCGAGTCCCAGCTGTGGTCGACCGCGACATCACCCCTCGCTCCGCTCGCCCCGCCCGACTGAATCCGAAGAATCTGCTTCGCGTGGTTCCACTCGTAGAGTGCACGAGCCTCGTCGACGCCCTCGTAGCACTGCAGACGCACCAGTTCTGCGCCCGTGGTCTGGGCGACTGCGCGGGCGAGTTCCGTCTTTCCGACACCGGCCGGGCCCTCGATGAGCAGCGGCTTGCCCAGACGATCGGCCAGGAAGACTGCCGTCGCGGTGGCCTTGTCGGACAGATAGCCGGTTTCGGCCAGCCGTTCGATCACGTCGTCGACGGTCGAGAAGAACGGCGTCGTGTCGGGAAGTGCTCGGTCCACGGTTAACTCCTTGAGAGGTGGGGCAAGTCTGGTGAACTTTTCAGGCGGGTCGGGTATGCCCGTCGCCCCAGACGATCCACTTGGTGGACGTCAGTTCCGGCAGCCCCATGGGGCCACGCGCGTGCAGTTTCTGGGTGGAGATGCCGATCTCGGCGCCGAACCCGAACTGCTCACCGTCGGTGAAGGCAGTCGACGCGTTGACCATCACTGCCGCAGCGTCGACTCGAGCGGTGAACTCGCGGGCAGCCGAGAGATCGGACGTCACGATGGCTTCGGTGTGGCCGGTTCCGTACTGGTCGATGTGCTCGACGGCAGCGTCCAAGTCCTTGACGACCTTGAGGGCGACGTCGAGGGTGAGGTATTCCTTCGACCAGTCGTCCTCGGTCGCGGGAACCAGTCCCGGCAGATCACCGTGCACGACGACGTCGTGCATCTGAAGCGCTTGGAGCAGCTTCGGCACGGCAGTCTCGGCGATCGCAGCGTCGACCAGGACGGTTTCGGCTGTATTGCAGACACTGGGCCGACGGGTTTTGGAGTTGAGAAGAATCTTCTCGGCCATCAGTAGATCGGCGGCCGAGTGAACATAGACGTGGCAGTTACCGACACCGGTCTCGATGGTGGGCACGGTGGCATCACGCACGACGGCGCTGATCAAGCCGGCACCGCCGCGCGGGATGACTACATCGACGAGGCCGCGGGCCTGGATGAGGTGCGTGACCGTCGACCGATCCGCACTCGGCAGAAGTTGAACGGAATCCTCGGGCAGTCCCTGATCAACCAACGACGCACGCAGAGCCGCCACCAACGCTTCGTTGGACTTGACCGCCGAGGACGAACCACGAAGCAGCGCAGCATTTCCCGATTTGAGGGTGAGCCCGAAGGCATCGACGGTCACGTTGGGACGAGCCTCGTACACCATGCCGACGACACCGAGCGGAACGCGCTGCTGCCGTAGTTCCAAACCGTTCGGCAGAGTGGATCCACGAATCACTTCACCGATCGGATCGGGTAGTCCGGCAACCTGACGCAAACCCGACGCGATGCCCTCGATCCGGTCAGCGGTCAGACGAAGACGGTCGAGCAGCGATTCCTCGGTGCCGCCCGCCTTCGCGGTGTCGATATCGAGAGCGTTGGCCGCGAGAATCCGATCACTTGCCGCGATTACCGCGTCGGCTGCGGCGTGGAGCGCAGCATCCTTCTGCGCCGTGGTCAGCAGAGCCAGGACACGCGAAGCCTTACGGGCTCGGCGTGCGGCGTCGTGCACGACGGACTTGGTGTCGGACGCGTTCGAGTCGACGGTTTCTGCGTTGGAAGTCACAGCGGTCATGAATACACATTAACCACCCACCGTGACGGCCTGCTCGGCGGAACGAGGCTGTGACCACCCGGGACCATTCCGGCGGACCGCCTGCGAACATTTAGGCGGACCGCCTGCGAACATTTCGGCGGACCGCCGGGGAACAATTCCGGCGCGCGACACTGTTGCACCCACCGACCTTCTTCTTCGAGTCAGGAGCCATCCGTGAGTGTGTTGTTCGAGCCTTTGACCCTGCGCGGCGTCACCATCCCGAACCGCGTCTGGATGGCACCGATGTGCCAGTACTCCGCTGACGTCATCGGCGACCAGGTCGGAGTGCCCAACGAGTGGCATCGCACGCATCTGGTGAGCCGTGCAATCGGCGGCACCGGCCTGATTCTCACCGAGGCGACGGCCGTCAATCCCGAAGGCCGCATATCGGCAGCTGATCTGGGGATCTGGAACGACACGCAGGCGCAAGCCTTCGCCGAGATCAACGCGCAACTCGCGTACTTCGGCGCAGTGCCCGGAATCCAGCTGGCCCACGCCGGACGCAAAGCGTCGACGCAGGTTCCGTGGCGCGGCGGCAAGAGCCTGCCCGCCGACGACCGACTCTCGTGGCAGACGGTGGCCCCGAGCGCGGTTCCGTTCGGTCACCTTGCCGATCCGGTCGAGCTCACCACCGAGGGCATCGAAAAGGTCGTCGCGGACTTCGCAGCGGCGGCAACCCGTGCATTGAAGGCCGAATTCAAGGTCGTGGAAATTCACGCGGCTCACGGATACCTGATCCATCAGTTCCTCTCCCCCGAGAGCAACAAGCGGACCGACCGCTACGGCGGCAGCTTCGAGAACCGCATCCGGTTGCTCCTCGAAATCCTGAGCGCAGTCCGCGAGGTGTGGCCGGCCGAGCTACCGCTCTTCGTCCGGGTCTCGGCGACCGATTGGCTCACGGAAGAACGTGGGCTCGAGGTCGACAGCTGGACCGCCGATCAGACCGTTGCCCTCGCCAACATCCTCTCCGACTACGGAGTCGATCTCGTCGACGTCTCCACCGGCGGTAATTCACCGGCGGCGCAGATTCCGGTGGAACCGGGATATCAGGTTCCGTTCGCCCGTCGCCTGCAGAACGAGAGCCTGCTACCGGCCGCCGCCGTGGGCCTCATCACCGACCCCGAACAGGCCGAGAAGATCGTCGAGGACGGTAGCGCCGTAGCTGTGCTCCTCGGCCGCGAGCTGCTGCGTGATCCCTACTGGGCGCGCCGGGCGGCCCGGGAACTGAACGCCGAGGTAGGACCACATATCCCGTCGCAGTACGCCCGTGCCTTCTAGCCCGAAAATCGGCTCCCGCGCACAACTTTGATAGCGTAAGCGTCTTACTTGCCGGTAGTCCGGAGCCCTGTGGGCTCCGGACACTGCCGCGGGCCAGAGCCGTGCGACGGGGGTCGCAACGAGCCACAGGGCACGCGGACGCTCGATTTCCCGACCGGCTCATCGGCGAGTGGGCAACGAAAAGATGCGTGCATCAGGTACGTGCCCCGCTCGGTTCGATGATTGCGCTGGGGAGCGCATGTCATGACTACACCAGAGAACTCGATCAGCGCTCTCGAAGTGGCCGAATCACCCGATGTCTGCGTCACCGACAATGCGTCCGTCAAGCGCGCTGTCAAGGCGACGATGCTCGGAAATGCCATGGAGTGGTTCGATTTCGGCGTTTACGCATATCTAGCTACCACTATCGGAAAAGTGTTCTTCCCGGACGCGAGCGGCAGCGCTCAACTCCTCTCTACCTTTGCAATTTTTGCGGCAGCCTTCATCGTCCGCCCACTCGGCGGATTGTTCTTCGGTCCACTCGGTGACCGCATCGGACGCAAGAAAGTCCTGGCCACCACCATCATTCTGATGGCGGGCAGCACCTTCGCCATCGGCCTCATCCCGAGCTACGAATCCATCGGTATCGCCGCCCCGATCCTGCTGGTACTCCTACGCCTACTGCAGGGCTTTTCCACCGGCGGCGAATACGGCGGAGCCAGTACGTTCGTCGCCGAATACGCACCGGACAAGCGCCGCGGTTTCTTCGCCAGCTTCCTCGAATTCGGTACTCTGGCAGGATATGTGGCGGCAGCGGGCATCGTGACGATCATCCAGACCGTCGTCAGTGCCGAGGACCTACTCCAGTGGGGCTGGCGCATCCCCTTCCTCATTGCCGGACCTCTGGGTCTCATCGGCCTGTACCTCCGTCTGCGTTTGGAGGAAACTCCCGCATTCCAGATGATGGAGCAGGCCGAAGAGCGCTCCCTCGCAGATGAATCCACAGGCAAGAAACTACGCGAAACTCTCGTCGACAACTGGCGTCCGCTTGTTCTGTGCATCGTCCTGGTGGCCACGTACAACATCGCTCACTACGGACTGCTCAGCTACATGCCGACGTATCTGACCAACACGTTGGGTTACGACGAATCCCACGGACTCGTTCTGATGATCATCGTCATGATCGTGATGATGATGGGAATCAGCTACGTCGGAAAGTTCTCGGACCGCGTCGGGCGTAAACCCTTGCTGCTCAGCGGTTTCATCGGATTCTTCGTCCTGTCCCTGCCTGCCTACCTTCTGATCGGCGTCGGCAACTACGTGACGGTCTTCCTGGGACTCGCAATTCTCGGCGGCTTGCTCCTGCTGTTCGTCGGAGTGTTCCCGTCCGTGCTTCCCGCACTCTTTCCGACCGGAATCAGGTACGGCGGCTTGGCAATCGGATACAACCTCGCGGTCTCCATCTTCGGCGGGACCACTCCCCTGGTGCTCACCGCCCTCGAAAGTGCAACGGGCAGCAACTTGGTCGCACCGATGTACATGATGATCGCCGCCGTGATCGGCGGTATCGCAGTCCTGATGATCCCCGAGACCGCACGCAAGCCACTCGACGGCTCTCCGCCCTCTGTCGCCACCGACGAGGAAGCACGTCGGATCATCCGCAAGGTTCGTCGAAAGAGAATGAAGGCCGATAACCTCGAGGTATGAGCACGCCTCGAATCGTCGTCGTCGGCAGTATCAACATGGATCTGACCACGTCAGTGTCCAGATTCCCCGCTCCGGGAGAAACGCTGCTCGGCACTGCCTTTGCCACCGCGGCGGGAGGCAAAGGCAGCAACCAGGCCATCGCCGCCGCGAAAGCCGGTGGGGACGTGTCGTTCGTCGGCGCGGTCGGCGACGACGGTTTCGGCACCCAATTGCGCGAGACCCTGCAAGACGCCGGGGTCGACACCGCGTTGCTTCGTAGTGTCGACGGCCCGAGCGGCGTTGCCGCCATCACCGTGAGCGAGGACGCGGAGAACAACATCATCGTCGTCCCGGGCGCCAATTCCTCGGTCACCTCGTTGTCCGAAGTAGACCTCGACGCGATCGCACACGCCGACGTTCTCCTGTGCCAACTCGAAATACCCCTCGACACGGTCACCACAGCGGCCCGGCACGCGCGTGCCAACGGAACAACTGTCATCCTCAATCCTTCACCGGTACAAGACCTTCCGGGCGCCCTGATCGAGTCTGTCGACATCCTGATCGTCAACCAGACCGAGTCGGAGCAGTTGGCCGCGGTCACCGGTCGCGTCCGATACCTCGTCACGACGCTCGGGGCCGGCGGCGCGGATCTCCGGTCGGGCGAGGAGACAATCCACGCCGACTCCCCGGCCGTGACACCCGTGGATACAACTGGCGCAGGCGATGCTTTCACCGGCGCCTTCGCCGTGGAGTGGGTGCAGGGCCAGGACCGCGCCCTGCAGTTCGCTGCCACGGCGGGAAGTCTGGCGACGACGGTCCGCGGCGCGTCGGTGTCGTCACCCACTCGCGCTGCGATCGAAAAAGTCCTGAACCGACAGCTTGACTCTGACACCGTGTGAGGTCGTAAACCTGTAGGTATCGGGTTTGTGAGAGAGAAACGGGGCGAGCAAGGATGTTGAGCATCGGAGACTTCGCGAGAGCAGGTCGTGTGTCGGTGCGCATGCTCCGCCACTACGACGCCATCGGTCTGCTCAGACCCGCGAGGGTCGACGCATCCACCGGGTATCGCTCGTACACCGCGGGCCAGTTGGCGCTGCTCAACCGCATCGTCGCTCTCAAGGAGTTGGGCCTGACTCTGGCCCAGGTCCAGCAAGTGGTGGAGTCAGCGGTCACCGTCGACGAGATCCGCGGGATGCTCACGCTTCGCCGAGCAGAACTCGAAACCCGAATCCAGGAAGACACCGCGCGACTGGCGCATGTACAGGCGCGCCTACGGATCATCGAAAGTGAGGGACAGATGTCCGCATACGAGGTTGTGATCAAGTCAGTTCCGGCGCTGCGGGTCGCGGAGTTGACCGGTACCGCCAAGACGATGGATCCGTCGTCGATCGGCCCGGTGGTTCGCGGGTTGTACGAGCGCCTTTGTACCGGTTTGGATCGTGCCGGTATCGCCGCGATCGGACCCGCTGTCGCTTACTACGAGGATGCCGGTGACGACGAGAACGTCGTCGTCCATGCGGCGCTACCGGTAGACGCGAATCCCGATGGCGACTACGAGTTCGCTGTGGTGGACCTGCGGGCCGAAGAGCACGTGGCCTCGCTGCTGCACAAGGGTTCGATGGACAACTGCCTGCCCGCTTATCAGGCGTTGGCCCAATGGATCGACGCAGCGGGATACCGCAATGCCGGCCCCAGCCGTGAGGTGACGCTGGCGTGCCCGGAGGATGTCGACGGCTGGGTCACCGAACTGCAGGAACCTGTTGCCAAGGCCTGAAGCCCGCACGTGTCGGCAGGGTCGTGCACCATGGGGTCCATGACCACCGCCACTGCCCCAGCCATGCGCGACGAAGCCGAGCGGCTGCTCCGCGAACTCGCGGGGCCGGATGCCCGCCTACGCGAGGACCAGTGGACGGCCATCGAGGCGCTGGTGGTGCAGCGCAAACGCGCGCTCGTCGTACAGCGGACCGGCTGGGGCAAATCTGCGGTCTACTTCATCTCGGCGAAGCTGCTCCGGGCAACGGGCCACGGCCCCACCGTCATCGTCTCTCCGTTGTTGGCCCTGATGCGAAACCAGGTCAGTTCTGCCGAACGTGCTGGAGTGCGCGCCGCAACCATCAATTCGGGCAACGTCACCGAATGGGACGACATCCATGCCCGCGTCGCAGCCAATGATCTCGACGTCCTTCTGGTCAGCCCCGAGCGCCTGAACAACCCTGACTTCCGCGATCAGGTGCTCCCGGCCCTGGCAGCTGATGCCGGCCTGGTCGTAGTCGACGAGGCTCACTGCGTTTCCGACTGGGGCCACGACTTCCGTCCCGACTACCGCCGCATCAGGACCTTGATCGCCGAACTCGGCGAGGGCATTCCCGTCCTCGCAACCACGGCGACGGCCAACAACCGCGTCGTCGAGGACGTGTCCGCCCAACTCGGCGTCGGCGGTGAGGAAACCCTCGTCCTTCGCGGCGGGCTCGAACGCGAGTCGCTTCACCTCTCTGTAGTCCACATTCCGGAGGCGACGGCGCGCGCTGCCTGGCTTGCCGACATGCTCGAGACGCTGCCGGGTTCGGGCATCATCTACACGCTGACGGTTTCGGCCGCGCGCGACCTCGCAAGCCTGCTCTCCGAGCGCGGCCATACCGTCGCCGCCTACACGGGCCAGACCGATCCCACTGAACGTGAATCTCTCGAGCAGGACTTGTTGGGTAATCGCGTCAAGGCTCTGGTGGCCACCTCGGCACTCGGGATGGGCTTCGACAAGCCTGATCTCGGGTTCGTCGTCCACCTCGGCGCACCGTCGTCGCCGATCTCGTACTACCAGCAGGTGGGCCGCGCCGGTCGTTCCACCGACAGGGCAGACGTGATCCTCCTGCCGGGGGCCGAGGACAAGCAGATCTGGAGTTACTTCGCCTCGGTCGCCTTCCCCCGCGAGCACCTGGTCCGCAGCGTCATCGAACACCTCGACACCGAAAAGGCCACGTCGACACCGGCACTCGAACCTCTGGTGGAGCTCAATCGCACGCGTCTCGAGATGGTCCTCAAAGTCCTCGACGTCGACGGCGCGGTCAAACGCGTCAAGGGCGGGTGGATCAGCACCGGCGAACCCTGGGTGTACGACGCCGAGCGCTACGGCCGACTCGACGACGCTCGCCAGGCCGAGCAGGCCGCAATGGTCGAGTACCAGAGCATCACGACGTGTCGAATGACCTTCCTGCGTGAACAACTCGACGATCCTGGTCTGACCTCGGAGAACTCACAGTGCGGTCGCTGTGACAACTGCACAGGCAATCGCTACGACACCACTGTCGACACCGCCGCCCTCGACGAGACTCGGGCGCGCTTGCAGCGCCCCGGATTCGACCTGGAGCCGCGCAAGATGTGGCCGACCGGCCTGAGCAAGCTGGGCGTCAAGCTGTCCGGGAAGATCACCGAGGGGCCCGAAACCGGGCGCATTCTCGGACGGATGTCGGACCTGGGCTGGGGTCAACGTCTCCGCGCGCTTTTCGACGGTCCCGACGCCGAGGTACCCGATGCGGTGGTCAGCGCGTGTATCAGCGTTCTGGCCGCCTGGAATTGGGCCGAGCGACCCACCGGTGTCATGGCCCTCGAATCCACAACGCATCCTTTGTTGGTGTCGAGCCTGGCTGCCAAGTTGGCCGAGGTCGGGCGATTGACCGACCTGGGCACTCTTCGCTTGCGCCCCGACCACCCTCCGGTGTCGGCAGCAAACTCCGCCTACCGCGTGTCCGGACTGGTCGATGTTTGGGAAGTCCCGGACATGAGCATCCACCAGGGACCGATACTTCTTGTCGACGCAATCGCCGATACCGGTTGGACTTTCACGATGGCCGCGCGCGCACTTCGACAGGCTGGTGCTCACTCTGTACTTCCGTTGGCGCTCGCAAGCCCGAAATAGCGAGTTTTTGCCCGAAATAGTCGCTCCGACAACGGCAAAAGTTACATAATGTGAGCACCATCACATTCATGTCCTCACCTGGGTCGCAACGGGTTCCACACGGCCCGAAACGGACATCTGCATGACTTCGACAGCAATGATTGTTACGTTCAGATGACCGATGAAGCCTGTTGATACGAGAGCTATCCCGACCACCGCGCCGGACGCGGTGTTGTTCAGAAGCCCACAGATCGATGACGGAGTCCGGCTCTGGGAGATCGCACGTGATTCGAAGGTGCTCGACCTCAATTCGAGTTATGCATACCTGTTGTGGTGCAGGGATTTCAGCGCGACGTCCATCGTCGCGGAGGTAGACGGCCGCGTAGTCGGATTCGTTTCCGGTTATACCCGTCCCAGCGCGCAGGAAACCCTGTTCGTGTGGCAAGTTGCGGTCGACGAAGACCAGCGCGGCAAGGCAATTGCTGCCCGCATGCTGTCCGACTTGATGGATCGCACTGCCCCACTGGGTGTTACACATCTGGAGACCACGATCAGCCCCGACAACGAGGCTTCGATCGCACTCTTCACCGCGCTCGCACGTCGACGCGAAGTACCGATAACCAGGCAGACCTTGTTCTCGCCCAACGATTTTCCCGATGGACACGAAGCCGAAGATCTTTACACGATCGGCGCCTAGCGCACTTCGCGCTCGGCATACAGCATGCCCCGGAGGAACAAAGAAGATATGAATATCAACGAAGCAAGCATTTTTGAAACCCTCGAGTCCGAGGTTCGCAGCTACTGCCGTGACTGGCCCGCAGTGTTCACCAGCGCATCCGGATCCTGGATTCGTGACGAGAACGGGCGCGACTACCTCGATTTCTTCGCCGGTGCCGGCGCCCTCAACTACGGCCACAACAACCCGGTGCTCAAATCCGCACTGGTCGACTACATCATGAGCGACGGCATCACGCACGGTCTCGACATGTCGACAGTCGCCAAGCGTGAGTTCCTCGAGACCTTTCAGCGCAACATCCTCGAGCCACGCGGCCTGGACTACAAGGTCCAGTTCCCCGGCCCGACCGGATCGAACACCGTCGAGGCTGCACTGAAGCTGGCCCGCAAGGTCACCGGACGTTCGGCAGTCATCAACTTCACCAACGCATTTCACGGAATGACACTTGGTGCACTCTCCGTGACCGGCAACTCGATGAAGCGCGCGGGCGCCGGTGTCCCCCTCGTGCACACGACACCGATGCCCTTCGACAACTACTTCGACGGCGTCACCGAGGACTTCCAGTGGTTCTCCCGCGTTCTCGATGATTCCGGCAGTGGAATCAACCGCCCCGCGGCAGTGATCGTCGAAACCGTGCAGGGTGAAGGTGGTGTCAATGTCGCTCGCCCCGAATGGCTTCGGGCGCTGGCAACACTGTGCTCGGATCGCGGAATCCTGTTGATCGTCGACGACGTCCAGATGGGTTGCGGCCGTACCGGCCCGTTCTTCTCCTTCGAAGAGGCCGGAATCGTTCCCGACATCGTCACGTTGTCCAAGTCGATCAGCGGCTACGGAATGCCGATGGCGCTCACGCTGTTCAAGCGTGAACTCGACGTCTGGGGACCGGGCGAGCACAACGGCACATTCCGCGGCAACAACCCGGCGTTCGTCACCTCCAAGGTGGCACTCGACCACTACTGGTCCGACGACGCCCTCACCAAGACGACGTTGAAGAAGGGCGCACGCATCAGCGAATGCTTCGCCAACCTCTCCGATCAGTTCCCCGGCGAGGTCTCGCACCGCGGGCGTGGCTTGGTTCAGGGCCTCGTCTTCGAACAGCCCGAGCGCGCCGGCAAGGTCTGCCAGTTGGCATTCGACGAGGGATTGCTCGCCGAGACCTCCGGACCCTCCGACCAGGTTGTGAAACTGCTTCCCGCACTGACGATTACCGACGACGAGCTCGAGCACGGCCTCTCCATTCTGGCCGAGGCGACACTCAAGGTCTGCAGCTAGAGGAAGGACTCTCCCATGATCGTTCGCACCACCACCGAGATCACCGACACCGACCGCGACATCACGAGTGAGGACGGAAACTGGCGCAGCAAGCGCATCGTCCTCGGCGGCGACCGCGTCGGGTTCTCGTTCCACGAGACCACCATCAAGGCGGGTTCGGTCAACGAGTTCCATTACGCCAACCACGTCGAGGCTGTCTGGCTCGTCGAGGGCACCGGCAAGCTGATCGACCTCGACAACAACAAGGAATACGATCTCGCACCGGGGTCGATGTACCTGCTCAACGGCCACGAGCGTCACCGCGTCGAGCCGGACACGCAGATGCGCATGCTGTGCGTGTTCAATCCGCCGGTCACCGGGCGTGAGGTGCACGACGAGAACGGTGTCTACCCACTGGTGGAGGTCCCCGCGTAGCGTCTAGTCATGGCGACTGACACCTCTCCACGCGTAGCGATCGGCCCCGTCCCCGATGCACTGCTCGACAGCGCGGTGCTTCGGGGCGGCGGTCTGATCAGTCCGATCGACACTGCGGACGCCCTGATCTGGGCGGGCTCACCCGAGACCTTTCCGTCGGAGTTACCGGCGTCGGTCAGGTGGGTGCAGCTTCCGTCGGCGGGAATCGAGGATTGGTTCGACTCCGGTGTGATTCCGAGGGACACAGAAATCACGTGGACCTCGGCGGCCGGTGCATTTTCGGCGTCGGTGGCCGAGCATGCACTCATGCTTCTCTTGGCCGGAGTTCGTCACTTGCCTGCACACATCGAGGCTCGAACGTGGCGTCAGTTCGAGTTCTTTCCCAAGATCGGCACCCTCCGTGGCTCGACGGTTGCGATCATCGGCGCAGGCGGTATCGGCCGCGCGCTGATTCCGATGCTGGCCGCGCAGGGGGCGGACAGCATCGCAGTCAATCGTTCCGGTAGCCCGGTCCCCGGGGCGATCTCCACGTACCCCGCATCCAGAATGGATGAAATCTATTCTCGCGCAGATCACTTCGTGATTGCTGCGCCCGCCACCCCGGCCACCCGTCACCTCGTGGGTCGTGCGCAGTTGGCGGCGATGCGACCCTATTCCTGGGTGATCAATGTCGCGCGCGGATCACTGGTCGACACCGACGCACTGGTCGAGGCCATCGAGTCGGAACAGATCGGCGGCGCCGGTCTCGACGTCACCGATCCCGAACCCCTCCCGGACGGTCACCCACTGTGGGATCTGACGAATGCGATCATCACACCCCACGATTCCAATCCGCCAGGCGTTCGCCCCGCCGCGTTCGCGGATCACGTCTCCAAGAACGTGACCCGCTTCGCGAAGGGTGAGGCGCTGGCTGCCCTCGTGGACCCAGTAGCCGGATACTGAGTACGCCGCCGAAGCTCGAATGCTCGGACCACGGTTGCCACAAATTACTGTGGCGACTGCGTCTCCGGAAAGAAGAGCGCCCGCGCCCGGCGAGCGACCTCTTCGGCAGGTACATCCTCGACCTTCGTGCATACTGCCCACCTGTGGCCGAACGGATCGAGAAACACCCCATGCCGGTCGCCCGAAAATGTATCGGCCACAGCCGTGACCAGCGTGCCTCCCTCGGCGACTGCCCGAGCGACAAACCCGTCCGTGTCCTCGGTGTAGACGACGATCGACGAATGCACCCAGCCGCCCTGTGGTGATTTGAGTCCGAAGTCCGGCATCTCCTGCGAAAGCTGCAGCATCGAATCGCCGATCCGGATCTCCGCATGCATGAGGGAGCCGTCAGGTGCGTTCATCGCATCGACTATCTCAGCTCCAAGTGCTCGTTTGTAGTAGTCGAGTGCGGCATGACCGTCCGGCACCGCGAGGTAGGGAGTGATCGTGCGGTAACCAGCGGGGATTGGGTTCACTGTGTTCATGTCTACGAGTATCGGCGATCGCACACGTGTTCTATTGAACATTTCGGACTTCCTCCGCGCCTCCGTCTCGCACACGCGCCTATCCTGGAGCAGTGCCCACCGACAACAGCCGCCTCGATGCCCTTCCCGAACTCCTGGCCGGCCGTCGCCTGGCAGTTCTGACGGGCGCCGGCATCTCCACCGACTCCGGAATCCCGGACTACCGCGGACCTGATTCACCCCCGCGCAATCCGATGACGTTCCAGCAGTTCATCGGCGATCCGGCGTTTCGGCGGCACTACTGGGCGCGCAACCACATCGGCTGGCGATACATGGACAGCTCCCGCCCCAACCAGGGCCACCGGGCCGTCGCGGCGCTGGAACGAACAGGGCGAGCCGTCGGCGTGATCACCCAGAACGTCGACCTCCTGCACACCAAGGCCGGCGCGCGAAACGTCATCGACCTCCACGGCACCTACGCGCAGGTTCGATGCCTGAGCTGCCAGCGGCTGATCTCCCGCACCACTCTCGCGGAGAGACTGGAAGAAGCCAATCCTGGATTCGCCGAAACAGTCGCTGCTGCAACAGGAGTCGAAATCGCACCCGACGCAGATGCCGTGATCGAATCCACCGCACACTTTCGCGTCGTGGATTGCGCCGTGTGCGGTGGCTTACTCAAACCGGACATCGTCTACTTCGGCGAATCCGTCCCCAAGGAACGCGTCGCCCGTGCGTACAGCCTCGTCGACCAATCCGACGCACTGTTGGTAGCCGGGTCGTCGTTGACCGTGATGTCCGGCCTACGTTTCGTCCGGCATGCCGCCAAGACCGGGAAGCCGATCGCCATCGTCAATCGAGGCACGACTCGCGGCGACGAATTCGCCGACCTCAAGCTCGAAGTCGGTTGCGCTGAAGCACTTTCCGCCCTCGTCGAACACGAAAGCTACAGCGCCACCAAGTCGTCCGCGTGAACCACAGGACGCTGCATGTCAGCCGGTAGATCGGTGGTGGAGCGCCCCAGGATCTCCTCGATCTCCGCAGCGTCGAACGCAACGACACCCCGGGCGACGGGCTTCTCCCCCGGCCCCATCAGGGACACGACGTCGCCGGCGTGGAAGTCACCGGATACACCGACGATGCCAGCGGACAGAAGGCTTCGACGCTTGGACACGACCGCGCGGACGGCGCCTTCGTCGAGGTGGAGGTCACCCGATGTGTCAGCGGCGTGACGAACCCAGAATCGGCGGGCCGACAATCGCGTCGGCCGGGGCGCAAATGCCGTTCCGACATCGGCACCACTGAGTGCCTGCGCAGCGTCCGATGCTGCCGCGAGCAGAACTGGCACGCCGGAATCCGCGGCCAGGCGTGCTGCTGAGAGCTTCGACGCCATGCCTCCGGTACCGAGGGCGCCACCCGAACCGGCAACCACACCGTCGAGATCCTCGGGACTGTTGACCTCGGGAATCAGTGTGGCATCGCCCTTTCGGGGATCCCCGTCGTACAGTCCGTCCACATCCGACAACAGGATCAACGCGTCGGCGCCGACCAGATGAGCAACCAGAGCAGCCAGCCGATCGTTGTCACCGAATCGAAGTTCGGTGGTGGCAACGGTGTCGTTCTCGTTCACGATCGCCACCGCGTGCAATGCCCGTAGACGATCGAGTGTCCGTTGGGCGTTGCGGTGCTGCGTCCGTCGAGCGATGTCGTCAGCCGTGAGTAGAACCTGCCCGACGGTACGGCCGTAACGGGCGAACGACGTACCCCAGGCGTGAGCCAGAGCCAACTGACCGACGCTGGCCGCAGCCTGCTTGGTCGCGAGATCGCGAGGCCGCTTGGTCAGTCCCAGCGGCGCCAGTCCGGCGCCGACGGCACCGGACGAGACGACGACGACATCGGAACCCGCACGCATGCGAGCCTCGATGGCATCGGCCAACAGATCGAGTCGGTGAGTATCGAGTCCCGCCACCAGACTGGTGAGCGCAGACGACCCGATCTTCACGACGATACTGTGAGCCGACGCTATCGACTCCCTGGTGGACCCGAGCACAGTCCCGTTCCCTCTCTTCGGTTTTCGTCCTGAAATCGCGTGGGTCAGGCGTCTTCGTCGAGCAAGCCGCGGCGGACACGACGCGCGTGCTTGCGCTCGTCGGCGCCGATGCGCTCCACCTGATCGAGACGCGGGTCGGTTCCACGGCCCGTGCGGGTCAGATCGATACCGGCCGGCGTCATCGGCTCCCACTCGAAGCTGACGTCGCCGATGGTGACGGAAGCTCCTGGCTGAGCGCCCTTCTTGACCAATGCGTCCTCGACGCCCAATCGAGCAAGACGGTCGGCGAGGTAGCCAACGGCCTCGTCGTTGTCGAAGGCGGTCTGACGAATCCACCGCTCCGGGCGGGTGCCTCGGACGACGAACCCACCGGGAATATCGGGATCCTTCTCGATGGTGAAGCTGGAATCCTTGACCTTGACCGGGCGAATGACCTGGCGCTTCGGCTCGGGCTTCGGATGAGCTTCGCGGTAGTCGCGGACCATCTTCGCCAGCGCGAATGTCAACGGTCGCAATCCTTCTCGGCTCACCGCCGAGATGGTGAAGACCGGCCATCCGCGAGCTTCGATCTCAGGCGTGACCATTTCGGCCAATTCGGCGGCCTCGGGAACGTCGGTCTTGTTGAGGATGACGACGCGCGGGCGCTTGTCGAGGTCACCGAGTCCCGAGTCGCCGGAGAGCGCGGGCGTGTACGCGGCCAGCTCTGCTTCCAGGGCGTCGATGTCGGAGATCGGGTCACGTCCCGGATCGAGGGTGGCGCAGTCGATCACGTGCGCCAATACGGCGCAGCGTTCGATGTGGCGCAGGAAGTCCAGGCCCAAACCGCGGCCTTCGCTTGCACCGGGGATCAGCCCGGGCACGTCGGCGACGGTGAAGGTGGTGTCACCGCTCGAGACGACGCCGAGGTTGGGGACCAGAGTTGTGAAGGGGTAGTCGGCGATCTTCGGCTTGGCCGCAGAGAGAACGGACACAAGCGAGGACTTACCGGCGGAGGGGAATCCGAGCAGACCGACGTCAGCTACCGACTTGAGTTCGAGAACCAGGTCACGCTCGACACCGTCCTCACCGAGGAGTGCGAAACCGGGAGCTTTGCGGGCTTTCGAGGCGAGTGCTGCGTTGCCGAGTCCGCCGCGGCCGCCCTGAGCGGCGTCGAAGCGTGAACCGACTCCCACGAGGTCGGCAAGCACGTTGCCGTCGGTATCGAGAACCACAGTTCCATCCGGAACCTTGAGGATGAGGTCTTCACCGTTTGCACCCTCGCGGTTACTGCCGGCGCCCTGCTTGCCGTTGGTCGCCTTCGCGTTGGGATGGAAGTGAAAGTCGAGGAGGGTGTGGATGTTCTCGTCGACCACGAGGATGACGTCGCCACCGCGACCTCCGTTGGCACCGTCCGGACCGCCGAGCGGTTTGAACTTCTCGCGGTGTACGGAGGCGCAACCATTGCCGCCTTTTCCAGCGCTGACGTGCAGCACAACACGGTCAATGAATCGGGACATGACTGCCGGATCCTTCCTCAGTCAATTGCGGGTCTCACGCGATGAGCTGAACTTCTGGTGAGCAGGGTTGCTCGGGGCAAAACGGGTACTGCTTAAACAAACGATAGGGGCGGACCGGGTTATTTCAACCCTGGTCCGCCCCTATCGGGAGCTTGGAACGCGTCACTCTCTTACCGAAAGCAGAACCGGCTTACCGAAGTAGAACCGATGACGCACAACTAGCGAGAAAGACTAGACCTCAGCCGCAACGACGGCCGGAACGATGTTCACGGTCTTGCGTCCACGCTTCTGGCCGAACTCGACTGCACCGGCAGCGAGAGCGAACAGGGTGTCGTCGCCGCCACGGCCGACGTTGACGCCGGGGTGGAAGTGCGTGCCGCGCTGGCGAACCAGGATTTCGCCTGCGCTGACCGACTGGCCGCCGAAGCGCTTCACGCCGAGGCGCTGGGCGTTTGAATCGCGACCGTTACGGGAGCTGGATGCACCCTTCTTATGTGCCATGCTATTGACCCTCCTCGGGTGAAATTAGCTAGAAAGAACTGGTTACTTGATGCCCGTGACCTTGAGCACCGTGATCGGCTGCCTGTGGCCCTGACGCTTGTGGTAACCGGTCTTGTTCTTGAACTTGTGGATGCGGATCTTCGGGCCCTTGGTGTGCTCGACGATCTCACTGGTGACTGCGACCTTGGCCAGCTTGGCCGCGTCGGTGGTCAGGTCGGATCCGTCGACCACGAGAACGGGAGCAAGCGAGACAGCAGTGCCGGGCTCACCCTCGATCTTCTCGACCTTGACGAGGTCACCAACAGCGACCTTGTACTGCTTTCCGCCGGTCTTGACGATCGCGTACGTTGCCATCGGAGGGCTACCCCTTGCTTCTTCGAACTTGCTCGCGCTGCTGCCTGAGGCTTCAAATGCATCGCGACTGGTCTGGTTTATGTCACCTCGGCTCGGCACTGACGTACCGGGACATTCACGCACACTCTAGGCACACGGAATCTCTACCGCCGGGTGGCGACCCTCCAAGGTTACGGGAAAGCAACCGTCAGGGTCAAACCGCCCCGCCGAGGGGTGGTGCTCACTACTCTGTACTGCTTCTACCAGCTGAAACTTCGGATAACGGTTGGATGTCCTCGCTCATCGCGAAGTCATCCAACCGACCGAAAGCCAGTAGTTCTTACTCTCCGTCTACCGGAGGCCCTGCGGGACGTGCTGCTGCACGCCTGCGACGGGGTCTCTTGACGACGACAACTTCTTCCTCAGCCGGAACTTCGGTGGCCGGAGCCGGAACGTTTTCCGCGACCGCGTCCACCACGGGTTCCGGAGTCGGAATCACGAAGACCGTGCCCACCTCGGGAGCTGCCTCGGCAACCGGTGCCGACGCTGCCCGCGACGCCCGGCGACTACGCCGACGACCGCGCGGAGCTGCTTCGGTCGAAGCTGCGGCCGACTCGTTGTCCACTGCGGATACTTCTTCCGCAGCAGAGTCCACAACAGGAACGTCATGGTGCTCAGCAGCAGCAGGAGTATCGATCGGCCGATCTTGTTGCCGATCGGCACTTTTGGATGCATCGTCCCCCGAAGACACACCGGCGGAATCAGACTCGGTCGAGTCGGCCGCGACGGTCTCGTCGTCGTCGTGGTGATGCGAGGCCATCGCCAATGCCACCGGATGAGCCCGCTTGACCGTCGCGTCGACGGCCGGAACCTCCGGCGCCGGAGCTTCCTGTCCGTTGGACTCGGTCGAAGCCGACTTGTCTCCGCGGCCACGCTTGTTCTTGCGCGAGGTACCGGAATCACTGCGCTGCGAGCCCGAACGCGATCCTCCGTCGTCCGAGGACTTCACCTCGACGGGCTCGGAATGGACGATGATGCCGCGGCCGTGGCAGTGCTCACAGGTGGTCGAGAAGGCCTCGACCAATCCGGTGCCCAACTTCTTGCGCGTCATCTGCACGAGCCCGAGTGACGTGACCTCCGACACCTGATGGCGCGTGCGATCGCGACCCAGGCATTCGGTGAGCCGACGCAGGACCAGGTCCCGGTTCGATTCGAGAACCATGTCGATGAAGTCGACGACGATCATTCCGCCGATGTCCCGCAGGCGCATCTGGCGAACGATCTCCTCGGCCGCTTCGAGGTTGTTACGGGTGACGGTCTCTTCGAGGTTTCCGCCGGCTCCGGTGAACTTGCCGGTGTTGACGTCGACGACGGTCATGGCCTCGGTGCGGTCGATCACCAGGGTGCCGCCGGACGGCAGCCACACCTTGCGATCGAGTGCCTTGGCCAACTGCTCGTCGATACGGCGAGCCGCGAAGACGTCGATACCGTTGTTCGGCGTGTACTTCTCGAGCCGCGGAAGCAGGTCGGGCGCAACGGAGTTGATGTAGTTCTCGACCGTCGTGTGCGCCTTCTCGCCCTCGATGACCAGCTTGGAGAAGTCCTCGTTGAACAGATCACGAATGACCTTGACCAGCATGTCAGGCTCTTCGTACAGCGCCTGCGGGTTGCCGGACTTACCGGTGTCCGCAGCCGCAGCCTGCTCCTCGATGCCGGCCCACTGAGCCTGCAGACGAGTCACGTCGCGCGCCAACTCTTCTTCGCTGACGCCCTCGGACGCCGTGCGAATGATCACGCCCGCGTCGGCGGGCACGATGTCGCGCAAGATTTCCTTGAGACGCTTGCGCTCGGTGTCCGGAAGCTTGCGGCTGATACCCGTGGACGTACCACCGGGCACGTAGACGAGGAAACGACCGGCAAGCGAAATCTGTGTCGTCAGTCGAGCACCCTTGTGGCCGACCGGATCCTTGCTGACCTGAACGAGCACCTGATCGCCAGGCTTGAGAGCCTGCTCGATCTTGCGCGAGTTGCCACCGAGACCGGCAGCCTCCCAGTTGACCTCACCGGCGTAGAGAACACCGTTGCGGCCACGTCCGATGTCGATGAACGCAGCTTCCATGCTGGGGAGCACGTTCTGGACACGTCCGAGGTACACGTTGCCGACCATCGACGCCGACGCCGAGTTGGTGACGAAGTGCTCGACCAGCACTCCGTCTTCGAGGACTGCTACCTGTGTAGTCGCATGCGGCTGACCGCTGTCTGCCCGATCGCGCACGACCATGACGCGATCGACGGCCTCACGACGCGCGAGGAACTCCGACTCGGTCAGGATCGGTGGGCGACGTCGGCCGGCGTCACGACCGTCGCGGCGACGCTGACGCTTCGCTTCCAGACGTGTCGAACCACTGATGCCCTGGACCTCGTCCTTGACGCGGGTCTTGTTGCGAGGTTCGCGCTCGTGAACGACGGTGTTCGGCGGATCGTCCTCGGACGTCGCAGTCGCGTCGGTGGCACCGTCGGTGCCGGTCTTGCGACGACGACGACGGCGGCGACGGCGGCTCGATCCGTCGGCATCGAGATCGGAATCGTCGGCATTCTCGGAATCCGCATCAGCGGTGGACTCGGACTTATCACCGGATTCTTCGCCGGCAGCGTCGTCGGTTTGCTTCTCGACTGCCGCAGGGGCAGATTCCTGCTCCGATTCGGTAGCGGTATCCGACTCTTCGTCCGAACCCTGCTCGCCACCCTGTTCACCGCGACCACGTCCACGTCCACGGCGTCCACGACGACGGCGACGCGGCTGATCGTCGTCCTCGTCCTCGGACTCGGCGCTCTCGCCCTCGGTTTGCGGTGCGGTCACAGCCGGCTCTTCGACGGCAGGAACTGCAACCGGCGCTGCCTCGGGAACGACGGTTTCGGCTTCCGCGGTTGTCTGCTTCTCTTCGACGACCGCCGGTGCAGCAGGCTCGCGGCGTGCGCGACGGCGACGCGGAGCTACCTCGGCGGCTTCGAGATCCGGCTGCAGGAACAGCGGGACCTGCGGCGCGGCGGGAGCCACCTCGGGCTGATGGGTCTGCGGCGCCTCGAAGGAAGTGAACAGATCGGACTGCTCGGCTTCCTTGCTCTGCAGCGCAGCAGCGGCGTCGAGTCCAGCGCTGATCTCGGCGACAGCCGGATCCACTGCTTCTTCTGCTGCAGGTTCTTCGACGACGACCTTTTTGCGGGTGCGACGAGCCCTGACAGGCTTCTCGGCCGGAGCCTCTGCAACAGGAGCCTCCACGGGAGCTTCTGCAGCAGGCTCCTCGACAACAGGCGCCTCGACAACCGGGTCGATGAGGGTGTCGAGCTCGGCGACGACGGGCTCGATGGCCTCGGCCGCGGAAGTCAACGAGGCATGAATCCGCTGAGCGACGTCACGGTGGAGACTCGACTGCGCGCTGCGCAATTCGGTACCGAGCGCTGCGGCTTCGGCAAGGACCTGCTTGCTGGTGACGCCGAGCAACTTCGCCAGCGCGTGTACGCGCATCTTGTCGGGAAATTCCGGGGTGGTGCTGGAATCTGATTCGGTTGGGGATTGATCGGCCACGTAAGTCTCCTCAGCCCCCGGGCGCGTCCAACCCAGAAGTCGAGTTGTCACGCGGCCACGCGGGAGCGTGCTGTGTGTACTCGCACTCAGAAGTGAGTACGAGATTGTAAGGTCTCGCTCCGCATGGTCCGCAATGCCCGTTATTCACTGCGAGCACATGAAGTGCCTGGCTGGATGGCCGTTGTCCTGTGCGCGAGCGCCTGATCATCCAGCGTGCAGAGGTCCAGGGATTTCCTGTTGACCTGGAGCAGCGATGAAAGGGCATCGAACCTAGGTGTCATCCGGTTGAACGTGCGTAAAACAAATTGCGGTTCAACTGAAAGCAGTATCCCACACCAACGCGCCTGCAACTGCAAAGGGCGCACCGATGTGGGATACGTGCCGAGAATTCGCTGTGGAGATGTGGGCCGAAGGCCCGTTCATGTGGGCCAGAGGCCCGATCGGAGATTCAGATGGACGACAGCGCGGGGAACCACAGAGCGATTTCACGCTCTGCCGACTCCACGGAGTCGCTGCCGTGAACGAGGTTCTGCTGCGCTTCGAGTCCGAAGTCGCCGCGGATCGTACCCGGAAGAGCCTTGTCGACCGGGTCGGTTCCGCCGGCCAACTGACGGAAAGCAGCGATGGCTCGGGGGCCTTCGAGCACTGCGGCCACCAGCGGACCGGAGGTGATGAACTCCAACAAGCTCGGGTAGAACGGACGCTCGGCGTGTTCTGCGTAGTGGCTACCAGCCACCTCTTCGGAAGCTACGCGGAGGTCGAGTGCTGCAATTGTCAGGCCTTTGCGCTCGATACGGCTGAGGATTTCTCCTACGTATCCACGGGCAACGGCGTCGGGCTTGATCAGTACGAGGGTGCGCTCAGTCACAGCGGACAGCCTAAATGGTCAGTCCCGCTGACCGGGAAGCAGGCCCTTGTCCATCCGGCGCTTGATGTCTCTCTGCAGGTAGACGAGGTATCCCCAGACGATCCCGAAGGTGATCGCCACACCGGCGATCGACGGGTGGACGAAGAAACCGAACAGAAGAATCACCTGCAGCGCGACGTTGAACCCCATCGCCCACGGCTTGCCCTGGATGCCCGCACCCAGAATCATCAGTACCGCCAACCCGATGATGAATCCCGCGGAGGCCGCGGTGAGGCCTCCGCCGACGACCGCGACAACCGGCAAAGCCAGCAGCACGACGATCGCCTCGAGGATCAGGGTTCCGGCCATCACTCCGCGGAAGCTTTTCCACGGGTCCTTGGTCGGCGGCCCGAACTCGCCGGCAGTGTCTCCGGGCTCGTGGTCTCCGGACTCGGGATTGGCATCTGACGGGGTACTCACGCGGGGTCCTTTCCGAACAGCGTGCGGGCGGCGCCTGCGGTCACGACGGATCCCGTCACCACCACACCCGCCCCTGATACGGCCTCACCGGGTTCGGCGACCTGCTCGGCGATTTCGATCGCGACTTCCAAGGCGTCGGCAAGCACCGGCGCAACGACGACGCGCTCGTCGCCGAACTTCGCGACGGCGATGTTCGCCAGTTCTTCGACGTCCATCGCCCGGAGTGACCCGTTGTGGGTGACGACGATCTCGTCGAAGACGGATTCGAATGCAGTCAAGATGGCGTCGACGTCCTTGTCCGCCATGACGCTGACCACTCCCACGAGCTTGCGGAAGTCGAACTCGGCGGACAGTGCGGCCGCGAGAGCGCGAGCACCGTCTGGATTGTGGGCGGCGTCGAGAAAGACCGTCGGCGCACTCCGAACACGTTCGAGGCGACCGGGATTGACGACCGAGGCGAACCCGTTGCGGATTGCATCCTGATCCAGTTGTCGATCCGGACCGGCACCGAAGAACGCTTCTACGGCAGCGAGCGCGAGCGCGGCGTTGCGCGCCTGATGCTCACCGTGAAGGGGGAGGAAGATGTCGGTGTACACACCGCTCAAGCCTTGAAGTTCGAGCTGCTGTCCGCCCACCGCGATCTGGCGAGCAAGCACCTTGAACTCCGAGCCTTCACGAGCGACCGCGGCCTCCACCTCGACAGCACGCCGCAGCAATACCTCCATGACTTCGGGAGTCTGCTCGGCGATGATCGCGACGGTGTCCACCGGAACCAGGTCCTCGCGGCCCTTCTTGATGATCCCGGCCTTCTCCTCCGCGATCCCGGCCAGGTCGGTGCCCAGGTACTCGGCGTGATCGAGGCTGATCGGGGTGATCACCGCAACCTGCCCGTCGATCACGTTGGTGGCGTCCCAGCGTCCGCCGAGGCCGACCTCGACCACGGCGACGTCGACCGGCGCCTCCGCGAAGGCCGCATAGGCCATGGCGGTGAGCACTTCGAACTTGCTCATCGCCGGTCCCCCGGCTTCCTCCGACTGTGCGTCGATCATCTGCACGTACGGCTCGATCTCGCGGAACGTGTCCACGTAGAGCCGCGGCGAGATCGGATGACCGTCGATGCTGATCCGCTCGGTCGCGATCTGCAGATGAGGGCTGGTGGTTCGCCCGGTGCGACGATGCAGAGCCGTCATCAACGAATCGATCATGCGCGTTACCGACGTCTTACCGTTGGTTCCCGTGACGTGCACCGACGGATAGTTGTGCTGAGGCGAGCCCAGGACATCCATGAGCGCCTCGATACGAGTCAGTGACGGCTCGATCTTGGTCTCGGGCCAACGCTTGTCGAGTTCTGCTTCCACCAGCGCCAGTTCGGCGATGTCGACCGGAGTCGGAACCGAACTCTGAGCGTCGAATTGGGACGGCTCGTACGAACTCACTTGTCGGCCAACTCCTTCAGACGTCCCGTGATGCGCTCGATCTCTTCGACGGCGATCTGGCGACGTGTCTTGATCTTGTCCACGACGGCGTCGGGCGCCTTCGCCAGGAAGGCCTCGTTCGCCAGCTTGTTGTCAGCGGTGACGAGCTCCTTCTGCGCTGCCGCGAGGTCCTTTTCGAGCCGCTTCTTCTCCGCGCCGAGGTCGATGGTGCCCGAGGTGTCGATGTCGACAGTGACGGTGCCCTGGCTCAGGCGCACCTCGACGGAGATCGACGCGGTGAATCCCTCTTCGGGTTCGGTCAGCTTGGCCAGCGCCGCCACGTAGGCGAACTGGCCGTCCATGCCGGCCTCCGAAAGCCCGGACGCACGAGCCGGGACCTTCTGGGAAGGCTTGAGTCCCTGATCATTTCGGAATCGTCGCACCTCGGTGATCAGCTTCTGCGTGTCTTCGATCCTGGTTGCGGCCTGGGCGTCGACTGCCTCACCGGACAACACGGGCCATTCGGCGACGACGACGGACTCGCCGCCGGTGAGCACCTTCCACAGGGTTTCGGTCACGAACGGAATGACCGGGTGCAGGAGGCGGAGCAGTGCATCGAGAATGTTGCCGAGCACGGCGCGGGTGTTCGCGGCGACGGCCTCGTCGGCGGCGAACTGCACCTTGGCGAGTTCGAGGTACCAGTCACAGACCTCGTCCCACGCGAAGTGGAACAGGCCTTCGCACGCCTTGCTGAACTCGTAGCGATCGAATGCGGCGTCCGCCTCGGCCTGGACCGTGTCGAGACGGTCGAGGATCCAACGATCGGCGTCGGTCAGTTCGCTTCGAGCGGGCAGCGGCGCGGGAGCAGCGCCGTTCATCAGAGCGAACTTGGTCGCGTTGAACAACTTGGTCGCGAAGTTGCGCGAGGACTGCGCCGAATCCTCACCGACGGACAGGTCGCTGCCCGGGTTGGCGCCGCGTGCAAGTGTGAATCGCAGGGCGTCGGCGCCGAAACGATCGACCCAGTCGAGTGGGTCGATACCGTTGCCGCGAGACTTCGACATCTTCTTGCCGTACTGATCGCGGACCAGTCCGTGCAGGAACACGTCCTTGAACGGCATCTGCGCGCCGGACTTACCCGGACCGGCGGTGATCGACTCGTCCTCGGACACGTAGGTGCCGAACATCATCATGCGGGCGACCCAGAAGAACAGGATGTCGTAGCCGGTGACGAGAACGCTGGTGGGATAGAACTTTTCGAGTTCGGGCGTATTGTCCGGCCAGCCCATCGTCGAGAAGGGCCACAGTCCGGAGGAGAACCAGGTATCGAGGACGTCGGGATCCTGGACCCAGCCTTCCGGCGCCGTTTCGTCAGGACCGAAGCACGCAACTTCACCCTCGGGGCCGTACCAGACCGGAATGCGGTGACCCCACCAGAGCTGACGGGAAATGCACCAGTCATGCATGTTGTCGACCCAGTCGAACCAGCGTGGCTCCTGGCTCGCCGGGTGAATGACGGTGTCCCCGTTGCGAACCGCGTCACCCGCAGCCTTGGCGAGCGTCTCGACCTTGACCCACCACTGCAACGAGAGACGAGGCTCGATGGCCTCGCCACTGCGCTCGGAGTGCCCGACGCTGTGCAGGTACGGGCGCTTCTCGGCGACGACGCGTCCCTGCTCGGCGAGAGCTTCGCGAACCTTGACGCGAGCCTCGAAGCGGTCCATTCCGTCGAATTCGGTTCCGGTGTCGGCAATCTTGCCGGTCTTGTCCATGATGGTGGGCATCGGCAGGTTGTGCCGCAGGCCCATCTCGAAGTCGTTGGGATCGTGAGCCGGCGTGATCTTCACAGCGCCGGTTCCGAACTCGGGGTCGACGTAGTCGTCGGCGATGATCGGGATCTGACGCCCGGTGAACGGATGATCGAGAGTGGTGCCGATGAGGTGCTTGTAGCGCTCGTCCTCGGGATGGACCGCTACTGCGGTGTCACCGAGCATCGTCTCGACGCGAGTGGTCGCGACGATGACGTGCGGCTCGTTGTCGTCGAGCGAGCCGTAGCGCAGGGAAACCAGCTCACCCTCGACGTCCTCGAACTTCACCTCGATGTCGGAGATCGCGGTCTGCAGCACCGGCGACCAGTTCACGAGACGCTCGGCGCGGTAGATCAGGCCCTCGTCGAACATGCGCTTGAAGACGGTCTGGACGGCGCGGGAGAGGCCCTCGTCCATCGTGAAACGATCACGACTCCAGTCGACGCCGTCACCGATGCGCCGCATCTGGCCACCGATGGTTCCACCGGATTCGCGCTTCCAGTCCCAGACCTTGTCGATGAACAGCTCGCGGCCGAAATCTTCCTTGGTCTTTCCGTCGGCAGCGAGTTGCTTCTCGACGACGGACTGCGTGGCGATACCGGCGTGGTCCATGCCTGGCAGCCACAGCACCTCGTAGCCCTGCATCCGCTTGCGACGGCTGAGCACGTCCATGAGGGTGTGATCCAGGGCATGGCCCATGTGCAGGCTGCCGGTGACGTTCGGGGGCGGCAGCACGATGGAGTAGCCGGGCTTGTCGCTGGTCGCGTCGGCCTGGAAGTACCCGGCGTCTACCCAGCCTTGATACAGATCGGCCTCTACCGCGCTGGGGTCCCAGCTCTTGGGTAGGGCGTCGGCGGGGGTCTGGGGGTTCTCTGGAGCTGCACTGGTCACCACTTGATCCTAATGACTCCCCCGTCGTGAACGAATTCGCCCGTCGGCCGCCGCAGCGCACACGAACGACTGCCCCGCAGTCCGGGGTCAGCCGAACAAACGATATTCACCGATCCGCTCCGCTGACAGGATCGCTCTGAAGGACGACCGACCAACTACCCGTGGAGCAAATATGTTGAACAACTGGAGTTCTCGCCGTCCCGGCGTTCGAACCTTGGCGGCGGCCGCGACGATCGGAGCGGCGGTTGCCCTCGTGCTTCCGGCGACTGCGTCCGCTGCCCCCGGCATCGAAGAAAGTGTGCAAGGAAGCATCGACAGTGGCAGCGCCACGATCAACGGAAGCGTCGGCGATATCGGGAACGACATCGCAAACGGCATCGCCAGCGGCAGCGTGGGTGACATCGTCGGCGGGATCGCCACCGGGAACCTCAACGACGTCCTCGGCGGCCTGAACGCCGGCTCGACCAGCGCGACGGACATCGTCAACGGCCTGGCCAGTGGCAACGTCAGGGACATTCTCAGTGGCCTGGCCAGCGGCAGCGGCGGCGGCGGATCGTTTGCGCCCACGCAGCGCTGCGACGCCTCGACCGTCTCGGGCGGCGCAGGAATCACCAGCACCAAGCACGAACTCGGCCGCGGTGGCCCGACCTCGTTCGTGCTCGGCTACGAGACCGAAAACGTCCCGGACCTGATCGAGGTGTACTACGAAGGTCGGTTGATCCACAGCACCGGATACATCGGCGACAACATCAACGAGGGAACTGGTTCAGCTGTCGTCAACGTGCCCGCCGGTGGGGCGTCGTCCGTTCTGGTTCGCGTCACGGGCCCTGACCACACCGAGTGGTCGTACACCGTTCGTTGCCCCGGCGCCTGATTCCGGTCCGGATCCACGCGAAGACGCTCGTGCCTCGTTCGGTGTTTCATCCGAACGAGGCACGCGCGGGTTCAGCCCAGAATCTCCGGTAGCGCGACATCTTCGCCGAGAACGTGCTCGGAGAGGAACGCGGTGACCACCTCGTACCAGATCTTGGTGTGCTGCGGCTTGAGCACCCAATGATTCTCGTCGGGGAAGTAGAGGAAGCGATGGTCCGTTTTCCCGTCGTCGTTGGCGGGCAGACCTGACTCGGCAAGCAGTTCGTACCAGAGTCGCAAGCCCTCACCGATCGGAACCCGGTAGTCCTTGTCGCCATGGATGACCAGCATCGGAGTCGTGATGTCCGCGACGTACAGATGCGGCGAATTCTCGACGGCCATCTCAGGCGACATCTCGCGCTGCCAGTACCAGGCAGCGTCCGTCGTCGGGCCGAATTGATCGAGTGCCCACAGACTCGCGTGGGTGACGATGGCGTCGAAACGGTTGGTATGTCCGGCAATCCAGTTGGCCATGTAACCACCGAACGAACCACCCATCGCGCCGGTTCGCTTGGGGTCGATCTCGGGCTGGGCGACAGCAGCATCGGTGATCGCCATCAGATCGGTGAAGGGCGCCTTGCCCCACTGACCCCACCCCCGCTGGACGAAGTCCTGGCCGTATCCGGTCGAGAGCGCGGGATCTGGTAGCAGTACTGCATAGCCCTTGGCGACGAGCAGCCACGGATTCCACCGCCAGGACCAGGTGTTCCACGAACCGAGTGGGCCGCCGTGGACCCAGAGAAGCAATGGCACCGGTGCATGCGGCGCGGCGCCCGTCGGCAGCGCCAACCAGCTACGCACCGTCGAACCGTCCTCGGCACGCGCGGTGATCTCGGTCAGTGTTCCCGGCAGCTCCGGCAAAGTGTCGGGCCCACGAAGTGCGGTGATCTCACCTGATCGCAGATCGACCCGCACCACGTGCGGGGGCGCTTCGTACGAGGCTCGCAACGCGTAGATCGACTCACCGTCCGGCGCCACTCGAACGTCGGTGTACGCCGCGTCGTCGGCTGTCAGGCGCACTGGTTGGCCCCACAGGTCGATGGTGAAGATCGGACCGCGGCCGCCGTCGTCAGCGGTGACGACCAGCCCGGATCCGTCGGGTAGCCAGGCAAGTGAGGTAGGCCAGCGATCCCAGCCGTCGGCGACGCCGGTCACGACACCGGATCCGAAGTCGTAGAGCTGCAGAGTCATTCGTGGTGCGGACTCCGGTGTGGTGAGTGTCTCCCGGATGAACGCGAGCTTGGTTCCGTCCGGCGAGAGCACCGGGTTGTAGACGTCCGCGTCGGCCTCGTCGACAAGCGTGACTCGGTCACCGGTCACCGTGTCGATCCGAACCAACGTCGATCGGCGGGCGGCACTCGCATCGCCGACAGTCCACGTGGTCACGACGAAGAGACCGTCGTCGGAAATCGTGGTCGACGTCTCCCGCAGCGCTGCGCCTGCCGTCGGTGTGATGTCCCGCAACTCGACGGATTCCTTCGAATCCGTCTCGGCCACAACCAGATGCGGATGATCGGGGCCCAGGTCGTGGTCCCAGTGGCGCACCGGATAACCGGTGTGCAGCATCGCCGTGACTTTCTTGTCCTTGCGCGCCGATCGCACCTGATCGTCCTGGTCGAGGCTGATCGCCGAAGCCATGACCGACGTCTGGGCCACGAACGTCGGCGCCGCCTTCGCCGCTGATACCGACGAGACACCACCGGGACGCGAGATCAGCAGCTGAGCTTCTCCGCCCGCCGCTGGTAGGCGCCAGAGTGCTGGTTGCGGATCACTCTCGCCCGGCACGGCTCGCGTGGCAGTGAAGAGCACGTCGCCGTCGAACGCGAAGGCAGCACCGGACTCGCTGGTCGAACCCCAGGTCAACCGACGCGCAGGACGCCGGCCTTCCGGGTCGATCTCCCACAACGAGGACACGTATTCGGCGCTCTTGTCGTCGAGAACGGCGCGCGCGCAGATCAGCAGCGAGCCGTCAGGTGACAACACCAGGCCGGACAACCTGGCCAGAGCGATGTAGTCGTCGAGTTCGTCGAACGGTGTGCCTGCGTGGAGCTCGGGAATCTGGGTCACCACTAGTTCGTATCACGCGCCCCGCGGTTGACGCATCATTGCGTAGATCGTCGGCCCGCCGCCTGGCATGACGATGTCACGGGTCACTTCGAAACCGAAGCGGTTGTAGTACGGGATGTTCGATTCCTTGCTGCTCTCGAGGTAAGCGTCGACATGTTCACGGTCACAACGCTCCAACCGAGAGTTCAGCAGCGCTTTGCCGTATCCCCCACCGCGCGCCGCGCTGCCGGTCCCGACGGTCGCGAGATACCAGTGCGGCGAATTCGGGTGTGCTCCTTCGAGAACGGAGCTGACCTCGGCCGCGTGTCGTAGCCCCCTGCCGAAGACACGCACCATTGCGGGCAGGCTCACGAGCCCGGAAATCCACGACTGCTTCCACCGCCCCGGCGGATCCCACAGAGTTGCCCCGCCGATCAGGCCGTTGTCGTCGGTGGCCACCTCGACGCCGCCCCCGGCGAGGTGGTGGTAACGAGCTTCTGCGGCAAACAGTTTCGTCAGGCGATCAGCCCTGGTGGCCTCGTCCGGCAACATCCACGCCATCAAGGGATCATCTTCGAACGCCTCGGCCAACACTGCCGACAGTGCCGGAATATCGGATCGGACAGCCGGCCGTACGTGTACACCCATGAGGCGAGAGTACCGCCGACTGTCCGAATCACTGGACTTTGAACAGCGCTGTCCTTGAACCGATCAGACGAGCAAGCCCGCAATCCGCGGCGGAATCTGTTCGAGCGCGTACGGCAAGCTCAGTACGGTGCTCCACGTCATGGCTTCGGCAGCAGCGTCTTCCAGAATGATCGCGCGGCCGTCCTTCACGACGTCGAGTTCCTGGTAGATCGGGGTCTTGTCCAGCTCCGCGCGAAGCTTGTCGCCGTAGCCGCCACCGGCGTACCAGACGAGTACGTCGACGTCCGCGAGCGAGAGTTGCTCGGTGCTGATCTCGGCGAAGTTACCCGTGATCTGATCGGTGACAGGCGGATTCACGAATCCGAGTTCGGTGAAGAACCGCACCTTCGGGTCTTCCGGTCCGTAGACCCCGAACTGCCCCGGCCCCTTCAACGCGCCGACCAGAACGGTCTTGCCGGCAAACGCCGGATTGGCCGTCTTCACGTCGGCGAACTTCTGGTCGACGCCGGCGATCAGCTCGGCGGCCTTACCCTGCTGCCCCAACGCTTCGCCGATGATGGTCGTCTGGTTCTGCCAGGGGATTCCGTAATCCGCGAACTCCTTGGGCTGCGCCACCGTCGGTGCAATAGCACTGAGTTTGTCGTATTGCGCCTGAGTGAGCCCGGAGTAGGTGCCGACAATCAGGTCGGGTGTCGTGGCAGCGACCTTCTCCATCTGAATGGTGGTGCCCGCGGTTCCGATGATCTCGGGAGTCGCCCCGTTCAGCAGCGGCTGCGCCCAGGGCCACACGCCGTAGGGGTAATCGCCGTACCAGTCGAAGGTTCCGACCAAGGTCCCACCGAGCGCCAGGATCGCATCTTGATCGTTGTATCCGACACTGACGATCCGCTGCGGATCCTTGGGCAACTCCGTAGCCCCGAACTTGTGGGTGATCGATTCCGCAGAGTCACCGCTGGGAGGTGTGTCCTCGTCGTTCGAACTGGAGCAGGCTGCGGCGAATGCCAGCAACGCTCCCGACGTGCCGATCAGAAATCCGCGCCGGGTCAGCCGACCTGCGTCCGTTCGATCCATGTTCCTACCCCTTAAAGTCTGCTGGTTCGGTAGGTAAGGCTAGCCGATGAAAGCTTCATTCCGGCTAGTTCGACCGGCCCATTCGATGGCAGTACCGCGCCGATCGGGCCACTATGGAGACATGACGCGCCAGGGCCCCTCGAAGGACATCGACGAATCGGATCTCGAAGTCACGCACCCCAAGGACTACGCCGCCGGAGTTCCGGCCGTTCTGGTGTCGCTGCAACGAGGAATCGAGCAGATGGGAGCCTTGCGGACCGCCCGAACGCTCACCAGACTCAACCAACGCCACGGCTTCGACTGCCCGGGGTGTGCGTGGCCGGAGACTCCCGGACATCGCAAGCCCGCCGAATTCTGCGAGAACGGAGCGAAGGCTGTTGCCGAGGAAGCAACGCTTCGCACCGTCACACCCGAATTCTTCGCGGAGCACTCGATCGCCGATCTCGATGGCAAGACCGACTACTGGCTCGGACAGCAGGGGCGACTGACGCACCCGATGGTCCTGACGCCTGGAGCAACCCATTACCGGCCGATCGACTGGGACGGCGCGTACGCACTGATCGCCGAACATCTGAACGGCCTCGCATCGCCGGACGAAGCGGTGTTCTACACCTCCGGTCGCACGTCCAACGAAGCCGCGTTTCTCTACCAGTTGATGATTCGCAGCTACGGCACCAACAACATGCCCGACTGTTCCAACATGTGTCACGAGTCGTCCGGAAGCGCACTGACCGAATCCATCGGCATCGGCAAAGGCTCGGTGACGGTTCCCGACCTCGAGAACGCCGATCTCATCCTCATCGCCGGACAGAACCCCGGCACCAACCACCCTCGAATGCTCTCGACGCTGGAGAAGGCAAAGAGCAACGGCGCCAAGATCATTGCCATCAATCCTCTACCCGAGGCGGGATTGCGCAGGTTCAAGGATCCACAGAAGGTGTCCGGCGTGATCGGGCACGGAGTCGACATCGCGGACGAGTTCCTGCAGATCCGGCTGGGCGGCGACATGGCGCTGTTCCAAGGCCTGGGGAAGCTGCTGCTCGAGCAGGAAGATCGCGCTCCCGGGACGGTCGTCGACCGCGCTTTCGTCGACCGGTACTGCGCCGGTTGGGACGAATACGAGAAGCACATCCGCGCGGTCGATCTCGACACGGTACTCGAGGCAACGGGTCTGTCGATGGCACAGCTCGAGGAAACGGCTGCCGCACTTGCCCGATCCGAGCGAACCGTCACCTGCTGGGCCATGGGGATCACTCAGCACACACACGGAGTCGCCACCATCGAAGAAGCAGTCAACCTGCTGCTCATGCGTGGAATGATGGGCAAACCCGGTGCCGGCGTTTGTCCGGTGCGAGGACACTCCAATGTCCAGGGTGACCGCACGATGGGCATCTGGGAAAAGATGCCGGAAGAGTTCCTGGCCGCGCTCGATACCGAGTTCTCGATCTCGAGTCCCCGCAAGCACGGATGGGACACCGTCGACGCGATCCGCGCCATGAACGCAGGCAAGGCAAGCTTCTTCATGGCGATGGGCGGCAACTTCATCCAGGCAAGCCCGGACACCGCAGCGACTGAAACAGCGTTGCGTCAATGCGAACTCACCGTGCAGGTGTCCACCAAGCTGAACCGCAGTCACGTGGTCCACGGGCAGACCGCGATCATCCTCCCCACCCTCGGACGCACCGACCTCGACGTCCAAGCCGGCGGAAAGCAGCTTGTCTCCGTGGAGGATTCGATGTCCATGGTGCACCTGTCGCGCGGACGCCTCACACCGGTCAGCCCCTACCTGCGTAGCGAAGTCGCCATCATCTGCCAACTCGCCCGCGAACTACTCGGCAACGATCACTCCGTCCGCTGGTCGGCCTTCGAGGGCAACTACGATCTGATCCGCGATTCCATCTCACGGGTAGTGCCAGGCTGCGAAAACTACAACTCCCGCGTTCGAGAGCCAGACGGATTCCAACTCCCCCACCCGCCGCGTGACTCGCGTGAGTTCCGCACGCACACCGGCAAAGCCAACTTCGGCGTGAACGACCTGCACTGGATACCCACTCCGAGTGGGCGCCTGATTCTGCAGACGATGCGCAGCCACGACCAGTACAACACCACGATCTACGGCCTCGACGACAGATACCGCGGCATCAAGGGCGGACGCAAAGTCATCCTCGTCAACGCCGAAGACATCACCGCGCTCGGATTCCGTGACGGCGATCTCGTCGACATCGTGTCCGAGTGGACAACACCCGACGGCACACTCGAAGAGCGTCGGGTCACGGAATTCCGCATCGTCTCCTACGACACCCCGCGCGGCAATGCTGCGGCGTACTACCCCGAGACAAATCCGCTCGTTCCCCTCGAACACGTTGCAGCCAAGTCGAACACGCCGGTGTCGAAGGCCGTCACCGTTCGACTCGAAGCATCGGGCGCCTGAGATGGGACGAGTCACCGCACGAACACCGGTCGTTCGAATCTCGGGTGATCGGGTCGTCACGCGCCCCGACACGCTGGCCGTCGAGGAACCACTCGAAATGAGAGTTGGCGGTCAGGTGCTGGCAGTGACGATGCGGACCCCCGGCAACGACGTCGATCTCGTGCACGGATTCCTTCTCAGCGAAGGTGTCATCGCCACCCGCGACGACGTGAGCGTCGTCCGCTACTGCGACGGCGTCGACGAATCCGGTGCGAACACGTACAACGTCCTCGACATCGCTCTCGCTCCCGGAGTGCCGTTGCCCGACCACACCACCGACCGCAACACCGTCGTCAGTTCCGCGTGCGGAGTGTGCGGCAAGACCTCGCTCGACGCCGTCCGAACCACGACGCGACATCCGCTGGTCGGTGACACGACTTCCGTCACCTCGACCATCCTGTCGGCCATGCCGGTCACACTGCGGGAGAGCCAACGGATCTTCGAGCGCACCGGTGGCCTGCACGCGGCCGGATTGTTCACCGCCACCGGCGAACTCCTTGCACTGCGCGAGGATGTCGGCCGTCACAACGCCGTCGACAAGGTGATCGGTTGGGCCATCACCGACGGCCGAGTGCCCCTCTACGACACGATCTTGATCGTCAGCGGGCGGGCGTCGTTCGAACTCGTCCAGAAGGCCGTCATGGCCGGCATTCCGATCCTCGGTGCTGTCTCCGCGCCGTCGTCGCTGGCAGTGGAACTAGCGCAGGAGTCCGGGCTGACTCTCGCCGGTTTCATCCGCGGCGATTCGATGAACGTCTACTCGCACCCGCACCGAGTCGAGGTCACGTCGAACTCGCACGCAACTGAGCCGACAGTCGCACAGCGGAGTTGACTTCCCCGTAGCCCTCGTATCCACCCACCCGCTGCACGACCTCGAAGAACAGGTCTCCCCCGACGGTCGGGGTGAACAGGTGGAAGAACTCGCCGTGAGCGTCCGCGTCGTAAAGAATTCCGGTGCTGCGCATCCGGTCGAGCAGTTCCGGATTCAGTCCGAAACGCGCGTCCAGATCGTCGTAGTAGTTCGGGGAAATGGGTAGCGGAGCAAATCCCCAGTCCTGCATGGACGCAGCGGCACCGAAGATGTTCTCACACGCGAAGGCGACGTGGCTGACGCCGCCGCGACGGACCGTCGGCAGCCCACTTCGACTTCCCTCCACCATGTTCAGCGAGATGCGCAGGGTATGTCCGTCACCGCCTTGAACGAGCGTGAGCGCCTGGCTTCGCATGAGGCCGACAGAATCGGTGACGTCCTGCCCCTCGTGTGGTTGCATCTCGAACACGGACCGCAGGAGCAGCATGATGCCGTCCCAGCTCTCGGCCGGAACCGCCAGTGCCACGTGGTCGATCCCGGTGAACACTGCGCCCTGTTCACGATTGCGCTCGGCGGGCAGCGGGTAGATCTCGAATGCCGATTCCCACGCTGCAGCGCTGCCGGGGCCACGAAGGTCGATCGATGTCGCATCGGTGACCTTCAGGCGTACGACGTCCGGTACCTCGGAGTTCTCGTCGCTCGACCCCGGCAACTGCACGCGCGTCGCCGGCACTTCGAGAGCCAGAGCGCGCTCTCCCCACACCTCGGGTTCGGTTGCCCTGATGCCGATCTGAGTAAGAACCGGTAGATCCGCAGGCAGCCCGGGCGCCGTCCACACCGTGCCCGCAGTCGCATCCACGGCAACGGTGAGCGGTCCGTGCCGCCACAACTGCAAATCGTGATCGTGGTGCCGTCCGACAAGATGAAAACCGACGCGAGAGAGCATCGAGTGCACCTGGTCCTGTTTAGCCGGACCCGCAGCGATTCGCAGAGACACGATCCCTTCGAGCGGGGTGCGCTCCGGGGCGGTGAACAGCGTGGGTCCACCGGCGGCAGGGTTCGCGGCAGCGACCTGTTCTTCCAGATGGAGGAGCGACCGATGAGCGTCGATTGCCGTCCGCTGGGTGTCCGCGCGGCGGAATACGTCGTTGAAGATCTCGAGCGACCACGGTCCGTCGTAACCGGTGGCGTAGACATGCTGAGCGAACGCACTGAGATCGAAGCTGCCCTGCCCCGGGAAGTTTCGGTGATGCCGGCTCCACTGGAGGATGTCCATCGCCAAGAACGGAGCGTCCGCCAACTGGAGGAAGAAGATCTTCTCGCCGGGAATCTCGCGAATTCCGGCGGGATCGTCACCGCGCGAGAGGATGTGAAAGCTGTCCAGACAGGTACCGAGCGAAGGATGGTCGACGCCCTCGACGATCTGCCACGCATGGCCGTACGTGTTGACGTGGGCACCCCACGCGAGCGCCTCGTAGGCAACCTTCTTGCCGTGCTCGGACGCCAGTTCGGCGAGAGCTCGGAATTGCTCTGTCAACTGACCGTCATCGTGACTTGCGGTCGGCAGGGGCGAGGAGCACACCAGGAGCGTCTCGCACCCCAGTTGATCCATGAGCTCGAATTTGCGTTGCACTCGAACAAGATTCCGAGCAAATTGGGCCTCGTCCACCGTGTCGAAGTCACGGAACGGCTGATACAGATCGAGGGTCAAGCCCAGATCCGCAGCCCTCGTTCGTAATTCCTTCGGGGACCACGGCGAAGCAACAAAATCCGGCTCGAACACCTCGAAGCCGTCGAAGCCGGCAGCAGCGATGGCGTCGAGCTTCTCCTCGAGAGTGCCACTGAGCGATACCGTCGCGATCGACGTCCGGACCGGGGCACTCACAGCGCTGCCGCAGTCTGTTCGCCGTGTACAAGTTCCGTCATGTGCGTGAGCATCCGCTTACTGTCGGGCTCGATGCCCGTGAAGATCCGGAACGCGTCGACGGCCTGGAAGACAGTCATTCCGCCTCCGCTGAGCGTCGGGGCTCCGATCAACCTTGCCTGACGCAACAGTTCGGTTTCGAGTGGACGGTAGACGATTTCGGCCACCCACAGATCAGGGCGAAGCAGATCCGGCGAGAATGCCATTCCGGGATGAGCCGCCATTCCCATCGGCGTCGCGTGGATCAATCCGTTTGCCTTGCCGAGCACTTCGGCGAGGGCGCTCGTGTGCCGCGCCTCGACAACCTGCGCCGGAAACTGCTGCGCGAAGGTTTGTGCAAGTTCCTGCGCGCGAGGCAGGCTCGAATCGACCAACGTCAGTGTCCCGACGCCACGGGTGAGCGCGGCATAGGCAACCGCCGCACCGGCTCCGCCGGCACCGAGCTGCACGACGCGATCGAGCTGTGCGCCGGGAAGTCCGTCGTCGAAATTTCGGCCGAAGCCCGACCAATCGGTGTTGTGTCCGATCGCCTTGCCGGAGTCGAAGAGGACCGTGTTCACCGCTCCGAGCCGGCTCGCATCCGGCGAGAGCTCGTCGAGGTGCTCGATCACCAACTGCTTGCACGGGTGAGTGATGTTGAGGCCGCGGAACCCGAAACGTCTTGCATAGGTGAGAAGTTCACCGATGTCCGACGGCGCCATCCCCATCGCATCGAGATCGAGGATGCGGTAGACGTACGGCAGGCCCTGTCTGCGCCCTTCCTCCTCGTGCATGATCGGAGTCAAGGAGGCTCCGATGCCGGTGCCGATCAGACCGCAGAGGATCGAATCACTCATCAGTTCTTCCCTTCTCGGACGCAGACGAATTCGACTGCGGCGCTGTAACCGTCGATTCCCAATCCGCAGATGACAGCGTCGGCGATCCCGGAGACATACGAGTGGTGACGGAATTCTTCGCGACTGTGGATGTTGCTGATGTGCACCTCCACGACGGGGGCATCGAGTGTGACCAGAGCGTCACGCAACGCAACGGAGGTATGCGAGTACCCACCGGGATTGATGACGATGCCCGCAACGTTTCCCCTGGCCTCGTGGATCCAATCGATCAGTTGGCCCTCGTGGTTCGACTGCCTTGCCTCGACCACCGCTCCGAACTTCGCGGCCGCCGCTTCACAGCGGGAAACTACGTCGTCCAGCGTGTCTCTCCCGTAGAACTCCGGTTGGCGCTGGCCCAACAAATTCAAGTTGGGCCCGTTGAGGACCAGAATCGGTAGAGATGAAGTCATCAGGGGCACCTCGGGGTTGACGCTCGAAACTAATGTACGAACTAGTGAGTTAGTTCACTGGACGTTACTCCCCCGACGCGGACTCGACAAGCAAAGTCGACAAACTGCTGACAGATAGAGTGAGCACATGGTTTCCGAGCAGTCAGTGAACTCCGTGGTGTCGAAGCCGGAGAAACGACGCCGAAACAGCGATCTGACCAGGGTGAACATCATCGCCGTCGCCACCGAGGAGTTTGCCGACAAAGGCTTTGCCGGCGCCCGAGTGGACGAGATCGCAACCAAGACTCACACCACCAAGCGCATGATCTACTACTACTTCACCGACAAGGAAGGGCTGTACAAGTCCGTCCTCGAACACGCGTACAGCGTCATTCGTGCGCAGGAACGTGAACTCGACCTCGAGGGATTGAAACCCACGGCAGCAGTCCGCGCCTTGGCCGAACTCACCTTCGACCACCACGAACAACACCCGAACTTCATTCGGCTGGTAGCCAACGAGAACATGCTCCGCGGTGAGCACATCGAGAAATCCGAGCTACTCAGCGGTCTCGGCGCCCCCGCCGCCGACCTGGTCTCGCAGATCCTCCACGACGGACAGCAGTCGGGAGCATTCCGCTCCGACGTAGATGCTCTCGATATTCACATGTTGATCAGCAGTTACTGCGTCTTTCGTATCGCCAATCGTTACACCTTCAAAGCGCTCTTCGACCGCGACCTGACCGACTCGACGCATCGTGAGCATCTTCGAACAATGCTCGGCGACATGGTTGTTGCGTTCTTGACCTCGAAGGCGCCGTCCTGACCCACCCCGAAGTCCGAAAAATCCCCCTACGGTGGTGAGTGGAACTCACAGCTGCCACCGGGAGGAATGACGTGACCGAGAATTACGTAGACGGGCTTTCACTCGAGGAGAAGGCGTCGTTGACGTCGGGCTCGGATTTCTGGCACAGCCAGTCCGTTCCCGGAATCGAATCGATACTCCTGACCGACGGTCCGCACGGAGTCCGGAAACAACCCGAGGGCGGCGACGCACTCGGACTCGGCCACAGCATTCCAGCGACATGTTTCCCACCGGCGGTCGGGTTGGGCTCGTCGTGGAACCTCGACCTCATCCGCCAGGTCGGTGAGGCTCTGGGCGACGAGGCCAAAGCCGAACAGGTCTCGGTCCTCCTCGGCCCAGGCATCAACATCAAACGATCACCCTTGTGTGGCAGGAATTTCGAATACGTCTCCGAGGACCCATTCCTCTCCGGCCGCGTCGCGGCAGCGCTGATCACCGGCATCCAGTCTCGCGGCGTCGGAACCTCGCTCAAGCACTTCGCTGCCAACAACCAAGAACACGACCGGATGAGAGTCAGTGCCGACGTCGACGAACGGACGCTGCGCGAGATCTATCTGGCCGGCTTCGAATACGCCGTCAAGACCGCGGCCCCGACGACGGTCATGTGCTCGTACAACAAGATCAACGGTGTGTACTCGAGCCAGAACCATTGGCTGCTCACCGAGGTACTCCGCGAACAGTGGGGCTTCGACGGCCTCGTCGTTTCGGACTGGGGAGCGGTCAACGACCGCGTGGCGGCACTCGCCGCGGGCCTCGACCTGGAAATGCCGCCGACCGGAACCGATACCCAGATCGTCGACGCCGTGCGCGGCGGCGACCTGGACGAATCAGTGCTCACCACTGCCGCCGAGCGCCTGGCGACGCTGGTGGCACGCACCGCCGCCGCGCGCACCGAAGGCCACACGTACGACGTCGAGCGTCACCACGAACTGGCACGGACCGCTGCAGCGGAGTCCGCTGTCTTGCTGGCCAACGACGGAGAACTACTGCCGCTGACCCCCGGCGGGCAAACCGTCGCGGTGATCGGCGAATTCGCGTGCAGCCCGCGGTACCAGGGAGCCGGCAGTTCACAGGTGGTCCCGACCAAGCTCGACAATGCCTTGGACGCGATCCTCGACCTCGAAGGCGCCGACCGCGTCACTTTCGCACCGGGCTTCACCTTCGACGGCACTCCGGACGACGACATGGTCACCGAGGCTGTCGACGCCGCACGCCGCGCCGACGTCGCGGTGCTGTTCCTCGGACTACCGTCCGCCACGGAATCCGAAGGATTCGACCGAACCGACATCGAACTGCCGGCTGACCAGATCGCCCTGCTGGAAGCGGTCCACGGCGCGAACCCGAACACGGTCGTCGTGCTCGCCAACGGCGGCGTGGTTTCGATCGAGCCTTGGAAGGATCATGCCGCCGCAATCCTCGAGGGCTGGCTACTCGGCCAGGCGGGCGGCTCGGCGATTGCCGATCTTCTGTTCGGCATCACGAATCCGTCCGGCCGCCTGACGGAGACCATTCCGCTTCGCCTCCAAGACAATCCGTCGTATCTGCATTTCCCGGGATCACAGCAGCACGTCCGCTACGGCGAAGGCCTGTACGTGGGATACCGCTACTACGACTCCGCGCTGCGCGAAGTGGCGTACCCGTTCGGGTTCGGGCTGAGCTACACCACCTTCGACATCACCGATACCTCCGTCGAGGCCGGTGAGAACTCCGCCGAAGTGACCGTCACCGTGCGCAACAGCGGCGACCGATCGGGCAGCACCGTCGTTCAGGTCTACGTCCACGACGCCTCGGCAAGCATCGATCGACCCGCGCAGGAATTGAAGGGCTTCGCCAAGGTCCACCTCGACCCCGACGAATCCGCGACTGTGACCATCACGCTCGACAGCAGGGCATTTGCCTATTGGTCTGTCACGGAAAAGGACTGGGCGATCGAGGCCGGCGACTACGAGATCCGCGTCGGCTTCTCGTCTCGGGACATCGCAACCACCGACACGATCACCCTGGCCGGGAACGTCGGCGTCGGCACGCTCGACGCCATGTCGACCATCGGCGAATGGCTCGCCCATCCCGTCGGCAGCGCAGTTCTCGGCGCCGCCATGGCTGCCGCAGCGGGCGACGGTGCACAGGCGGTCAGCCCCGAGATGATGGCACTCGCAGGCTCGATGCCGCTCGGAAAACTCGCCACCTTCGGCCTCGGGATCACCGAGGAACAGGTGGAGCAGTTGGTGGCGGCCGCAGCACAGCCGGCCTCCTAACTCTCTGAACTGCGGTTTCGACGAGCAGCGTGACCGCCAGTAGATTTTTATGAACTATTTGGTTAATAATCTTGTGTAGTTGCTGTGGCGTCGGTTACATTCCTTGTATCGCTCTCCGCACAGACGTTCTTGATACGAACACAATCGGCGGATGTAGAGCCTCCACGACGCTTCCACCCAGGAGATGAGCATGTCAGCTAGCACGGTTACACCGTCCGGGCCCGAGGCGGGATCCTTGGCAAGGCCGGATACGACCAAGGTCAAGCGCGCCGCAACGTCGTCGTTTCTCGGCAGCATGCTCGAGTACTACGACTTCTACATCTACGCCTCCGCCGCTGCGCTCATCTTCCCCACGGTGTTCTTCCCGGACAGCGGGCATGCGGCTCTACTTTCGCTGGCCACCTTCGGTGTCGCGTACGTCGCGCGTCCCCTCGGCGCTGTAGTCCTCGGCCATTTCGGTGACCGCGTCGGCCGCAAGAAGATCATGCTGCTCACGCTCATTCTGATGGGCGCAGCCACCTTCCTCATCGGATGTATTCCCAGCGCCGATTCGATCGGAGTTCTTGCACCGATCCTTCTCGTCCTGATGAGAATCGCCCAGGGCATCTCCGCTGCCGGTGAACAGAGCGGTGCCAGCTCACTGACGCTCGAACACGCCCCCGAAGGCCGACGCGCGTTCTTCTGCAGTTGGACCCTCAACGGCACCCAGGCCGGCTTCATCCTCGCCAGCCTCGTATTCCTGCCCATCGCCGCGCTCCCCGACGACATCCTCTACACGTGGGGCTGGCGAATCCCGTTCTGGGGCAGCCTGATCGTTCTGGTCGCGGCATACATCATGCGTCTCAAGCTCGAAGAGCCCGAAGAGTTCACCGAGCAGCAGGAATCCAAGACCGTCGCCAAATTGCCTGTTGCCGATCTTCTTCGCACCCACAGCGCAAATCTGATTCGCGTGATCTGCTGCGCTTTCATCGCCGTCGTCTCGACCATCTTCTCCGTCTTCGGTCTCGCTTTCGCCACCACCGAAGAAGTGGGGATTCCGAAGTCGACCATGCTCTGGGTTGCCATCGCAGCCAACGCCGTAGCCCTGCTCAGTCAGCCCGCCTGGGCGATGCTCTCCGACCGGATCGGTCGCAGGCCGCTGTTCATCGGTGGCGCCCTCGGTAGCGCGGTGTTCATCTACGTGTACTTCGGCGCAATCGCCAGCGGCAACATTCCCCTGATCTTCCTCGCCGCAATCGGATTGATGTCCGTCTTCTACGCTGCCCCGAATGCCATCTGGCCGTCGTTCTACTCCGAGATGTTCAACACCAAGGTCCGCTACTCGGGTATTGCGATCGGCACCCAGGTCGGCTTCGCCCTCGCAGGCTTTGCCCCCGCCATCGGCAACGCCCTCATGGGCGGCGACAAGACCCACTGGATGCCCGTTGCCATTCTGACTTCGGTGGCCTGCGTCATCTGCGCGCTCTCGGCGTTCACCGCCAAGGAGACGTTCCGCACTCCCCTCAAGGAACTCGGCAACCCGATCTAGCCGAATACCCGACAGACATCCTGCACGAACCACTGTGTTGCACGAACCACTGTGTTGCGCGAACGACTGTGGCCCGGCATCTCGCGAGAGATACCGGGCCACAGTCGTTTTGAAGTTCTACGCCGTCTTGTCGCGACGCTCGCCACGTTCCGGCTTACGCGGAACGATGGTCGGAAGTACGTTGTCGTTGACGGTCTCCGCGGTGACGACCACCTTTTCGACGTCGTCACGGCTAGGGATGTCGTACATCACCGGAAGAAGAACCTCTTCCATGATGGCGCGCAGGCCACGAGCGCCGGTTCCACGCAAGATCGCCTGATCAGCAATAGCGTCGAGCGCTTCTTCGGTGAACTCGAGTTCGACGCCGTCCATGTCGAACAGGCGACGATACTGCTTGACGAGAGCGTTCTTGGGCTCCGACAGGATCTGAACGAGCGATTCCTTGTCGAGGTTGGTCACCGACGCGATCATCGGCAGTCGGCCGATGAACTCCGGAATCAGACCGAACTTGATCAAATCCTCCGGCATGACCTCGGCGAAACGATCGACCGTATCCAGTTCGGCCTTCGACCGAACCTCGGCACCGAATCCGATACCGCGCTTGCCGACACGATCGGAGACGATCCGCTCGAGACCTGCGAAAGCGCCCGCGACGATGAACAGCACGTTCGTGGTGTCGATCTGAATGAATTCCTGGTGCGGATGCTTACGGCCACCCTGCGGCGGGACGCTTGCCTGCGTACCTTCGAGGATCTTCAGCAACGCCTGCTGAACACCTTCGCCGGACACGTCACGCGTGATCGACGGGTTCTCGCTCTTACGGGCGATCTTGTCGACCTCGTCGATGTAGATGATTCCGGTCTCGGCGCGCTTGACGTCGTAGTCGGCAGCCTGAATCAGCTTGAGCAGAATGTTCTCGACGTCCTCACCGACGTAACCGGCCTCGGTCAACGCCGTCGCGTCAGCGATGGCGAACGGGACGTTGAGCATCTTCGCGAGAGTCTGAGCGAGATACGTCTTGCCACAGCCGGTGGGGCCGAGCATCAAGATGTTGGATTTCGCGAGCTCAACCGTCTCACCCCGCGCGTCACGGCCCTTGTCGCCGGCCTGAATGCGCTTGTAGTGGTTGTAGACGGCCACGGCCAACGTCCGCTTGGCGGAGTCCTGACCGATGACGTAGTTCTCGAGGAATTCTCGGATCTCCGCAGGCTTGGGAAGCTCGTCGAGCTTGACCTCGCTCGATTCGGCCAATTCCTCTTCGATGATCTCGTTGCAGAGGTCGATGCACTCGTCGCAGATGTACACCCCGGGTCCTGCAATGAGCTTTTTGACCTGCTTCTGACTCTTACCGCAGAAAGAGCACTTGAGCAGATCCCCGCCGTCGCCGATGCGTGCCATCTCGTGAGGTCCCTACTTTCCATCATGTACGTGCACTCGCCGCCACTCGATCGGTCGAGACGCTCCGCAGTACTTCGGTAGTTGTCAGATCAGACAAACTGATCGAACAAATCTGGTCGAACAATCGCAGAACGCCGGTCGAGAACCAGCCCGTGAAGTGACGGTACCCGCAGATCCCGAACGGGGTCGACCTGTTCTCGGCGTTTCGTCTGCGGATAAAAAAGAAAAGAGTCGAGATTTCAGCCTGGCGAGCGCTCCACCAGGCACTTCTCGACGTGTCCGCCTCGTGTCGGGAATCGGGATACAGATCCTCGACACGAGGCGGAAATCGACTACTTCTGTGCGCTGAGCTTCCGGTAAGCCAGCACGTCGTCGATGATGCCGTACTCCTTGGCCTGCTCGGCCGTGAGGATCTTGTCGCGATCGGTGTCGACGCGGATGGTCTCCGGATCCTTACCCGTGTGCAGCGACAGCGTGCTCTCCATGAGCCGACGCATACGCTCGATCTCCGCAGCCTGGATCTCCAGATCGGAAACCTGACCCTGGATGCCGCCCGTAGCCGGCTGGTGGATCAGAATGCGCGAGTTGGGGAGCGCGAAGCGCTTGCCCGGCGTACCGCCGGCCAGAAGCACGGCAGCTGCCGAAGCAGCCTGACCGAGGCAGACGGTGGAAATGTCGGCACGGACGTACTGCATCGTGTCGTAGATCGCCATCAGCGCGGTGAAAGAACCACCGGGCGAGTTGATGTACATCGTGATGTCGCGGTCCGGATCCTGCGATTCGAGAACCAGCAACTGCGCCATGAGGTCGTTGGCGGACACGTCGTCGACCTGCGAGCCGAGGAAGATGATGCGCTCCTCGAACAGCTTGTTGTACGGGTCGGACGTCTTGACGCCGTAGCTGGTCTGCTCCGTGAACTGGGGCAGGATGTAACGCGATTGGGGGCCCGACGGCGCCTGGCCGCCCAGCGAGTTAGCTCCGAAAAGATTGGTCATCAGTTCTCCAAAGTATGAATTGGGCAGCGAAAGGATGGGCGAACCGGCTCAGTTGCCGGTGCCGCCGGCCTGATTCGCACGGGAGACGACGTGGTCGACGAAGCCGTACTCGAGAGCTTCCTTCGCCGTGAACCAACGGTCACGATCGGAGTCCGCGGTGATCTGCTCGACCGTCTGGCCGGTGTGCTGAGCAATCAGCTCGGCCATTTCGCGCTTGGTGTGCTTGAACTGCTCGGCCATGATCGCGATGTCACTGGCGGAACCACCGATGCCGGCGGACGGCTGGTGCATCATGATGCGGGCGTGAGGCAGTGCGTAGCGCTTGCCCTTGGTGCCTGCCGAGAGCAGGAACTGACCCATCGACGCCGCAAGGCCCATGCCGAAGGTGGCGATGTCGCACTCGGCGAACTGCATCGTGTCGAAGATCGCCATACCTGCGGTCACGGATCCACCGGGCGAGTTGATGTAGAGCGAGATGTCTCGCGTCGGGTCCTCGGCCGAGAGCAGCAGGATCTGTGCGCACAGCTTGTTGGCGATGTCGTCGTCGACCTGGGTACCGAGGAAAATGATGCGCTCTCGCAGCAAGCGCTCGTACACCGAGTCGCTGAGGTTCAACCCAGCGGTCGCTGAAGTCATGGCGGGACTCTGCAAAGTCTCCAGGTGATTGGAAGTCACGGTACCTGCCTTCTATGTGGATCTACTTGTGCGGTGGATCGTCTATGCGAAACACTTCTACTGACACAGACAGTAACGAAGTAGGGCGGCACCGGAGTCCCGGTGCCGCCCTACTTCGCTCAAAGCGGAAAACTCAGTGCAGTCGATCGTGGTGAAAACACCCGTCCGCCTGCGTTTTTACTTGTCTTCGCTCTCGGCGGAATCAGACTCGTCCGCTTCGGTTTCGGCCTCACTGCTGCCGAACAGCTCTGCGGTGTCGACAACTGCGCCGGAGGTGTCCTTGACACCGGCCGACTCGACGACGGACGCGAGAGCCTTGCCACGACGGACGTCTGCGAAGACGGCGCCGAGCTGGTTGGCCTGCTGGATCTGCTGGATGAACTGCTCAGGAGCCATGCCGTAACGCTGCGCCTGGAACAGGATGCGCTCGGTGAGCTCGTCCTGACCGACGGTGACGTTGCCCGCATCGGCAATCGAGTCGAGCAAGAGCTGCGTCTTGACGGAGCGCTCAGCGGCTTCCTGTGCATCCTTGTCGAACTCTTCGCGGCTGCTGCCCTGCTCTTCGAGGAGCTTGTTCAGTGCCTCTTCGTCGTGATCGAGACCGTGAACGGCGTCGTGCAGTGCAGCGTCGACCTCAGCCTTGACGACAGCCTCCGGCAACGGAACCTCGACGGTCTCGAGCAGCTGCTCGAGAACCTTGTCGCGGATCTGACCGGCCTGCTCGACCTTGCGGACGCGTGCGACGCGCTCACGGAGGTCAGCCTTCAGTTCTTCCAGGGTGTCGAACTCGCTGGCGAGCTGAGCGAACTCGTCGTCCTCAGCCGGAAGCTCGCGCTCCTTGACCGTCTGCACGGTCACGGTGACAACAGCTTCCTTGCCTGCGTACTCGCCGGCGACCAGCGTCGATGTGAAGTCCTTGGACTCCCCCGCCTTGAGGCCGATGATGGCTTCGTCGAGGCCCTCGATGAGCTGGCCCGAACCGACCTCGTGCGACAGTCCGCTCGCGGTTGCCTCGGCAACGTTCTCGCCGTCGACGGTGGCCGACAGATCGATGGAGACGAAGTCGCCGTCCTCGACTGCGCGGTCGACGCCGGTGAGGGTGCCGAAACGCTGACGCAGCGAAAGCAGCTGCTCTTCGATGGCTTCGTCGGTGATCTCGATCGGATCGACCTCGACGTTGATGGAGCTGAAGTCAGGGAGCTCGATCTCGGGGCGCACGTCGACCTCGGCGGTGAACTCGAGGAGCTCGCCGTCTTCGATCTTGGTGACCTCGATCTCGGGCTGGCCGATGGCCTTCACGCCGGCGCTGGTGACAGCCTCGGAGTAACGCGACGGCAGAGCGTCGTTGACGACCTGCTCGAGCACAGCGCCGCGACCGACACGCGCTTCGAGGAGGCGGGCCGGAGCCTTGCCGGGACGGAAGCCGGGGAGACGAATCTGCTGCGCGAGGGCCTTGTAGGCCTTGTCGAAATCAGACTTGAGTTCCGCGAAGGGCACCTCAACGTTGATACGGACTCGCGTCGGGCTGAGCTGCTCGACGGTGCTCTTCACGAAACTTCGCTCCTTCGTCTGGTCTTGCTCACAACTTGTGTTGAATCGGTACTGCTGTCTGGCGCGGCACTTCACTCCCGGACTTACTGGAGGTGAAGTGCCATGTACGTACTTGTCGGGATGACAGGATTTGAACCTGCGACCCTCCGCTCCCAAAGCGGATGCGCTACCAAGCTGCGCTACATCCCGTTTCCGATCACATGAAACACACGATACGGCCATCCGAGGCCACTAAGACAGCGGGCCACCAAGGGCAGCCACCATCGGTGACCGCGCACAACCCTATCGCGCTCACTACTCTCTCACGAACCCGACCGCCATTTGTACACGGCCCGGCTGTCGACCCCGTCAGTATGTCATCCGACGGCAGCCACATACGGCAGCCACATACAGCCTTGCCTCAACTGCCATTCAGAGCCGGAATCAGAAGTCGCGCCTGCGGCCGAGACACCCCGACTCGCCGAGCAATTCGCCAATTCCCCAGGTGAACGACGGTCTCGAACTTCTCCGACCCCCCGATTATGAAATCCGGTGGGGCATTGGGTACAGTTTCGTATCGCAGACGACGAACACGGCGATCCCGAGTTGTCGTATGCACGGGGATGTAGCTCAATGGTAGAGCCTCAGTCTTCCAAACTGATCACGCGGGTTCGATTCCCGTCATCCCCTCCATCAGGAGGGAAACTCCACAAAAGATCCGCATCGGCCCAGCCGGTGCGGATTTTTTGTATTCCGACTTTGTCCACTCAGACCACTCCCCTGCGGTCCGTATCCTGGAGTTGTCCGGATCGATTCTGCTCGGGAGGCCACTCGTGACCACGATTCTTCTCATACTCGTCGTTCTGGCCGTAGTCGTATTTCTGGTCATGAAAAGCCAGCAACGCGGTTCCGGCCACAGCGCAACACAACTCGACGATGCGAAAGCCGATGCCCGGCAGGCGATCGAACGCCTCGGCGGTCAGGTCTACAACCTGACCGGCAGTGACGACGCGTCGCGCCAAGCCCTCGCCGACGCGGCCGAACGGTACAACGCCGCAGGCTCGCAGATCGATCAGGCCGCAACGCCGGTCCAAGCACGTCTCGCGAAACAGACTGCACTGGAAGGGCTTTACTACATCCGCGCGGCACGGGTGGCGATGGGCATGGATCCGGGACCGGAAGTTCCTTCCATCGACGGACAGAAGGCTGCCGGTTCGGTCACCGAAGACCGTGAGGTCGAATTCGAGGGCCGCAAGGTCGCCGCATCACCCAATCCGTCGTCGCACACACCCAACTACTACCCCGGTGGCCGAGTCGCCGGACGCCCGGTCCCGGCCGGCTGGTACTCCGAACCCTGGTGGAAGCCTGCACTCGTCGCCGGCGCCTGGGGTCTGGGTTCGATGATGCTGTTCTCGACCATGTTCTCCGGCATGGCCGGGGTTCCTTACGGCGCAGAGGCTTTCGCCCAGGGTGGCGATCCCGGCGCCGACACAGGCTCCGGTGACTCGGGAGATCAGGGTATGGACGCCGGTGATCCCGGCGCCGACCAAGGGAGTATCGACAACACGGACTACACCGCTGACGGCGGAAGCGACTGGTCTGGTGGCGACGGAGGCGGAATGGATTTCGGGGGCGGCGGGGACTTCGGCGGCTTCGACTTCTAAGCCGACTGACACACCGGGCACCAGAACAGGTTTCGCGCCTTCATGACGGAATGCAGGATCGGTGTGCCGCACACGCGGCACGGCGATCCTGCTCTTCTGTAGACATAGGTACGCGGACGATCCTTCGCGTACGCCGGATCTCCGTTGTCGTGCTCGGCGCGAACGACGTGCATCTTCCCCCGTCTGACGCCGACTTTCATCAATTCGACTAGGTCTGCCCACATGGCGGTCCACTCGCCGTGAGAGACGAGATTCCCCGGTCGTTCAGGGTTGATTCCGTGACGAAAGAGAAGTTCGGCGCGATAGACGTTGCCGACACCCGCCAGGACCGCCTGGTCCATCAGCAGGGCGCCGATTGCCGTCTTGGACTTGGAGATTCGCAACCAGGCCTTCTCTGGATCCGCGTCGCGGCGCAGTGGGTCCGGCCCGAGTCTGGCCTCGATCGCGGCGACCTGAGGAGGTAGCAGGACTTCGCAGGCGGTGGGACCACGAAGGTCGGTGCCGAAATCGGCACCGACCATTCGCATCCGGACCTGGCCTACCGGTTCTTCCATCGGCAGGGCGGCGTCGGTGAACTTTCCGTACAACCCGAGGTGTACGTGAACTGTCAGACCGTTGTCGTACGTGTGCCAGAGGTGCTTTCCCCAGGCATCCGAGGACGTGAGTACGTGTCCGTCCACCAGGCGCGCGTCCTCGGCGAATCTGCCTTGCGGACTGAGGACGCGGACCGGTGAACCGACGAACTTGCGGGCATGCAACCGTGCCAGCCGGTGCAGGGTATGACCTTCAGGCACGGAACAACTTTCGGATCAGGCTTGCGGCAGAGCCGGTGCGACGCCGGTCTTCTCGTACTCGGACAGGATGTCGATACGACGCTGGTGGCGCTCTTCACCCGACCATGCGGTGGCGAGGAAAGCGTCGACGATGGCAAGCGATTCCTCGAGGGAATGCATACGTCCGCCGATGCCGATCAGCTGAGCGTTGTTGTGCTCACGTGCCAGCTTCGCCGTTTCGACGCTCCAAGCGAGGGCGCACCGTGCGCCGGGAACCTTGTTCGCTGCGATCTGCTCGCCGTTGCCACTGCCACCCAGGACGATTCCCAGGCTGCCCTCGTCGGCGACGACGCGCTTTGCGGCTTCGATGCAGAAAGCCGGGTAGTCGTCCACGGCGTCGTACTCGTGAGCACCACAGTCGATGGCCTCGTGGCCGTTCGCTTTCAGGTGTTCGATGATCTCGTTCTTACGTTCGAATCCGGCATGGTCGGCACCCAGGTATACGCGCATGGCGACAATTCTCTCAGGCCCGACCAGCCGGGCGCACCCGGGTCGACGTCACACTTTCAGGAACACGCATCGTCGCGCGAGCACACCTATCGTGGTGCCCATGTACCCCGTCAACGGCCAGGCCGCTGCACCCGCCCTTCGTGTGTCACCGGGCAGTGACGCCGTTCGCCACCCGTGGGAAATCCCGCTACTCGTGCTCGCGGTGCTGACGACGGTCGTCACTTATGTGGTGGCGATCGTTCTGATCGCTGCGGGTGATCTGTCGACGTGGATCCTCGTGGTGCTCGCGGCTCCGATCCTGCTGTTCCTCGCGCGAGGTCAGCTGTACGGATCGCAACAGGTCAACGGAATCAAGATGACGCCTTCACAGTTTCCGGAGGGGTATCAGCTGGTTGCCGAGGCTGCGGCACGGTTCGGCATGAAAACTCCGCCGGATGCCTACGTCGTGCTGGGGAACGGACGGATCAACGCGTTTGCGTCGGGGCACGGATTTCGCCGTTTCGTCGTCGTCTACAGCGACCTGTTCGAAGTCGGTGGGCAGGCACGCGAGCCCGATGCGCTCGCATTCATCATCGGCCACGAGGTCGGCCACATCGCTGCCGGGCATGCGTCGTACTGGCGCCAGTGGGGACAGTTCGCGTCGAACTACATTCCGGTGATCGGGTCTTCGCTGTCGCGTTCCATGGAGTACACGGCGGACAACTTCGGCTTTCACATGCGCCCTCAGGGTGCACCGGGCGCGATGGGCGTCCTCGGCGCGGGAAAGTATCTGGTGGGTCTGGTCGAGTTCGACGAACTGGCCGATCGGGCGACACTCGAATCCGGGTTCTTCCCGTGGTTCGTCAACATCTTGTCGTCGCATCCGGTGCTGACCTGGCGTGCGGCTGCGCTTCGCAACCGCACGCACTCAGGGCATCTGTTCTTCCGGCCGGGTCAGCTCTACCGAAATCCGGCGCTCACTGCCGCTCAGTCGAACTGAGGATCCTCGTTGCGGGTCCGCTTGAGCTCGAAGAAGTGGGGGTAGCCGGCCAGCGCGACTGCGCCGTCCCACACCTTGCCTGCGTCCTCGCCGCGCGGGATGCGTGAGAGCACGGGGCCGAAGAACGCCACACCGTTGACATGGATCGTCGGGGTTCCGACGTCGGGTCCGACGGCGTCCATGCCCTTGTGGTGGCTCTCGCGCAGAGCCTCGTCGTACTTGTCGGTGTCGGCGGCCTCGGCCAGTTCAGGTGGCAGGCCGACCTCGGCAAGGGACGACTTGATGACGTCGGCGAAGTCCTTGTTTCCCTCGTTGTGAATCTTCGTCCCCATCGCCGTGTACAGCGGCAGCAGGATCTCGTCACCCTTCAGCTGCGCTGCAGCGATGGCGACACGGACCGGGCCCCAGGCCTTGGTCATCATCTCCCGGTACTCGTCGGGAAGGTCACGGCCCTCGTTGAGAACCGCAAGGCTCATCACGTGGAACTTGGCCTCGATGTCGCGTACCTGCTGGGCCTCGAGAATCCAGCGTGAGGTGATCCAGCACCACGGGCAGAGCGGATCGAACCAGAAGTCAGCAGTGTCCGTGGTCTTGCTCGAGGTTGCGCTCACGAAGAAACTCCCTATCAGTTCATGTCGGTCAGGTCATATCAGTTCGGGGACATACTCCCGTTCTGCCAACAATCATGAACCCGCAATCCTTCCCGCGCTTTCCCCCGAACCACCTCCCGATCGCAGTAGTGTCGAAAAGAAACGAGTACGAAGGAGTGGTTCAGTAATGAGCACCAACCGGAGATTCGTGATCGTCGGCGGCGGGCTCGCGGGCGCAAAGATCGCAGAAGCCCTGCGTGACAGAGATTTCGACGGTGAGATCACCGTACTGAGTGAAGAAGACCACCTCCCGTACGAGCGTCCGCCGCTGTCGAAAGAGTTCTTCGCCGGCAAGAAGACGCTCCCCGAATTCACCGTCCACGACGGCGAGTGGTTCCGCGACCATCATGTCGATCTTCGCCCGGGAACGACGGCAACGGCCATCGACCCCGCTGCGCACACCGTGTCACTTCCGGACGGTTCCACGATCAGCTACGACAAGCTCGCCTTGGCCACCGGTTCGCGGTCGCGGCGCCTCGACATCCCGGGATCCTACGCCGAGGGCGTTCACTACGTGCGAACAGTCGATCAGGCCGCCGCGCTGCTGCGCACCCTGGCCGCCGACAAGAAGCTCGTCGTGGTCGGTGCCGGCTGGATCGGCCTTGAAATTGCCGCGTCGGCTCGCGGTTTCGACGTCGAGGTCACCGTGCTCGAACATGCCGGCCTTCCGCTCGAATCGACCCTCGGCCCGGAAATGGGTGAGGTCTTCGCCGCGCTGCACCGCCAGAACGGGGTGGACTTACGCACCGGCACGGACGTCACTGCAATCTCTGTCGACGGCGGTCACGCCTCGGGCGTCACTTTGAGCGATGGAACCGTGATTCCGGCCGACGCCGTGTTGATCGCTGTCGGCGCATTGCCGAACACCGAGTTGGCATCGGAGGCGGGTATCGACGTCGAGAACGGGGTTCTCGTCGACGCCGGTCTGCAGAGCAGCGACCCCGACGTGGTCGCAGTGGGTGACATCGCGGCCGCACAGCATCCGATTCTGAATGCACGAATTCGGGTGGAGCACTGGGCAAACGCACTCAACCAACCCGAGACGGCCGCAGAGACCATGTTGGGACGGCCCGCCGAGTACGTCCGCATGCCGTATTTCTTCACCGATCAGTACGACCTCGGAATGGAATACGTAGGTCACGCACCGCACGGCGGCTACTCCCGTGTCGTCACTCGCGGCGACGTCGACAAGCGCGAGTTCCTGGCATTCTGGCTGGATTCCGCGAACAAGGTGCTCGCCGGAATGAACGTGAACATCTGGGATTCCGGTGACGCCATCAAGGAATTGGTCGCGTCTTCGCGTTCCGTCGATCCGGAGCGGTTGGCCGACCCGGAGATTCCGCTGGCAGAAGTGTCCGCTTGAGTGAAGTCGTTCTCTTCGTGATGGGATGGACGTAATAGATCCGCACCATCTACGAGGAGATCTTTGTGGTCGCACCGAACCTGACACGCGAAACCGCAGCGCAACGGTCAGCAATCCTGACCGTCGAGAACTACCTGATCGAACTCGATCTCACCGACGGCAAAGACGCACCCGGCGAGGAGACGTTCTCCTCGAAGACCACCGTCACGTTCACCGCCACGGCCGGAGCAAGCAGCTTCATCGACATCGTCGCGGCCAGAGTCCATTCCGCGGTCCTCAACGGCACCGCGCTCGACGTCTCCGGCTACGACGAGTCGACTGGCATCAGCCTGCCGGACCTCGCTGCCGACAACGAGTTGGTCATCGAGGCCGATTGCATCTACTCCCACACCGGCGAGGGACTGCACCGATTCGTCGACCCGACCGATGACTCCGTCTACCTCTATTCACAGTTCGAGACGGCCGACGCCAAGCGCATGTTCGCGTGCTTCGATCAGCCTGATCTCAAGGCCACGTTCGACGTCCGCGTCACCGCTCCCACGTCGTGGAAGGTCATCTCCAACTCCGCGGTCGTCGAGACCCTTGCCGCCGATCCCGGCAAGCACGTTTTCCGGACCACCCCGAAGATGAGCACGTACCTGGTGGCGCTCATCGCCGGTCCCTACGCGCAGTGGACCGACAACTACTCCGACGAGCACGGCGACATCCCGCTCGGAATCTTCTGCCGCGCTTCGCTGGCCGAGTTCATGGACGAGGAGCGACTGTTCACCGAGACCAAGCAGGGATTCGACTTCTACCACCGCAACTTCGGTGTTCCCTATGCTTTCGGCAAGTACGACCAGCTCTTCGTCCCCGAATTCAATGCGGGCGCGATGGAGAATGCCGGCGCCGTGACATTCCTCGAGGACTACGTCTTCCGCTCCAAGGTGACCCGCTACTCGTACGAACGTCGTGCCGAAACGGTCCTGCACGAAATGGCGCACATGTGGTTCGGCGACCTCGTCACGATGGCGTGGTGGGACGACCTATGGCTCAACGAGTCGTTCGCGACCTTCGCTTCGGTCCTGTGCCAGACCGAGGCCACGGAGTACACGAACGCCTGGACGACGTTCGCCAACGTCGAGAAGTCGTGGGCGTACCGCCAGGACCAGTTGCCGTCGACGCACCCGATTGCCGCGGACATTCCGGACCTGGCCGCCGTCGAGGTGAACTTCGACGGCATCACGTACGCGAAGGGCGCCAGCGTCCTCAAGCAGTTGGTGGCATACGTCGGACTCGAGCCGTTCCTCGCCGGACTGCGTGAGTACTTCCGTGAGCACGCATTCGGAAACGCAACCTTCGACGATCTGCTGGGCTCACTCGAAAAGTCCTCGGGCCGTGACCTTTCCGACTGGGGTCGGCAGTGGCTCAAGACCACCGGTTTGAACATCCTGCGCCCCGACTTCGATGTCGACGCAGACGGAAAGTTCACCCGCTTCGCCGTCCTGCAGGACGGTGCTGCACCAGGCGCCGGGGAGCGTCGAATCCACCGGATCGCCATCGGAATCTACGACGACGTCGACGGCAAGTTGGTGCGAAGCCATCGCGTCGAACTCGACCTCGATGCCGCGGAAAGCACGGATGTCCCCGAACTTGTCGGCGTCGCCCGCGGTGCACTCGTGTTGGTCAACGACGACGATCTCACCTACGGCTCCGTGCGACTCGATCCCGAATCGTTGGCGACGGCGATCGAGCGGGTCGGCGACATCACCGACTCACTCCCCCGCACCCTGGTCTGGTCGGCGGCGTGGGAAATGACCCGTCAAGCCGAACTGAAGGCACGCGACTTCGTCGCGCTGGTCGAGCGCGGCATCAGTTCGGAGACCGAAGTCGGTGTGGTGCAACGTCTCTTGCTCCAAGCCCAAACCGCCATCGGCTCCTACGCAGATCCGGCCTGGGCCGAGGCCGAAGGCGCGGCGAGCTTCGCCAATCGGTTGCTCGAACTCGCACGTGAGGCAGAGGCCGGGTCCGACCACCAGCTGGCATTCGTCAACGCACTCACCGGCGCAGCACTCTCCCCGTGGCACACCGAGGTACTGCGCGAATTGCTCGACGCCGATCCCTCCACCGTTGGGCTCGACGGCCTGATCGTCGACACGGACCTGCGCTGGCGCATCGTCGGGGCACTCGCGGCCGCCGGTGAGATCGACGCCGAAGGAACCGCAACTCCATTCATCGACGCCGAAGCTCAGCGTGACCCGACCGCTGCGGGCGCTCGTCAAGCCGCAGCGGCCGCGGCCGGACGTCCGCAGGTCGCTGTCAAGGAAGAGGTCTGGGCAAAGGTCGTCGGCGACGACTCCGTGCCCAACATCACCGCGCGATCGATCATCGGCGGGTTCGCTCGCGAAGGCCAGGACGAATTGCTCGAGCCCTTCGTCTCCCGCTACTTCGCCGATATCGCGGCGGTGTGGGAACGACGCTCGAGCGAAGTGGCACAGACGGTCGTCATCGGGCTGTACCCGTCGTGGTCGATCTCGGACGAATCCGTAGCGGCAGCAGACCGGTTCCTCGAAGGCGACATCCCTCCCGCGTTGCGTCGCCTGGTCGTCGAAGGCCAGGCCGGCGTGGTTCGTTCACTCGCAGCACGAAAGTTCGACGCGAGCTGACATGCGAAAGGCCGGTGCTCGCTTCGATTCTCACGAATCGAAGCGAGCACCGGCCAGTGTCTTACAAGTCAGGGCGCTGAAATCGCGGCTGCCATAACGCGGATAGCGCTGATCAGTCCGTCGATCAGGTTGCCTTCACTGAAGGATGCAACAGCTGCCGTTGCTCCGAGCTGGGTAACACGATCGGTGACCCGATCGGCGATTGCCCGACCGCTGCGAACCTCGACGGTGCGCTGGTTGGGCGAAACGGCGATCAGGACGGAACGCTCGGCTTCGGGCGTGGTCGGGAACAATGCGTCGGCACCCGCTGCCGGATCAGAACCGAGATCACCGACGTACGCGTTGAACCGCACCTTGGTGGCCCGCGTCGCTTCGGTCATCGCGACGTCGAGCGCGACCAGATCCATGGTCTCGAACGGAAGATCGTCGGTGAACGGCTCGCCGATGCGATGCACACCGGATACGCGTCCACTGGACGTGACGACGCTGCCGACGGGCAGGTCCTCGGGCGCTACTGCGAGCGCGGTCGAATGATCACCATTTGCCACTTGCGGACCCTCCGATCAGATCAGCCGAACCGGCTTCGATTGCGTGTGCACTGCCGTGATGGCCACCGCGAACGGTGACCTCGTCGACAGCACTCCACAGCACGGGAGCGTGATCCCACGACTCACCGAGATGGAACGCCGGCGGAACCGGTCCCGGCGTCTTCTTCCCGAGGAAGGACGCAGCCGCGAAGAACGCGGTGATCAAGGCCGGAATCCCAACGTATATCAGTACTACCTCGAGAATGCTCACACCAGATAACGTAGCCCAGAACGCCAGGAAGGAAAGCGTCAGGGCCACAAATTCTCGGGCAATTTCGTTTCGGTGACGCTAGAACTCAATTCAGGCTGCGCCCACGCCGACACATTGCTCAGGCTGCGCCCACGCCGAGATAAGGCATCCACGCCGGATGCAATTCCTTGGTCGCCGCGAGCAGACGCCAGTGCGGTCCGGACGGCGGGACCAGTTCCGCACGGAGGGTCCATCCGAGTTCGCTGAGCATCTTGTCGGCCTTGCGGTGATTGCAGGGGGCACAGCACGCGACGCAGTTCTCCCACGAATGCCCGCCACCTCGGCTGCGAGGAACGACGTGATCGATGGTTTCGGCTTTGGCTCCGCAGTACGCACATCGGAAGTGGTCACGATGCATCAGTGCGGCACGGGTCATGGGGATGCGGGCGCGATACGGAACGCGCACGTAGGTGCGCAATCGAATGACCGAGGGAACCTGCACCGACCAGTCCGCGGAATGGACTACCGGGCCCTGTTCGTCCTCGTGGACGGTATCGGCCTTGCCGCAGGCCATCAGTACGACCGCGCGCCTGGCAGGAAGGGCGGTCAGCGGTTCGTACGTGACGTTGAGCAGTAGCACCCGACGTTTCACCCACTCGGGGACGACGCGATCGGGAGGGAACATCTCGAGGTGAGAATGCTCGTCGGAAAAGAGTGGGTCAGCGGTGTGCGCGAACCCGTCAGGAACAACTTCCAGAACAGCCCCTAACGCGTGGTCGTTCCGCGCGCTAGTGGGCTGGAGTTGTCGGTGATTGCGTGCAGCATGTCGGTTCTTCATACGACCTCCGGGAGACTGCCCCCAAGTTGACCACGGATGATCGCGTTACGCACTCCCATTTCGAACAAAATTGCCAGGACGGCCGGTGAATTTCCGGTGAATGGGTACGCACTCCGACTCGATACAACCGTCGTCGACCCGGAAACCGACCACTACGGCCGTCAGGCACAATGGAACTTGCCATGAATGACGTACAGCAAGACGTGCAGCAGACCTTCTACGACGCCGTCGGCGGAGCCGAGACGTTTCACAAGCTCACCGCGCGATTTTACGAAGAGGTCGCGAAGGACGAGGTTGTGCGCCCGCTCTACCCCGAGGCCGATCTCGGCCCGGCCGAGCGGCGGATGCGGATGTTCCTCGAGCAGTACTGGGGCGGACCGCACACGTACTCGGAGGAGCGTGGACACCCGCGTCTGCGGATGCGCCACAATCCATTCGTGATCGGCCCGATCGAGCGTGATGCGTGGCTGCGGTGCATGCACGTCGCCATCGCGTCCATCGACGAGAAGACTCTGAGCCCGGTGCACCGCAAGCAGTTGATCGACTACATGGAGATGGCTGCCGCGTCCATGGTGAACTCCGCTATCTGACCGTCTACTTAGCCTTCGGCCTGAACACGCGCGCGACCCGGCGGGCTGCTCGTACCCCGAACGACACCGTGGGATGCAGGGGCGAACTCAAGATTGCATGCTTGCGCACGTACTCTTCGACCTCCCACTCCGACCAACTGCCCGCACGGAAGAGTGCGGCATCGCCGACACTCAGGGTTCGCTCGGCGATTCCGTCGGCCTGAACGGTGACCGACCCTTCGATGATGTGCACGATTTCGTCCGCGTGGAAGTACCAGCGGAAGCGCCCCTTCGTGCAATCCCAGACGTGTGTAGTCGTGGTCCCGTCTTTACTCGCCGACCATTGCGCCGACCGTGCAACCGGTGTGCCGAAGATTATCCAGTCGCGGTTGATCGGATCATCCTCGAGCAGTACATGATCCAAACTGACCGCTTCGATTGCCGACAAAGTCAAGGCCAAGCCCCCTTGGTTGAATTCCCGAATACTTCTCCCCCGGCAGTAACACCAAAGTTGCCACATGGTGTCACCGCGTGAATGCAAAGTACACCAAGGCTAGGTAAAGAGTCACGCTTTTGCCGTGTCCAAGTCGTGAGAGCGCCAGACGTTTGGCACTATGAACTGCTGTGAGCACCCCCGCGGATTCGTCCTCTGTAAGCCGGCCCGAAGCCCCGTGGTGGAACGAGGCGGTCTTCTATCAGATCTATCCGCGTTCTTTTGCCGATTCGGGCAGCGACGGTATCGGCGACCTCGGCGGAGTCGAGGAGAAACTCGGCTACCTCGAACTGCTCGGCATCGATGCAATCTGGTTGAGCCCGGTGATGAAGTCACCGATGGCAGACCACGGCTACGACGTCTCGGATCCTCGCGACATCGATCCCTTGTTCGGCGATCTGGCGACGATGGATTCACTGATCACGTCAGCCCACGAACGCGGAATCAAGGTCACGATGGACCTGGTCCCGAACCACACGAGTGATCAGCACGAGTGGTTCAAGGCAGCCCTGGCGTCGGCGCCCGGTTCTGCGGAGCGATCCCGTTACATCTTCCGAGACGGCAAAGGTGAGAACGGCAACGAACCGCCGAACAACTGGCCGAGCATCTTCGGCGGCCCGGCGTGGACCCGCGTCACCGAAGCCGACGGAACACCCGGCCAGTGGTACCTGCACATCTTCGCCAAGGAACAGCCCGACCTGAACTGGGACAACCCCGAGGTCTTCGACGACCTCGCCAAGACTCTGCGGTTCTGGCTCGAGCGCGGAATCGACGGATTCCGCATCGACGTGGCCCACGGAATGGCCAAGCCCGACGGTTTGCCGGACCACGACTGGGAGCTCAACGAGCTCATGCGCAATTCCGACGACGACCCGCGGTTCAACAACCCGGCAGTTCACGAAATCCACCGCGGCATCCGCAAGGTCATGGACGAGTTCCCGGAGGCGATGACCGTCGGCGAGATCTGGGTGAAGGACAACCAGAAGTTCGGCGAATACATCCGGCCAGACGAACTGCATCTCGGATTCAACTTCCGACTTGCAGAAACCGAATTCTCCGCCGAGTCCGTCCGGGAGGCCGTGGAGAACTCTCTTGCGGCCGTCGCCGAGGTCGGGGGTGTGCCCACGTGGACGCTGTCGAATCACGACGTCGAACGTGAAGTCACGCGCTACGGCGGGGGTGAGATCGGAACCCAACGCGCACGGGCGATGATCCTCGTCGAACTGGCGCTTCCGGGCGCGAGCTTCATCTACAACGGAGCCGAACTCGGCCTGCCGAACGTCGACCTGCCCGACGAGGCACTACAGGACCCGGTCTGGGAACGATCCGGACATGCCGAGCGAGGACGCGACGGCTGCCGAGTGCCCCTTCCGTGGGAAGGAAGCGAACCCCCGTTCGGATTCACCACCGGCGCGAGCACCTGGTTGCCGATGCCACGCGAGTGGTCGACGCTCACGGTGGAGGCGCAGATCGAGGACGTCGACTCGATGCTCTCGCTTTATCGCGCCGCCCTCGAACTTCGTAGCGCCAGGCCGGAGTTCTCCGGCGCCGACATCGATTGGTACGGCAGTCCCCCCGGCTGCCTCGCTTTCCGTCGACGCGGTGGTCTGATCTGTGCTCTCAACACCACGGAGGTGCCGATCGCACTGCCGAGCGGGCAGCTACTGTTGAGCAGCGCACCACTCGTCGACGGTCAACTACCCGTCAACGCTGCGGCGTGGCTGATCTGAGAGAACACCGCACCCGCCACCTGAACTCCTATCGTGCGACCATCAGCGGTATCGAACCACCGCGGTGACGGTAGATCGAACCGAACCGTGCATCGAGCCGCACCCAGGATTTGCTCGCCCGCACCCGAACCAGTTCCGAGGCGTCGATCTGCTCGAGGTCGATGTCGGCGGTCATCGCCTCGGACCCGGCGTGCGGAACGAATCCCATTGCGGTCAAGGCAAAAACAACCCGCATCGAGATCCCGACCGTGCCGGACGGACCACTGACCTCGAGCACGTCCTGATCGAGCAACGACGCCGGCGGACCGTGACTACTTCCATGCTCCAGTGCCAAGGCGTTGCCCCGCTGCGCCAGTTCGATCAGCACCCGGGCGGGTACGTCGTCCAGGTGCTCGAAGCCGTCCATCGGCGGCAACGCCCCACGCCACGCCGAATCCATGGCGAACCCCGGATCGATCAGCTCACTTGTCGCCTGCTCCACCGCCGAGAGCAACTGATCGCCGGCAGCCGAGGTGTCGTCAGGGTTGATGGTGCCCGCCACGGTTCGCGTAGCGAGAGCGTCGAAACCCGTTGACGCCCAAACGCTCAGGTGAGCATCTCCGCGTCGACGCATCCGGATGACCGTGGACTCGTCCAAACGCAAGGCATGACCGATGAAGCCGGCCAAGTTCTTTCGCTCGGCCTCCTCGGGCACGGTCAGTACACGTTCATGCACGTTGCCAGCTCTCCAAGTACTCGCGCTCGGGCCCGCTGAGGCGACGCAAACGTTGAGTGTCGATATCGAAGGCCGCGATCTGAGTCGACGCCACGATGGACGGCGGGACACTGAGATCCGCACCGCGGGGGCGAACCTCGTACGCGATGGTGAAGTCCACCGCGCGCACCTTTTCCACCCACATGAAGACGTCGAGCGGCGAATCGTCGTGCCGCAGTTGGCCGCGGTACCGCACATGGAGATCGGCAATCACGGCCCCGTCACGCAGGGTGACCGTCGGGCGCGAGTCTTCGAACAACCAAGGAATCCGCGCCTCTTCGAGCAACGTCACCATCCGTGCGTGGTTGATGTGCTGGAAGGCATCCATGTCGGACCACCGAACCACAACTTCGGCGTGGAATCCTTCGCTCAACGTCCTACCTCCGATCGGGTGCCCATGCTGCGCACCATGCTACGAACCTGACGCGCCGCCACCGAGAGCGTCGCGAGGTCAAGCGTCCCAGACTCGAAGATCTCGACGAGAGCTGCCCTCGCCCGGCTCAGACGCGAGGCGTTGGTCGACTCCCATTCGTCGATCTTCTCCTGCGGCGACTCCCCCGGCTCGCCGCCGGCCAGAACCTCCATCGTCAGCTGCCGAAGCGAACTGTAGAGGTCGTCTCGCAACGCGAGCCTCGCGAGCGAGTGCCATCGATCGCCGCGCTCGAGTCCCGAGACCGCGCTCAGCAACCAGTCGATTCCCAGATGCGCGTCCAAGGCGTAGTACAGCTCCGCGACTTCGGTGATGTCGTGATCTGCGATGTCGGCGATATCCGCGATGTCGAGCAGGCAGTAGACGTCGAGCAGTCGGAACACGTCCAGCGCCAACGCTTCCGGAGCCCCGCGATCGATCACCGATTGAGCCCGCACCAGCAGATCGTCGAGTTGATGGCCCGCAAGCAGCCCCGGAACCAGAGGTGCCGTCGCCCGATACGCCGCCGAGTAACGCGCTACCTCGGCGCCGACGGCGATCGGCTGGGGCCGATTGGCCAGGAACCACCGCGACGCGCGGTCGAGCAAGCGGCACGACTCCACGATCAGCTCGTTTTCGATCTCTGCACTGACGCCCGCCGAGCGGATTCGCGACCACACCTCGTCGAGCGCAAACACCTCTCGCACAGCGGCGTAGGCACGGATCGAGTCGGTACTGCTCGCTCCGGTCTCCTCGGCCAAGCGGTAGGCGTACGTGATTCCGCCGTTGTCGATCACTTCGTTCACGAGCATCGTCGCGACGATCTGCCGCCGCAACGGGTGTGCCTTGATCTCCGTTTCGAACCGATCGCGAACAGCGGTCGGGAAGTACTGCGGGATCTGCTGGGCGAAGAAATCGTTGTCCGGCAACTCGGTTGCGAGCAGATCGTCCTTGAGTGAAAGCTTGACGTGCGCCGTCAGCGTCGCCAATTCCGGCGACGTCAGACCCACACCGGCCTCGAGTCGACGCTCGATCTCCTTGTCGGTCGGCAACGCCTCGAGCTTGCGGTCAAGGCCACGTGCCTTGGTCAGATCCGTCAACTGACGGCGGTGAACACCGAGCATCTGAGAAGCGGTCACGCGGGAGATTCCGAGCAGCGCGTTCTGAGCAATGTTGTCCGCCAACACCAGCGCCGCCACGTCGTCGGTCATCGACGCCAGCAACGGATTCCGTTCCTGCGTGGGCAGTAACTGCGAACGCACGAGCGAATCGAGAAGAATCTTGATGTTCACTTCGTGATCGGAGCAGTCGACGCCGGCCGAGTTGTCGATGGCGTCGGTGTTGATGTGACCGCCGCTGGCGCTGAACTCGATTCTTCCCAGAGCAGTGACGCCGAGGTTGCCGCCCTCCCCGATCACCTTGACCCGCAGATCTTGACCGTCGACACGCACGGCGTCGTTGCTCTTGTCGCCAACCTGCGCATTGGTCTCGGTCGACGCTTTGACGTATGTACCGATTCCGCCGTTCCACAGCAGATCCACCGGTGCCGACAGAATCGCCTGCATCAATTCCGGCGGCGAGAGCTTCGTGACCCCCTCGGCCAGACCCAGTGCGATCCGGACGCTTTCGGCGATCGGAACCGACTTGACCGTGCGGTCCCAGACGCCGCCACCTTCACTGATCAGGCTCTTGTCGTAGTCGGCCCATGACGACCGTGGCAACTCGAAAAGTCGTTGACGTTCGACGAACGAGCTCGCTGCATCCGGGTTCGGATCGAGGAAGATGTGTCGATGATCGAACGCGCCCACCAGACGGATGTGCCGACTGAGGAGCATTCCGTTGCCGAACACGTCTCCGCTCATGTCGCCGACGCCTACCGTCGTGAAATCCTGCGTCTGCGTGTCGACCCCGAGTTCGCGGAAGTGCCGCTTGACGCTTTCCCAGGCGCCGCGAGCGGTGATACCCATGCCCTTGTGGTCGTATCCCACGGAGCCACCGGAGGCAAACGCGTCGCCGAGCCAGAAGTCGTACTTGGCGGCAACCGAATTGGCGAGATCCGAGAACGTCGCCGTGCCCTTGTCCGCGGCGACCACCAGGTAGCGATCCTGATCGTCCTTGCGCACCACTCGATCCGGCGTCACAACTTCGCCGGTAGCCGCGTGCACGTTGTCGGTGATGTCGAGCAATCCGGAGATGAACGTGGTGTAGCAGGCCTTGCCGGTTTCCAGCGTCGCCATTCGATCAACGGCCGGATCACCCGTCGGCAGAGGCGGATTCTTCACGACGAAGCCGCCCTTGGCGCCGACCGGCACGATCACCGCGTTCTTGACGGCCTGAGCCTTCACCAAGCCGAGCACCTCGGTGCGGAAATCCTCGCGCCGGTCGGACCAGCGGAGCCCGCCGCGCGCGACTGCGCCGAATCGCAAGTGGACGCCTTCGACCTCGGGCGAGTACACGTAGATCTCGAAAGCCGGCCGCGGCTTGGGCAACTCGCTGATCCGTGAGGGATCGAGCTTGACCGACAGGTAGTCGCGCGAGCGGCCATCGGCGTCGACGACGTAGAAATTGGTACGCAAGGTCGCCTTCACCAAGGAGAACATTCCACGCAGAATGCGATCGGCATCCAAGCTGAGTACCTCGTCGATGGACGCACGCAACTGCTCGTCCAATTCGGCGACGCGAATGTCGTCCTGCTTCTCGGGGTCGAACATCGCCTCGAACAACTGCACCAATGCAAACGCGGTCTGCGGGTGTGTAAGCGCGATTCCTTCGATGTGGAACTGACTGTACGGAAATGTGGCCTGGCGCAGATACTTTGCGTAAGCACGCAGCACCACGGCTTGCCGCCAGGACATTCCGGCCCGCAGCACCAACTCGTTGAATCGGTCAGCTTCTGCCCGGCCGAACCAGACTGCACCGAATGCAGCCGTGAATCGCTTCTGGACCTCGGTCAGCGGGGCGGTACTGGTCTCGAGCGGCACCTGCGCATCGAGGTCGATCTCGACCGACGCCCGAAGATCCGCCGGTACCGACAATCCGAAATCGTAGATCCAGCACTGAACGCCGTCGAGTCGCTGCACGACGTGCGGCCGCTCGTCGAGAACTTCGACGCCGAGTGACTGCAGCACCGGTAGCACCTGGCTCAACGAGATACCGTCGCCGCCGACGAAGAGCGTGAAGCGCCAGGCACCGGGCGCGGAGTCCACAGCACGATAGAGCAGTACGTCGATCGCGCCTGGCGCCAACGCCTCGAGTCGGGCGATGTCGGCCAACGCGCGTGACGGTTCGAAGTCCTCCTTGTATCCATCGGGAAGCACCCGCGAATACCGCTGCACCAGTTCCGGATCCACACCCGGACTTTCACGAACAAGGTCGTTGATGCGGTCGTCCCAGCTACGACTGACTTCGGTCAACAGAGCCTGAACTCGCTCGCGGTTGGCCTCGGAGACATCCAGATGAACCGGCTCACTGTCCGGATCGCGCCGGATCGTCACGTGCAACAGCGCAAGATCGTTCTCGGTAACCCGGGCGGTGTAATCGACTGTGCCTGGTCCGAATTCGCGCCACAGCAGGTTTTGCATCGCCAGTCGCACCCGCGTCGTGTACCGGTCGCGGGGTAGGTACACCAAGCAGGACACGAAGCGTCCGAACGTGTCCTCGCGGACGAAGAGTCGCACCTGTCGACGCAGCCCGATGCTGTGCACGGCGTGGACGGTCTCGAACAAGGTCTCGGCGTCGCTCGAGAACAACTCGGTGCGTGGGAACGACTGGATGACCTCGAGCATCGCCTGACCGGAGTACGAATGCAGGTCGACACCGGCACGCGCGATGACTTCGCGAACGCGGCGCTCGATCAGAGGAATCGCGAGGACGTTCTCGTGGAGTGCGACCACGGTGAACACACCCAGGAATCTGTGCTCCCCCACGATGTTTCCCTCGTCGTCGAGGATCGAGACACCCACGAAGTACGGGTAGACAGCGCGGTGCACCGTGGCGGGGAACGATCCCTGCGTCAGGACCAGAAGCGGTCGATCCGGGAGATCTGCGACGGGAGGCAAACTCATCGGGCCTTCGGTGACCGCGTCGGAGCGCAGCACGCCGAGCCCGCTGCCGGCGACCGTGCGTGAACCGTCCTTCGTACCCTCGAATCGCCGGTATCCGAGCACGGCATAGTTTCCGTCCGCCATCCACCGCAGCAGCCGAGCGGTATCGGAGAATTCTTCGGGGGTGATCCTCCCGGAGGCAGTTTCTGCAGCACTCTCCAACTCGTCGGCAACGCGCAGTTGCAATGCCTTCATGTCCGGGGTGTCACCAACCACCTGGCGGACGTCCGCGAGCACCTTGCCGAGGTGTGCTTCGATCGCGTCGAGAGCGGAATCCTCGACTTCGGAGTCCAACTGGACGTGCATCCAGGATTCTTGGATACCGCTGTCGCCCAAGGACATCAGATTGCCCGAGTCATCGCGTTCAACCGTCAGGATCGGATGGGCGAATTGACTGATTCCCACACCTTGTCGGTTGAGCATCGCGGTAACGGACTCGACGAGCAACGACATGTCGTCGGTGACGATCTGGACGGCAGCGCCGAGACCCTCGGATCCTGACGGGCGGTACACACGCCATACGGCCGTGCCCGGGGTCCGCTGCCTCCCGAGCGCAAGATGCGCGAGCAGGACTCGATCCGATCGACCGTTGATGACGTCGTCGCTGTCACCCTCGTCGATATGCGTGAAAAAGGCCTCGCGAAGACGCGTCAACAACGTCGCTTCGTCGAGGCCTGTGCCCTGCTGCCGTACACGGTCTGTCATTCCTGGCTCACATCCTTGTGGGTTCTGATCGCCGCGACCAATCTCTGACTCGAGACTAGCCGCGGCAACCAGTACCTAGGGTGAACTGAGAAACGAAATCTACGATGTCGTCATCTGAACAAGCGATGCTTCGAGCACCGCGCGTTCGCTGTCCGCCAGCGGTCTGGACTTTTCGGACACCGTGTCGAATCCGACCATCAACGCGTCGCCGAAAGCGCATTCGACACCCGCGTTGTCACGGATGACGTGCCGAACCGTGAACGAGGAAGTCCCGACGTGAGTCGTGAAGATCTCCACATTCAAGGGACCGGACCGATCGGTGACCGGCTTGAGGAACTCGACGGTCATCTTTCGAACCACGAGGTATCCCGGCCGGCCGCCGAGCGGCGCCAGTTTCGCTTCCAGGAACTGGATGCGCGCTTCCTGCATGTACTCGACGTAACGCGTGTTGTTGACGTGACCCAACCGGTCGGAATCGCCCCACCGGACCTGGATCTGCGCTGTGTATACGTCGGACACCGGATCAGTCCCTGGTGAGCTTGCGGTGAGTCACGCGGTGCGGGCGTGCGGCGTCGGGGCCGAGTCGCTCGACCTTGTTCGCCTCGTAGCCCTCGAAGTTGCCCTCGTACCAGTACCAAGCTGCCTCGTTGTCGCCGAAGCCACCTTCCCACGCGAGGATGTGGGTACAAGTCCGGTCCAGGAACCAGCGATCGTGCGAGATCACGACGGCGCAGCCGGGGAACTCTTCGAGAGCGTTCTCCAGCGAGCCGAGGGTTTCGACGTCGAGGTCGTTGGTGGGCTCATCGAGCAGGATCAGGTTGCCGCCCTGCTTGAGCGTCATCGCCAGGTTCAGGCGGTTGCGCTCACCACCGGAGAGGACGCCGGCCGGCTTCTGCTGATCGTGGCCCTTGAAACCGAACGAGCTGATGTACGCGCGCGAGGGGAACTCGGTCTGGCCGACGACGATGAAATCGAGCCCGTCGGACACGGTCTCCCAGACCGTCTTCTTGGGGTCGATTCCGGAACGGTTCTGGTCGACGTAGCTCAGCTTGACCGTCTGACCGATCTTGACCTCACCGGCGTCAGGCTCCTCGAGACCGACGATGGTCTTGAACAGCGTCGTCTTACCGACGCCGTTGGGGCCGATGACGCCGACAATTCCGTTGCGCGGCAACGTGAACGAGAGATCCTTGATCAGAACGCGACCGTCGAAGCCCTTGTCGAGGTTCGAGACCTCCACGACCACGTCACCCAGGCGCGGCGGTGCCGGGATCTGGATCTCGTCGAAGTCGAGCTTGCGCGTCTTCTCTGCTTCGTTCGCCATTTCCTCGTAGCGATCGAGACGAGCCTTGTTCTTGGCCTGGCGGGCCTTGGCGCCGGAACGAACCCATGCGAGCTCGTCCTTGAGGCGCTTCTGCAGCTTCTGATCCTTCTTGCCGGCAACTTCGAGGCGTGCAGCCTTCTGCTCCAGGTAGGTGGAGTAGTTGCCCTCGTACGGGTACAGGCGTCCGCGGTCTACTTCACAGATCCACTGCGCGACGTGATCGAGGAAGTAACGATCGTGAGTCACGGCGAGGATTGCGCCGGGGTAAGCAGCGAGGTGCTGCTCGAGCCACAGGACAGATTCGGCGTCGAGGTGGTTGGTGGGCTCATCGAGGAGCAGGAGGTCGGGCTTGCTCAGCAGCAGCTTGCAGAGCGCAACGCGTCGCTTCTCACCACCGGAGAGGTGGGTGACCATCTCTTCCGGCGGGGGGCAGCGCAGGGCGTCCATAGCCTGCTCGAGCTGCGAGTCGATCTCCCACGCATCTGCGTGATCGAGCTTCTCCTGCAGTTCGCCCATCTCTTCCATGAGCTCGTCGGAGTAATCCGTAGCCATCAGCTCGGCGATCTCGTTGTACCGCTTGAGCTGGACCATCGTCTCTCCGAGACCGTCCTCGACGTTCTCGCGAACAGTCTTGGTCTCGTCGAGCTCCGGCTCCTGCATGAGGATGCCGACGGTCGCGCCCGGAGCCAGGAATGCCTCGCCGTTGCCCGGCTGGTCCAGTCCGGCCATGATCTTGAGGATGCTGGATTTACCAGCGCCGTTCGGTCCGACGACACCGATCTTCGCGCCGGGGTAAAAGCTCATCGTGACGTCATCGAGGATGACCTTGTCACCGTGCGCCTTGCGCACCTTCTTCATCGTGTAAATGAACTCGGCCACGCCGTGGGTCTCCTAGCTGGGAATTCTTGAGTACGACCTCGGGAATCTCTCTCAGATCCCCCACAGGCCATTCGGGCTTCTATCCCTCGATGTTATCCGACAAACCAAATCGGCCCCGGTTGGTGCGCTAACACCAGCTCCGGAGCCTCGGAACGAAGGAATCCAACTTCCCGTGAACCGTACCAAGATTGTATCGACACCCACCGACAAACTCTTTACCAGCAGAAACGTGCGTGAAGCCACCGCCGTCATGCTGATCCTCTTCGCCAGCTACGCCGTCGTCTACGGCGCACTGAAGGTCCTAGTCCTCTTGGGCTGGCACGCCTGATCCAAGTGGCGAAGCCAGTGATGCTCGGACCGATCCGGCACCCGTAGATCACCACTCCCCCGTTCGGAACTCAGATCGACCTCCTGCGCCCGAGAGATATTTCGGGTGGGCCAGCTAGCCCCTGGTGCCGTCTCCCGTTGCTGGGAATAAGCATCATCTCGATCACAAGATGACACCAGGTCCAAGGCAGGCCCGAGCTGGAACGGCGTGGCAGCCGTAGCGCATCTGTGAACACACCGGCCCTGACGCCCTGCGACTAATACCCGCCAGGCGTGGACACATCAACCAACCGACCGCAGTGACCGACGCGGCACGGCGAGTGTCCCCGTTCCAATCGCGAACGGGGAACGCTCTGCCCTTCCCTCCCGCTACTCCCTCTGCGGTCACCAAAGCTAAGCCCTCACAAGACTTCTCAGCGCCTAATGGCGCTCCCGCAGACACGGAGCTAGAGACATGAGCAACATCGAACTGACCCACTGGCTTGGCAGAGTTTCGGCCACAGCAGTGTGCAATGAATTCGCAATCGCAGTAAGCACCGTCGTCGACACAATGCTCGGCCCACGCCACCAACTTGTCATCAACCAAGCAGACCAACAGGTGATCGTGGATGCCAAACAGTCACCATGGCTTCTGCGCCTTCTTCTGGATGGCGTTCGCGCTGTCGAGACCTTGGATCCGACTGTTGAATCGCGGTCGTGGCGGGTTGAGTCACAGCGAGCGCGTGATGTTGAGGAGGCCAGGGCATACCGGTTCCTCGCGTCGGTGGAACAAGATCAGCGTTCGTGCGAGGTGCGCGAACTGGTCGCGTCGTGGATCGAACGAAGCGGTGCTGACGTGGACGCCTTCCGCGAATGGTGGGCGGATTCGGGCGTCGCCCTCTGAAATTTCAGAGGCTCGGATGTAAGTCCATAGCCATTCGAACGATGAAGCGCCCCACCTGTCGCATAGTCAGGTGGGGCGTTCGCCGTACAGAAGGCCGTTCGACCTGATTGCTCTCAACTGTGCGGACGCAATGGCAGCCAACGCAAACGGAACAGGCTTAAAGTCTACGGCTGAGCGATCGTGACGACTGCACGCGCGGCATCCGGGTCGAATGAAGCATCCTAAACCAAGCTGAATCACACGAGTGGCATTTTGTTACCGGATCCAACAGCAGCACATACGAACTCACCACGTGACCATCCACGATCTCCACGTTGCCGGCATCAACGGATGACGAGGCGAGCTGTCGCTGTTGCAGCAGGCCTGTCCACGGCACCTCAGTAGGGGCAACAGGCCGTCGATTGCCCGTAGACGGATCAAGCTCTGGGGGGTTGTCCTGCAACAACACCCACTTCTCAGGTAGTTTCGACATCAGCCCGGCACAATCGTGAAAGCGCCACCGAATTGAACTCCCACCGCTGGATCGAGTACAGCCAGATCATCAGCGGAGAAGAAGATCAGCGACGGATCGACATCCACATAGGTGGTGCTGATCTCCGGGTACTGTTCCGAGCGGACCCGCAACCCCACTCGCATAGCATCTACAGCGCGAGCCACCGCAGTGACCAGGACCCCCGTAACGAGCGCAGAACTCAGCGAGCCCTGCGCGATACGGGTGTCAATGTCCAGCGGATACGCACGCAGTCGAGCCGACGCGAAGTCGATCAACGACTCAACCTGAAGGCGTTCAGCATCATCGAAGGTTTCCCCCAGACGAAACTGAACGTCTTCAACTGTGATGAGCGGGCTAAGCGGTGCCGTCACTCGATGCCCCTGCGGGCTTCTTGGGGGCTGCCTTTGCGGGAGTGGTCTTCACAACAGGCTCAACCTTCTCGGTCTCGACCGTCTCAGCCTCAACCGTTTCGGTTTCAAGCTTCTCGATCAGGCCACCCGCAGCGAGACGCGCAACATCCGCTTCCGACACGTCAAGCGGCACAACCGCATCCTGATACAGGTACTTCAGCTTTCCATCAGCACCATTCACCCCGACAAGGGGCGCAACAACAACATAGGACATACTCAAACCCCTCAGATTCCGGTGATCTTGATAGCAGCACCAGGCTCATTCACATACGGAACGCACACACGCCGGCCACGAACACGCCACTGATCGTTGTCCTCGTCGCGAATCGACTTCGTCTCAACGGTGTCGCCGACGTAACCTTCACCGAGTTTCTCGTCACCGATACCGCCGAGGGCGTTGGTGTCAATAACCCATGCGCCGGCAGCAGGCAGGTTCGGGGTCGGGAGAATCGTCAGACCCGCAATGGTGCGGAACTCACCCGTGTACACCGAGTTACCCTTGTCCTCACGAGCCATCAAAGTCGACAGCTTGTCATCAGACGCGAGGAGAGCCCACGTGAGGTCATCCACGACAATAACGTCGGGGTCATAGCCTTTGTTCAGGCCCTTCACCTTCGCCTTCGCGAGCATGATGTCGCGAAGAATCTTGGTGGAACTAGCCCACGCACCATCCGTCACATTCTGGGCAGCAGTGACCTGAGACGCGATCAGCGACAGCGACAACGAATCAACTGTCTTCACAAGCTGATTCACAATGACGTTGAACGCCTTCTCAACCGGGGAGAAGTTCGACCGCTTGATCTTCTCATCCGTGATCGGCACGTCCTGGCCCCACTTGGTGACCCGAACCGCCTGCGGGGTACCCGAACCGACACCAGCCAGCGGGTACTCAGCGCCAGGCGAAACAGCCTGCACCGGACGATCCGTGTAAAGCGGGTCATCCTGATCGAACACGATCGCCCCACCCGACACATCCTGGCGAGAAGTCAGAATGAAGTCAGAAATGAAACGCTGACTTGCGATCTCGTTCACGCGAGCCGCGACAAGCGTCGGATCCTTCAGGAAACGATTGATCGTCGCGACATCCGCCGAGAACGTGGGCGGACCAGCGGGATAAGTAATAGCCAATTTTCGGCCCTCCAGAGCCTAAAGAAGCCCACCACAAAGATGTGGCAGGCTTCGAAGAATTGAGTTGAAAGAACGGGGTGCGTCAGCGGAGTGCGACAGACACCTTGCCGTTAGCAGCAGCCGAAACCGCGATACCAACAACCTGGTCCGGGGTGCCGGCACCAACAGTGGCGACCGCGCCAGCAGCAGCGGTAATCACGTTGGCACCAGCCGCAATTGCACCCGAAGCGGTGAGCGGATGTACGCCCCCGCGGTGAACGGTCACCTTGTCGCCAGCAGCCGCATCAAACGCTGCAACACCAAACCACGCCGCCGAAGCAGCAGTGGCAGGAGCGACACTGTCGTTGCCGGAAATCATCACGACCTGACCGCCAGTAACAGCAGCCGAAGCTGTCAACGTCACATCTGCGCCAGGCTTCCAGAACGGAATATGATCAGCCATAAGTGTTATCTCACTTTCGATTCGGAAGAGATCCGTAGATCCCCTCATAGACGAGGTCGCCCTCGGTTTTGGTTGGGCCGGGCTGCGGTCCCGGAGACGGAACCGGAGCAGGAACGCGAGGTGCGTTCGGATCGACAGCAGCCACCGGGGCCACCAACGTCGGCTGCAGGATCGCCCAGTCAGCCGCAAGTTCTTCAGGAGTCGAGCCTTCGAGGCGATTCACCCATTCCTTGGGGACGCCGTTGTTGTAAGCGAAGTTAAGACGCAGATTCTCCTGCGCTTGCTTCTCCGCCGCAGCGGTCGCTTCAGTCGCAATCTTCTGCGCCCGTTCAAGTTCCGACAGCTTCGCATCCTCAGCCGCCTTCGCATCAGCAGCAGCCTTGTCGCGCAAAGCCTTCAAATCTCGTTCAGCTTTTTCTGCACGTGCACGTTCGGCATCGAGCGCCTTCTTGCCGGGGTCACCGAGACCCTCGGGATACTGAGGTTCAGCCGTCGCGGCCGGAACAACAGGAGCAGTCGGCACAGGAGCTGCAGGCACAACAGGTACGGCCTCAGGAGTGACACCAGGAACCGGCGGCACAACATTCGGATCAGAAACAACGGGAACAGCAGGGGTAACTTCAGACATAGGTAGAACGCCTCCATCGCGGGGGAATTGGCCCGCACCGGATCGCCCGGACGGGATTGAGAACAGCCACAGACCGTGGCCAAAAGAATTTGGGTACAAAAATGGCCCCGGAGCAGAAAGCTCACAGGGCCTCAAAGATTGGGATCTACCAACTCGCGTTGGTTACCAAGATTTCACCGGTTTCGGGCATGAAAAAACCCCGAAGCATCAAACACTTCGGGGTTCAACAGCAAGTGCACGCTTACGCAGCAGAGCGGACCCGTTCAGCAACAACACCCTCACCCGGAGCGTCATCAGACGTCAACAGCAAACCCCACCCCGTACGCGCAACCAGCGCATCGAAGATGAACTGTGCGCACCGCCGGCGGGCAGCCAAACCACCCGCGTAGTAGATCTCCACCAACACAGTGCCGGCATCCTCAGGGTCCGGGGAAACCCCCACCCGAGTGCGATCATCTGGGGTCATCCACGGCTGCGGCCCATCCAGCACCGCAGCCCCGAGAACATCCGAAACCGCCGAAACAACATCATTCAGGGAGGAAGCACCTGACACTTCCACGTAATCGACGTTAGCCATCAGAGCCTCCAATCCTTCGTTGTAACGGCAAACCATCCGCGCCGGCGGCACCGATGATCCAGATCTCGTGCACATCAGCATATCTACCAATCAAGTTCGAAGACAGCTCTTCAGCTGCCTCGAAACTGATATCCGACCGGTTGATATCCAGAATCCAACGATTCGCCTGTTCACCCATGCTTTTGGTGATCTGCCGCATGATGGTGTTTCTACTGGAAGATGTAGGCGATTTGAACTCCCAAGCGACAGCCCCATCAGGTCCCTCGATCAGAACATCTTCACGGCGAGCTGCGATCGGCGGCCGGAACGTCACGTTCTGGCCCAGCAGCGCCAGCCGCTCGGCAGTGTCCAACTCGTGTTGTTCCACATGCTTGACCTGCGTGCGGTCCACTTTGCCTTTACGGGGCGGATCGCCGCCTTGGATCGATTGACCACGCGTCGGAGGCTTGACGGGAGGCTTCCCACCACCAGCGCTAGTCAAAGGAACCGGCTTCGATCGCACAGGAACCTCGTCTGCCATGTAGCCGTACAGCTTCAGGAGACGCAATGCATCAGGACGATCCTCGGCCATCGCCATAATCGACTCAGGCATCAACCTGGGTGTACTCGCCTGAAAGTAACGTCGTCCGCGAACATCAGTCGATCTACGGGCAGACCCCGCGTTCGACATCGCCCGGTAAGCGACACCTCTACGAGTCACACCTTCGTGAGTCGCAAGCAGCTCCTCGCCGAACACCTGCGCCGTGGACATCCCCCGACGTGCATTCACAACCTGACTAATGTCAGCACCATCGCGAATCGCCTGAGCGCCAGCAACAGTGAACTGCCGGTCCTGCTGCTCCACAGAAAGGGACTCGAAATACTCGTTCGGATCGGTGGTCAGATCACCGGAGCGGTTTTCCGTAGAGGGGATATGCCGGCAATCGCACCCCGGGTGCCTAAGGAACCCCACGTTGTACTTGTAGAACGTGCCCGCCAACACTGTGCACCGCGGACATGACGGCGGATTGAGCATTCGCACGTACCCGACTCGTCGCCTCGACGCGATATGCAGCGACGTTGCAGCGCGAGACGCATCCGCAACCTGTACCTGCATCCTCACAAGCAACGCAGAAAGCCCCGACGCCCACGCCTGAGCCGTAGACGCACCCTGAGCAACCTGGCCCTTAGCGGTGACCACAGCGCCGTACATCAACGACTCCAGCGCACGCCCATCAGAGGCCACACCGACCAAGCCATCAAGATTCGGCACCGCATCCGGTTGAACGCCAATACCCAACTCGTCCAGCACATCAGCGACATACACACCCGACCCGGCCATCGCCCGACCTTGACCAGACGCCACCAACTGCATAAGCATCGGCAAATTCCGGTCAAACCACGCATCGAAATCGGAAGGCGGTCGAGAACCCCACATATCGGCGGCGATCCCCAACACCTCAGCCGTAATCCCCCGCTGCTCCGCGTAGTGCGCGGCCGCAGCATCAGGCAGCATTCGCCTTCACAATGCCGGCAATCTGATTTGCAGGAGAGACTTCCTCATCCATCTTCCGCATCTGCTCCCGCTGAGTAGCGCTGTATCCCAGATCGATACGCGTCTGCTCCAACGGAACCAAACCAGACTCATACTTCTTCACCGCAGCATCAGCAACCTGCGCCACAGTCGGTGTCGATGGATCACGCCACACCGTCTCCAACTGGTAATCGCGATCCTCCAACTCAGGCTTCCCTCGCATGAACATCAAGTTGATGCGCTGAACGTCTTCCCACGCCCCACCGAGGAACGTGTGCTTCCGCTCAACCTTCTTCACCAACTGCGACTCCGAAGAGCGCATCGCATCCGCCGAAGGAGGGTTGTCACTGTTGAACCCCATGTAATGAGGCGGCAGCGCAGCCATCTGGGAAGTCAACTGCGCCAACAGTTTGATCGTGCCATGGAAGTTCGCGAGGTCGGCCTCAGGGAAGGTGCCAACATTGACATCTTTGTTCTCAGACGCCCACAGACGCCCCTTGATCTTCGACCACGAACTCACCGGATTGCCCTGACGGTCAACGAAGTCGCTCGCCTTCAACCCGAACGCCCACCGGCGCGGCATCGCATGAAACTCAGCCGAAGTCATCATGTCCGTAGCCATCTTGTTCGCCGCATCAGCTAACGGAATGATGTCCCTGAACTCCGTCATCCCATCCGGACGTAACAGGCGAGGCTTATTGACCAGCGGCACAACAGGAACAATCCCAAAGTTGTGCTTGTCTTCGAACCCGTCCTGCTTCCAGTCGCCACCGTCTTTGACGAACTCCACTGTCTCAGCAGGCGTGTACACGAGGACATGCTCGACCTTGTCCAGGTCTTTCCACTTCTTGATCGCCGCATTCACCTTGCGGGTCTTCGGATCGCGCTGCGCCCACACCTGAAACGGTGACTCGACCGTATTCCGCGGCGGCTTGTCCTTCTCCTCATTCGAGGAAATCAGCACATAGGCTCGCGACAACGCCAACGAATCCAGATGCCCCTGCTGAGACTGCTCATCCATGTCGTTGTACTGCCAACACGCCCACAGATCTGCATCCTCAGTGTCCGAGTCCGCATACCGGAAACCTTCGACATCCAAACGGTTCTCATACGCATCAGCAACCAGACGAGCCCAGTTCAACACCAACTCGACAGCGGTGTCACCAAGCTCTTCCTTCATCGCCTCAGACATGTACTTGAGAGGCTGCTCGCCCTCCAAATAGTTGTCCCACTTCGTCAGATTCGCCAGATCAGCCGTCAAACCCTTTTCAAGAACCGGGATCAGGTCAATAGCGTTCACAGTGTCGGCCATCGGCACAACCACCCACTTTCAGAAAACAATCATTCGGCTACTCGGAGCGTCCGACCAACCAGCCTCACGAGCATCAGCCGCAGCCTCATGAGCAAGAATGGAAGCCATTGCAGGATCAATCTTTTGATGATCCGCCGGCTTACCCAACACATACTTCTGACCCGGCTTCGCGACCTTCCGACAATTCGCCATAGCGATCGCCGTAATCGGACAACCATCCTGAGTGATTCGCCCACTAGCCAGATCCGTCTCAAAACGCCTAATAGCGTGAAACATTCGATCAATCTTGTTCGTCGGCCACTCCGACACATGCCCATCACCATGAGCAAGAGACCAATCACCGATCTCCGAATACCAGTCCTGCGGGTCACAATAGAACCGGCCAACACGCCACGTCGAAAAGATCTCATCCACAGCAGCATTCACCTCGCCACGCGGAATCTGATCACCCCAATCAACAGGCTTCCAAATCGTCGGCAACCGATCAGGCCCATACAACGGCGTGAACTGAAAACCATCACGCGTCTCAGCCCGAATCGCAGTCCAGTCATTATTTTCCGACCCGTCGAAACCCAACGAAATCGCAGTTCCAGGAGCAGGATTAGGCAACGCCTCTTTCTTCGACACCAGCGAACCTCGACTCCCACAAACCATCACGAAGCCAAGACCCCTGGCCATACACCAGCCGATTACCGAAGAACCGCTCAGCCTGAGCCGGATCACGCTCCAAAATCTCGGCCGCGTCAGCCTCGATCGAATCCAGATTCACCCACCACGAACCCTCGTAGACATACTGGTGAATCTTCCTACGATCACGCTTATTCCGATAAGACAACCCAGCCGGCGGCTTCCGATAGAACCGGAAAATGTCCTGCACCTGAGACTCATACGTAGCCTGCGCAACCGAATTCTCGGACGGATCCCAACAGTTCGTGGTCTCCAACGTCCGACCGCCCATACCAGCAGCACCACGACGCTGCGTATCAGCAACATTCACCATCTTATTCGTCTTGGTGTACAGACCGGTTTCATCCTGCAACGCGAAACTAATCGGATTACCAAGACGCGAATTCGCCGACGCAGTCACAACATCGATACGGTCACCATCATCATCGCCAGACTCACCAGCAATACGAATGAAGCCCTCACGCGGATACATCAAATCCGACAACGGACCCAACTTGATCATCGCCACAAGCGGGCGATACACATTCGCAACCTGATCCTCAGACGTAGCCGTCAACTGAATCAACGGCGAAGGATGACGCATCCCCATCGGCTCACCAGGCAAATACGGGTACTCCCAACCACACCCACAACCCCAATCGGAGCAGGCATAGCCATCACCCTCACCAGCCCAACCAGCAAACAAACTCGGACCAACAGCCTCCACAGCCACAATCCCCGCCGACCACGGACCCTTACCCGTCTTCTGCGGAGCCACAATCTGCGAACGCCGATACGTAAACGCCTGATTCAACAACGGATTCTCAGGAACCCACTCAGCATCCGACCGAATCCTGTAATGGTTAGCAGTACACCAAAACTGCCAGTCAGCCATCTCAAACGGCTTACCACGCTGAAACCCATTCGGGACACGACAATGCTGCCGCACCCACCCATCCTGCAAATCACCCAACGTCGGAAAATCAACCACAAACTCACTGCCCGACATCAACAGCCCGCAACCGACGCTCAGGAGGACCTACCGCAACAACAGGACCAGAACTCTCCTCACGAACAACGCCAACCTCATCCGACGCGATCGACCAACCATTCTCACGCAACCCCGCCGGCGACATCCCCACCTGATCAGCCAAACGAAACATCGCCGTAGCCTCCCCCGGACCAGCATCAGCAGACTCAGCACGAACCTTCCACCGAACCCACATCGCAACCGTCTCCCAACGCCACGACTCCCTAGCCCACGCAGCAGCCTGAGGCGACTCCCACGCCTTCCCCCACACCTCAAGCTCACGAGCAGTCCCAGACCCAAACGGCCAATCAGGCACCGGCCCCGAATAGCCCTCAGCCGGCAACACCACACCACCACCCACACCACGCCGATCAGAACGACCAGAAGTCGGATCAGGCTGCGGCCCAGACCTACTACGAGCACCACCACGAGCCACCACAACCACCACCTTCAGCAGCATCGCGCCGCATCAAACCAAGCCAGCATCGCGCCGGCCTGAAAACTTTTGAACTATTCGCACCATTGCGCGCCCTCACCCGCGGTGATTTTCGTTTTCGCGTTTGGGGGTTTGCCCCCACCCCTTGCGTTGGTGCAGGTCAGCTTGGTCGTTCGCTTTGCGTACGGTTTGCGTTTGTGCTGGTCAGGGGCTTGGGCGTGTGCCGGCTTTGGAGCTGTTGCATGCCCGGCAGAGGACTTGGAGGGGTCCTGTTGGTGAGCCTCCGTGTTGGATGTCTTGGATGTGGTCGGCTGTGAGGTCGGCGCTGGGGTGTCCTGGTCTGTTGTGTCCGGAGCACCAGTTGCCTTCGCGTGTTCGATGTTCGGTTACTGCTGCGGCTCTGCGCTTCTGCTCAGCGGCTGTGCGTGTGCGCTTGGTGGGTGTGGTTGCCCATTGGTGGGCGTCACGCTGTGCCCTGTGTTGCCTGCATTCGGGCTCTGGTTGCATGTGGTGGCATCCGGGTTGTGAGCAGACGCGTGTGCGTGCTCGTGGCATGGGTGCTCACCTCGCATACTCATCGTGTCGTTGGCGTGTCTGTTGCTGTTGTCTGCGTGGGGCTGTCTGGTTCCCTGTGTGCGGGTGCCTGTGCCCTGTGTGTACGTGTGCGACGCGTATGGATGCTGGGTGCTGTTGTGTTGCGCCCGTTGGCTGCTGGCCTGTGTGGTGGTCCGGTAGCCGGTGTGCGTGTGTGTCCGTGTTGGGGGTTGTGTCTTCTCGCCGGCTTCTCCGCGTTTGGTGAGCTGCCTTCGTCGGTGTGCTCACCGTGCTGGCGATGCTCGTGCTGCCAACTGTTGTCCGCGGATTTTGTTTCAGAAAAAATCTGATTAGAAAAAATCTGATTGAGAAGTTTCTGTTTAGATTTGTTTCTGCGTTTTAGATTCGCCGGCAGTTTGTTTCGGCCGCCCGAGTTTCAGGCAGGTATTCACCGCCTGGTGTTCCGTAGGACTGGTAGTGGATGATCCGTCCGATGCTCGGCTTCATGCTGACACCTCACTTGCAAGCGCACTGACTACAGCTGAGAACACGTCGTCCTTCAGCTTCTGATCAGCGGGCAGGTTCCCATAGTCAACGAGACATGGATGAGTCTTGGCGTCGGCGTCCTTCACCTTCCCGGACTGCCAGCCATCGGCGCGTTTGAACTCGCACCACGACTGGTGCAGTTGTTCTGGCGTTGCACCGTCAATCGCCTTGCGAACACCGTCAACCGCAGATTCTCGCTGCCACGACGGGGCATCGTCCCAATGGGGTGACACAGCTGGATCGCCTGTCTCAACTTGCAAGGCGCGGTTCGCTTCGTGAGCAATTCTGGCGATCGATTCGAGCTTCATCCTGTAGATGCCTTTCGGTCCTGTGCGGGTCATTCGAGGTCTGCCTCTTCTGTCTGCCCGATCAACTCCGGGATCTCACTCAGCAACCCTTTGATGGAATAGGTGAGTGGTCCACCGAAAGGCAGCGCTAGGTACTGGGTTGAGTCGACGGTGCCTTCATCTGTGAAGCGTTGCTGCCCAACCACGAGTGCGTAATGAGAGACGATCCAGGATTCTCGTGTGCCTTCGGCTTCGTCGGCTGCGGTGGTGAGTTCGTTGATCGCGGCGTCGAGTTGTTCGTATGCCCGGGTCAGTCGTTCACTCACGGGCACCTCCGCCTATCCAGTTCCGCACCTGCGAGTCGCAGCCAGTTCCCCAGAAGTTGCAGCCGTAGCCCTTCAAAGTCCCAGCAGGAGCGTGCGCCTCGATGAAGCCGAGCATGACTTCCTCGCCGTCTTCATTGGCTGTGTGCACGTACAACTCAACCGGCCAGAAGTTGTACTTCTGCATCCAGCGGAGGACGGGCATCACTGTGTCGGTGGCATACCCGAGGTCATGATCGAGGGACAGGCAGTCGATCGGCTGCCGCAGGAGTCGGTGCGTTCGAAGCGTCTCGATCGCGGCTTCCGCAGTCATGCGCAGCACCCAGCCGTCGGGCGCGGGACGCTCGTCATCTACGAAGAGCTTCACGGGCACCTCCAGGTCATCGATTTATGGAGGAGCTAAACGCCGCTAGTGCCTCTTCGAAAGACGTTTTGACAATCGCAGACGGCGACGGCAACTCGTGCCCGCCAACATTCACCGCCACACGAGTGTCCGGGCGGTAAGTGAACTGCGCCGTATCCGGTTCTCGCGCGTAGTAGTTTTCGCCGAGGTAGTTGATGACCTTGCGGTCTTCGCTGATGCAGAAGCCGTTGCCCGGCTGATCCTCAGCGTTGAGAGGGGTGGATGATCGAACACCTAAACCTTGAGACCGCACAATCACGTGTGCAGCATCCATCACCAGATGATCAATCACATCGGGGTCGAATCGTGCTTCGTCCAGCTCGTCACGGTATGTGGTGAGTGCTTGCGCTGTGGTGGGTTTCAACTTGCTCCCCGCCTGGTTTTGGACACAAAAAGCCCCACTGACCCGAAGGTTGGCAGGGCAAGATTTGTTTGACGCGTGGGCTGTAAGGCTTATATGTCCATCATGACAGTCACAGGGACACACCAGTTTTAGTTCTACATCTGCTAAAACCTTGTGTTGCAGGGCAGTTGATCTAGGTCGTCGGCTGTCATCCTGGCGCGATCTCTGTCTCAGGTTCCGGTGCATACTCCAACGGATCTCTCTGCGACGGTTCAGGAGCCCCGACTGGACGAGGCTTCGAAGCAGGCTGCTCCCGTCCGCTAGAGTCAGTTCGTGTGGCTAATCTAGCCACGCCACCCTCGGCTTCAAGCTCGCTTCGCACGCCGCCCACTGTTGTGTGGTGGCTACCAGTCCTTTTGGCGTGCTCGCGATCTGACAGTTGTGGGTCGGCCTTAATCGACTCCGCGATCAGCGCTCGCGTATACGCCAATCCTGGTTATGGAATCCGAACCCCGCAAGGTTCCTCAAGGAGCAACCTCATCGGTCAACTTCGCATCGTGACTGACCAATTCTTGGAACACGCGAGTCTCGACGGCTTGACCACCCACGTCGTCGGCCTCGACCGTGGTCTGAACCAAGACCCTCACGTACCGGCCAAGCCTGAAGGCGTCCCCACCAAGCGCGCCCTCGGGGACCGACTCGACAAGCACTTTGCTTCTCTTGTCGACCTTGATAATGACCTTGCCATCGAGTTCTGCGCCGTAGACGGATCCATTGATCTGCTCGGTAAATACACGTGGCTTTCGTTCGAAAAGATTACGCGCGTACTCTCTTCCGACATCGCTGATCTTTGAAGTTCTCCGCGCCCCATGTGGGCTTAAGAAGTCAACTTCGAGGTTGACGTCCGCTGCATCGAGAGCCTTCACCAATTTCCGAAGGTTCTCCCACCGCTCGGAAGGGGCCTTGATCTCGGAACTCTGTCGTTCAATGGAGTCATGTAGGTCAAGGATTTGGCCCAGCGCCGCCTCGACACTCGACACCACGCCGAGATCAAGTTGGCCTTCCTCCGCCTTAGCCACAAAGTGCGGCAACGCATGGATTATGACGCTTCCCTGACCCACACCCACGAATTGAAGGCGAGCACTATCCCGAAGTTCCTCAGGCAGAGCGGCTTGGAGTTCCTGATCGAGCCTCTGCAAAACGGGGCTCGCGCTGAAGTCAAACACCCCGTCTTGGACTGATCCGCCGAATAGTCGAACGTCGAGCCGAAGCGGGTAAGCCGCGGTCGGCGCAATCCGGCGCATTGCCTCAACGACCGCTTTGCGAGCTGCTCCCGCCAGGTCATCCTCCACCGCGTCGTCCAACAACCAGCTCGGCGGCTGGAAGCTGTGTGATTCCGCCGCGCGTCCGACCTTGCTCACAGAATCACCTCCAGGTATCCGCGACGCGAGGGTGCGTCCTCAATGCGAGGCGCAACCTTGGGGCCGGCTGGCCGGACCCTTTGCCAGAAGTCGTCCAGCGATCCCCGCGTCTGGTAGTAGTCTGCCTCCAAAATTGAGCAGGTGCCAGCGAACGGCGAGGCTACTGGGTACCACGTTATCGGGAACGGCTCCACTCCGTACTCCGACACCACCGTGGGTCGGTGCCCAAACAGGGTCTTGAGCGCTTTCGTGCCGGGCTTCCCGCTGAGAGCGGCTAGCTTGAGTCCATTCACCTGCGGCGAAACATCGACATCATCGGGGTCTAATACGCTGGAGGTGAAGCTTCCGCCGATCCACAACGACATCAGAACGTCGGGATCGCCAACCTTGCCCTGTATGAACTTCCAAGCCTCGATGTAGTTCGCGAGGCCCTCGTACCGATCGCGTCGCGTGACTGACGAAGCAAACTGTGGATCCGCCACGAAACGGGCTTCAATTTCTTCGAGCGCGCATCGGTATCGCCCGAGCGGAAGATGTCCAGTCGTGGGGTCGAGGGGCGGAATCATGCGCAATCCAACTGCAACCGCATTTGTAGTTGTGGCATGCCGTTGACCCCTTCGCTCAGTGACGACTGCTACGGAATCATGTCACGAGCCACTTCATTTAATACCACCCGGTATGTACTTTCGATGCAATGTGTGTCAACGGCAGGGTTCGAACCTGCCACCTCTCGGACTTCAACCGAGCGCTCTACCAACTGAGCTACAACGACTGAGGCAGGGTGGTGGTCTCAACCAGACCACCACCCGCCAAGGCGGACCACGGGAACCACCCACAAGCTCACCGGGTCAACACCAACCTGCCGCGACTGGCCAACGCCCGCAGATTCTCACACCGACATGTGAGCCGTACCCCGTGCGAGAGTTGAACTCGCACACACATTCCTTTGTGGAATGCCGCTTTGCCTGTTTGCGTAACGGGGCAGATCTTCCGCCCTTTGTGGGCGGGGATGCAGCAGCTGGTTTGGCCGGTCGCGATTAGTATCTGAGACACCCAACTTCAAACCAGCTACAACTAAAGTTTACGGTCCAGTCACCCGAGCCTGTTTATGCCGCAACGGCCATGGAGTCAAGGAACACCCCACTGAGAACCCGGGAACCAGTTATCGACATCGCGTCGACCAGATATGCCGTTGAGTTCTCCGAGTTGTCGAATGCGCCTTGCTGCTTCTGAAGATTGCCGCGACGATTTTCCAACAGGTGGAGCAGGTCCTCTGCGGTCAAGCTCCCCGTCGGGATGATCACCCCGTTGACGCGCACCGGAAGCTCTAGGTGCTTCGAGGCGGAACCCCAAAGCCCTTCTCCCGCTTGCTTCAATAGTTGAACTAGTTCCGCCAGGTTGCGGTTAAACGTGCTCCGCGAGTAGTCAACCCACCGTTTCTGTTGCGCCCTTACCATTTGGGCGATCGGGTCTAGGTTGGGAAAATAGCCAGCAGCGACCTTGGATCGGAAGTCCGCTTCGACCGACGACCATAGGTGTGTCTCGTCGATGCCGCCGGCGTCGTTTGCCAGTTGGGCGACAGTCTCATTGAAGAACTTGTTGAGGTCTTGGTTCATTTCTTTGTCCACTCCAGGAGGTCGCTGAGGAAGCTGATCGCGCCCTCAATTTTGTCGGCGGTGTATGCGGATGCGTTGAGGTCGGCCAACTCCTTAGCGTTGAATCCGTCCATGAATTCTGCAGCTGGGATGTTGCGTTTCGCTGCGAGCGGGAGGATGGATTGTGCGCAGCCGGTGTACAGGCTGTAGCGAATGTCGCGTTCGGCTTTGGCGGCGCGTTCGGCTTCCTCAGCTTCACGTCGAGCCGTCGCGGCCTCCCTCTTGAAGTCCGCTTCCCAGCGCGCTTTTGACACGGATGGTGGTTCATTGTCTGTGAGGTAGTCAGGCGCTTTGGCTTCGAGGAAGGCGCGTGCATCGGTCTCGCGCTGCTCCGCACGTTTCTCTTCTTCGAGCAGCGACGTTTCGTAATCCCGCTTCTCGCATGCTTTCTTGAAGGCCGCATCGAGGGCGAGGGTGCCAGCCACCACCTGCTCAGCAAACTCGGGAGCGAAGTCCAGGACGATGCCAGCGTCTTTCAACGCCTTGATCCAGGCCGAGTTAATAGAGGATTCTCCATTATCTCCGATCTGGACGCTGCCGCGCTTCCATCGGCCGTCATTTCTACGTCCGTCCGCTTCCAACACCAACGCCGTAGACATAGCCCGGGCACCAGTGGACATGTGACGACGCCCGACATTGCAGGCGATGACGAACTCAGCGAAATCATCGCCGTCGTAGACGTCGATACGCGCCTCGACGCCGGCCCGATTACACGCTTCTAGGCGATTGCGGCCATCCAACAACAGGCCGTCATTGGTGACTGTCAGCGGATGGAGTAAGCCGACCGACTTGATCGACTCCGCCAGCTCATCCAACTCACCATCCGACAACATAGGGAAATGGTCCGCATACCGGTGGACTCCAACGATATTCATGTGAACTCCTTAATGAAGGCTACCTACCCGCGTGATCGCGAGGTAGTTTTTGATTTCTATCGTCCGTAAGCCATATCGGGTTTCGGCCGGCCCGCAATTTCCGGCTGCCGCTCGGAACTGAATCGTCCACTGGCCTTGTTGGCCTCACTCTGATGTTTGATGCGAAGGAGGTCAGATAGTCGATACTTCGCGTACCTACCTTGGCCTCGTTGCTCGATGTCGTTCTGCGTGATCCAGCGGGCGATTGTCTGCTTTGATCGGGATAACCGATCAGCAGCCTCGTATCGGGTGATCCAATCCTGTTCCATAGGGTGTTCTCTTTTCTAAGTGTGAGTTCGGTCTTTGTGTAGGCATAAAAAGGGCCACCCCAAGGTGTTGTCGGGGTGGCTTCGCTATCTCGAACGGATTAATCCGCTACATATGAATGGTGGCATAGCTGCGGACGAGCCGGTTTACGTCAAGATTCGCCGGTTTCTGCACGGAAGAGTGCAGCTAATCGACTCCTCCGTTCCTCGGTGAGAGGAGGGGCTGCGACGAGTAACTCGGCGACACGTGGGTCTGCCTGGGGTTGTTCGAGTTTTGACACAGTTCTCCTATTCGAAGGCACAGATCTGTTCAGTTCGGTTGGTGCAACTACGCGTTGGCCCTCTCCCAAGCCACGATCTTGTCCACGTTGAATCGCCACAACTTTCCGATCCGCATCGCAGGAACTTCTCCGCACGCCGCGAGGTCACGGACTCTTCGTTCGGAGATCACCCATCGCATCGAAAGGTCCTTCACAGTCATAAACGTTGTCTCTGCCATTCTTCCTCCTGTTCTGGTGTCCAATCTGTACGTTCGGAGACGTGAAGAATTTCCTCACGTCGTGAGATTCCATCGAGGATCCGGTGACTCACTGAGCCTTCAGTGAGGATTCAGTGAGTGTTGGAAAGATTTACCACCCCGAAATCAACCCATAGAGGGATCGCCACTCGGAGAGCTACCGCGCCAATGGACCCAGCGCAAAGATCGCCGCCTTCCCATGCCTGGCACCAGAATGTCCACTGGACAATTTTTCGAGCCATCCAAGTTGAACCAGCTTGCCCAACGCCGTCCGAATCCTTTGCCGGTTGAAACCCGTTGCGGCCTCGACATCCCGCGTCGGGCAGGTGACCGACCTCCGCTCACGACGTACGATTTCATTGGCCACGAAACACAAAGTCGCCCTCTGCGGTTCGTTCAAACCCAAGTCCAAATCCGGATCATCGAGCAGATCCACGACCGCGAACGCCTCCTCAACCGCCTTCTGCCGCATATCGAAAGAGTTGTATGGATCATCAAGGTGCTCCTGGGCTCGATCCCATGCATCGCGAAACGCCCGCGCCGCACTCCCAGCAGGGAACTCTTTTCCCTTGTGGTCGACGGAAAGCTGCCTCCACAGACCGGATTTGAGCGGATCGCACACATGAGACTCGGTTCGCTCCCGACTCCACCCTCGAATCTGGGCAGCCATGCAGATCGAGACGAGCATCCCGAATTGTTCGGGCCGCTTACCCCTGACCCCGTCGTGGACAGCGTCGACATACTGGGCCGGTAGTGCTTCATCGAGTTGAGGCGTCAGTGGTGGTTCTAGGACGCCGGTGGCCGGCATAAGTTTCCTCCTCGTGAGCTAGGAGGGCATCGTGAATTTGATCAGCGAGGTCCTGAAGAGCCGTCGGGCTCATCGACCACACGCCAGCTGGGCCGTTGCCCCTTTGGCGAGAGACCAAAAAGCGCTGAAAGGGCTTGTGCCCTTTGCGGCGCTGCGTCTCTGACGTAACTGTGAACTCGGACATTTAGACCAGCACCACCCGATTTGTTGCGTTCAGCAACACCTTGGCGGCACCGTGATCGGATCGAAAAGCATCAAAGTTCAATGTGATAATCTCCTACGTAGTTGACGATCGATTGCACTCGATCGAGTTGACAAAGCGGGAATGCACCACACGCCTTAACGGCATGCAGCGTTAGATCTGACGCTGTGAAATTGACAAGGATCCCCCACCTGGCAGCGGGTAGAGCTGTAGCCGACAAATCGGCGCGAAGAATGACGCAACGAAATCCGCATTGTGCGGGCGTTGCGTCACAAGAATGAGCTGCGATGCGGGGACTGTTAGTTGTCGCCCCGGCGAGTCTGCTCAATCGGCATGCTACACCGCGTCCCGCTCCACCGCAAGCTTAGACCTAGTGGCCGACAGAAACACATAACGCGAGATGTTGCGAGTCAGATCGATGAAAAACCCAGCACGCCTCTGTCAGCACACACATCGTGCGGCGCATCGGCGTGCCGTCTGTCACATTTCTAATCGCAGACTCGACCTTATGCATCCAAAGGGTCCCCAGCGTCGGGAAGCTTCAGTCCGGTACTGGCTATTCCCGATGGAGGACTTCGCCAAGATCATCGAGCGCGCCATGGCATCAGCGCACAACAGTGGCAACAACGTCACTGGGCGTTTTACGGGATCCCGTAAAACGCCGTCTGAGGGGGTGGGCCAGCCACTTTGGACTACGCCCTCTCTCGTTTCGCCGCGTACCTCGTAGCAACGAATGGCGACCCGAGCAGCCCGAGATTGCAGCCGCAAAACTCGTGACAACAAGGCTTCAACGGGACCGAGTGTCCGTGTGCGGGAAACTAACCCATTAAGCCCCAAAAGCTATATGGGTTGATCTGAGCAACCTGGTCCACAATCGACACCTCGAAGCCATCGAGGTCGGAGACAAGGAGTTCGTCGGCTGTCATGCCTGGCGCGGATTCAGTTTCTCGGTTGGAATGGTCGATTGACGGATCTGGCTGTCGTGGTGCGGAATCGACAACCGGCCGAGGCTTCGTGGCAGGACGTTCTTTGCCGTCCGCCCCGACTGTTCGCTCCAACTGGTGAATTTCACCAGTTGACTCAAGTTCGTCACGAACCGCGCTGACGGTGGTCTTATCGACGCCCGTCCGCTTGGCATGTTCACGGTTCGACAGTTGCGGGTCCGCTTTGATGGACTCAGCCACCAAAGCCCCGACGCTGCCCACGGTAGCCCTGGGTTCGTGGCCCCACCCTCGATCGGGCCCCTCCTCACTGCACGCCGGATCTACGCCGACGCGGTGACAGTTCATGCCAAGCAATACCTCGCCGACCTGCCATGACCACCACATGTAACGGCGCTACACGTGCGTTACAGGCTCCGTTACATCTCCACTGGGTCTAAATAGGGTCTACAGAGACTCTCAATAATTCGCCACGGGCCTGCCTGCGACGGCCCTTTGCGACAACTTGCAACAGACTGCTGCAACAACATGTCCCCTGGGGACACATGCGGGGACTCCCCGAGGATTCCCGCCGGGACAAAACACCATCACCGCAGGTAGCCTGCGGAATCCTACAGCCAAACTCAGGCCACACAGTTGGCCTAAAGTCGGCGAAAAGAACCTTCGGCGCACGGCGAAGGTTTTTCCCGGAGGCGGGAAGATTCCCGGTGCCGGCTGTGGCAAAGCGCTAGCACCCGCTAAGCACTTCCTAAGCGCCTGCTGTAGCAAAGCGCTAGCGCCCGCCACGGATCCAGGCAGTCGCGACATAGTCGGGAGCATTCCCGAAGGTGTCGGGAATCGGCGCAAAGTAGCTCTGGGGCGGCCGGGCCAGAGCTACTTGCAGTGAGCGCTCAGTGAGCATTCAGTGAGGATTCAGTGAGCGCTCCGTGAAGCAACCGACATAGGCGAGGTGCGCCAATTCGGACACCTGAGTTAGCTCAGTGACTTAGTTCAATGCAATCCCTGCACTCAAAGCAGACCATCGAACACAGCGCGGGTCTTCTCGTCCTCCCCTGGCCACAGATGTGAATAAACCGCCAACGTCACCATTGGCGATGCATGACCCAACCTCTGCTGAACCGTCGTCACCGAAGCACCTGACGCGATCAACGCGGACGCAAAGAAGTGACGTAACGAATGCCAGGAGTGATTCTCAACGCCAGCCTCCGAAGCCACTGCTCGCCACACTTTCGCAATGTGCGCGCTCGACCATTGACCGCCCTGAGTGGCACGAAACAGCGGCGTGCTCGGGCCGTAGTCCGGATGAGATTCGAGATGCGCCTCGATAGCTCGAATCGTGGAATCCGGCAGCGGGATCGTTCGCCGAGACTTCTCAGACTTCAGGGGTCGCCAACCAAACGCGGTGTGATGTCCGTCAGCCTGCTCGGTTACGTCCACGACTTGACGTTCGAAATCGATCGAACGGACACGCAATCCAGCAAGCTCACCAGCTCGCAGACCACTTGTCGCACCGAACTCAAGCATTGTTACGAATGGTTCACCAGCCGCAGCCATCAGCGCTCGAATCTCATCGAGCAATAGGATCTGATGGGGCTCGACAGCCTGATTCGCGGTCCCCTTTTCGACGCACCGCAGTCACCGGATTTCTAACGATCTGGCCTTGGGCCACTGCATCATTGAACACAGCCGACAAGGTGCCAGTGAGCGTACGGATCGAACTGTTCGACAGCGGCCGACCATCAACCCACGGACGCCCATTCGCAAGGACTGCTCGCCATCCCCGAACATCGTCGGCGTCGATGTCGCCTAGCTTTTTGAACTCAAGATCACCGAGGTTCGCGGCAAGATGCGTGCGTACTGCCCGAGTTGACTCGGTTGCAGATTGTTCAATGTGGGCTTCGAGGATTTTGCTGAGCATCTGATTGTCTACGCGTGCGCCAGTTGGCTTGAGTCCTTCGCGATCCCGGATCCAGTCACGGGCTTCTTTCTGCTTCGCGAAGCTCTTCGAGATTTCCTTGCCGCCGACACGCGTCCGCGCAATGTACCGGGGCGGCTTCCCCTCGGCGTACGTGCGGCGCTGTATCGATCCCATTCGAGGAGTGTATCGGTTGCGGGGGACTCCCACATATCCCCCGACCGAAACAAACTTTGCGCGCCGAACGTGCCGCAAACGCACACACTCTCGTGAGCAGAAAATGGGCTATCAACTGCAAATATGCCCTCTACCATTGACAATGGATTCACATTGTGCGTAGGGTCTACAACAACATCGTGTAAATGAACTCAGCCATGACCGCCAGCCTATCGGTGTTTGCCCTATAACCCACATTGCGCGTTGGCCGTCACTCCGATGCGGGTTCTGCGGACAGTCCGAGGTCATCGACCAGATTCACCGACATGCTCATCGACCCCCACGAAAACCGCGATGGGGACACCTCCGGGTGCCCCCAGGACGGCTCAGATCATTGCCCTGTGGATGCCCTTCGGCTCGCCACCGAGCTGCGAGAGCGTCGACGCATGGAAAATGGAGCCAGGTACGTGGATCGCATGTGCCAAACCGGCATGAGCATCACGCCAGAACCGCTGCATCGGCGTGTTCAACTGCAAAGCCCCACCACCGGAACGAGCAAAGATCTCGTCCACCGCCCGCACCGCCCGCCACGCCGCAGCAGTCTGCGTACGCCGACCGATCGCACGAAGCTCGAACGAAACTTCCTGCCCCTTCTCCGTCATGTCCCAAAAACGATCCACCGTCTCCAAGATCGCAGCCCGAGAAGCAGCGATCTCGGCCGCCGCCTCACCGATCGCGAACAGCACGTACGGATCTTCCTTGATCGGAACACCACTGACCGTCACACGCTCACGCTGCGCCGCCATGTTGCACGCCAACGCACCTTCGGCGATACCGATCAACGACGAAGTGATCCCCAACGGGAAAATGCACGAGAACGGGAACTTGTACAACGTCTCCGTACGACCCGCTTCCTTCCACGCCGTCCCGTCGAAAACCTTTCCGGCGTCGATCGTGCGGTACGTCGGCAAGAACGCATCCTTGACGATCAGATCCTTCGACCCCGTACCGCGCAGACCCACGACATTCCAGCTGTCCTGGTCGATGTCGTAATCCGAACGCGGCAGCAGTACGTGCAGAATCTTCGGCGGCATCAACGGCTTACCGGACTCGTCACCGACCATCGCACCGATCATGATCCAGTCACAATGATCAGTACCGGACGAGAACGACCAACGACCGTTGAGGATGTACCCACCCTCGACCGGCCTCGCCACACCCATCGGCGCATACGGCGACGCCATCCACGTATCGGGATCGGTTCCCCACACCTCTTCCTGAGCCTTGCGGTCGAAGAACGCAAGCTCCCACGGATGCACACCGACGATGCCGCTGACCCAGCCCGTGGCACCATCCATCGCACCGATAGCCATTGCCGTCTCGGCGAATTCACGCGGATGCGCCTCGAGGCCACCGAACTCCTTCGGCTGCAACATCCGGATGACGCCGGAGTCGCGCAAACGCTTCGCGCTGCCGTCCGTCAAGCGCATCAGCTTGTCACCCTCGACCCCGTCGGCGCGGATCTCGTCGGCGAACTGTGAGATGTTGTCCAGAACCTGACCCATGATCTTCCGCCTCCATTGATAGCCCGCCAACCTTCAATAAAGTAGAACACGTTCTAGAAAAATGCGGAAGTAGAACGGCCAGTTCGTTCAGCGCCGATCAATACGAATGCGACAAGGCCAGTGGCGTTCAGGTCGACACGTGCCCCAGTCCCGCGGTCAGAATACGAATACACCTCATCGCAACTTCCGCAGGCGAGCCGTCGCCATACGCCGGGGAGTCCCCGTCAACCCACGCGACAACGGCCATCCGCTGGGCCGTGTTCGCTGCAATTGCAAGCAAACGCACTTCCAGTGGGTCTGCGCCGGGTCCCATCAAATCACGCAGTACGAGCACCAAAGCAGTCTCGGTGTCGTTGACCAAGCTCACCACGCGTTCCGAAGCGCCGGATCGCCAGGAACAATCCTTTGAAGTCGGCGAATCAACGCAATCGCATCGGGTGTTGCGGCAGGTGAATTCAGTGCGACGCGGGCGGCGGATGCCAGCACCTGAACAACAGGCGTACCCGGCGAACTGGACGCGATATACCCGAGCCATTCGTCGATCCCGTTGGCGAGTATCGGCCTCACCGCATCTTCCTTCGTCCGAAGTATCGATAGAACGTGCGAAGTCCGATTCCAGCTGCGCGTGCAATGCCCTCGGCGGTCACCGGATTCTCGCCGCGAAGGACAAAAAGCTCTGCAGCACAACGTGATATCTCCAACTTTGCCTGCTCCTTCCGCCGTTGGGTGAGCGACGGGGAGTTAGACACTGAACCATGCTCATGCCAGTATCGCACGGTGCGCCACCGTGCTTCGGAGTCGAACAGGAAGAACCCTGGCATCGGCTGCGGAAGCCATGAACCGTCCACTTCGCCTTCGATCAGTTCCGCCACCGGCTGGACATCGAGACGCCAGGCCAGCCTCGTCTCACCCCCATCGCCATTTGACGCGATTCGAGGCGGCAGCGCAGGACCAAGTCTACGGATCATCGACGTTCACGAACGCATACGCCTGGGTCCCGCCGACGGCAACGCTCGCAGTTCACGCATGGTGCGTTGAACATCGAAATGTGTCGCAGTTTGGCCGGCCGCCCCCCAAATCGATGACGCGACAAGGCGGACAGGTACCGCACTTCGGTAGTCGAGTTTGAGCATCGCGGACGGACCGGAAACAGCAACGGCAGCAATCGCGTTTCCTTGCGGCCCAACCGGTGCAGCAACGCAATTGAGGCCGGGACTCAACAGCCCCGCGCCGTACGCTACGCCGGTATCACGTATTCGACTGAGTTCCTGCCTTAGAGTCATCGGCGCTTCAGCGCCCACAGGGGAGCCTCCGAACGCAAGGAGCGCACGTCCAAGAGCCGACCTGTCGGCCGAAGAACGTTCGCCGACACGAGTAGGAACTACACCGGACAGCATTCCGCCGATCTTGTCGAGGTAAACGACATCCGGCGCGTCCAGCACTCCGAACTGCACTACCAGTCCGGTCACTCGATGCAACTCGCGGAGGAAGGGCAAAGCGACCGAATACAATCGATCCTGTTGTATTGCAAGGCTTCCCAGCTCCATCAATCTGATTCCAAGGCAGTAATCAGTGCCATCCCGCCGGAGCCACTTCTTGGCGACGAGCTGCTCGAGCATGCGATGCACCGACGAACGAGGCAAGCCGGTAATTCGCGAAACTTGACTGAGAGTGAGCTGTCCGGACACTTCGAAAGCATCCATGACCGACGCCAGTCGATCCAGGAACCCCGCCGGGGTCGTAGCGTCTGCACGAGCGGAAGCTTGCATGCGAATTCCTTGAAGTCATTCCCACAATTTATGGTGCATGTGGGGCACGTGGAGCCGAAAAGCGCTACCGGGCTTACTGGTTACGGCCCGCTGCAACAGCACCGCGACACCAGGCCGTCCGTCACCGTCGGATGTTCGAACGATCTCAGTGTGACAAATTGTGCCATGTTGACATCGGGTGTGAAGAGAAAAACCTCAGGAGCATTCACAGAAGGATCACGGTGGACGTTAACGCCGCAACATGAACAGAGAAGGGCGAAATACGTTGCCCCGGAGGCATATTCCACTAGACCAGAAAGTCGCACGGAAGATTTCCGTCAAATCCGTTGGGCCATTCGCCACGCTTGTGCCGCAAGCCTGTCCGCCTGGGCGCCGAACGATTCCGCCGACCGCTCGATTTCGCCCATCGCGCCACGTAGCGTGCGGCTGTACACACCCTCGACAATGCATGCGATCTTCCACCAGTTGAACGCAATGTAGAAGTCGATATTGAAGTCCGCATCTTGTTGGGCCGCAGAGATATAGACGTCCAACAGCTCATCGCGCGACGGGAAACCTTCGATTCGAGTCGGAGCATTCTCCAATGCACAAACATCGTCATCGGGTTCGGCCCAATAGACCAACAGTTGGCCCAGGTCTGCCAAGGGGTCACCCACCGTGGCCAGTTCCCAATCCAGTATTCCGGCGATCACGCCGTCGGCGCCGACAATGCAGTTGTCAAGGCGAAAGTCACCGTGCACGACGCTGCTACTGCACTGAGGGGGAATATTTCGAGACAACTTGGCATGTGTGCGTTCGAGGTCGAGGCTATCTCGCACACGATCACCCTTCCAGTTCCGCAACCACCGATTCAACTGACGATCGATGTAGTCCGTCCGATCGGCCAGAGCATTCCATCCGATCTCACGAGGGTCGACCGAGTGCAGGGCGGCAAGATTGCGAACCAGTTCCGCGGCCAATCCGGCTCGCGTTTCGTACGGGATTTTCGCGCGTACTACCTCCGGATCACGCAGGACTGCGCCGTCGATGAAGTCCATGACAAAGAACGGAGCACCAGTCACAGATTCGTCAATGCACTTGCCTACAACGATCGGTGACGGAACCGGCACGTTCTGCAGTCGCTCGAGAATGTCAGCTTCGCGAATTACATCATGGGCGGATGCATGCCTGATTCCGAGCGGGGGTCGACGTAGCACCCATCGAGAACCTGCCTCGTCGCTCACCGAGTAAGTCAGGTTCGAGCGTCCACCGGCGATCCGTTCGAATTCGAGCAATCCTTGCGTGGCATCGGGCAGATACTCACGGAACCACGCCGCCACCAGGGGCTCACACAAACCGTTGTCGCCCTGCGGTGCCAGGTTCACGACCTCACACCCTCACGCGCGGGACCACTTCCGACAGATGCTGATTTCAGCGGCGCATCGATGCCGTCGAGAAACACCGAAACGACGGCATCGGCGAGCTCTGAAAGACCGAACTCCTCTGTGGGGCTGAACCATCGGAGCGACAACCACACAGCGTCGCGAATCAGTCCGTAGAGAATCTCCGCCGGCAGGTCCGATCGAAACTCGCCTGCGCTCATTCCGGATTCGATAACAGCGATCCAGGCGTCCTTGGTGCTACGGGCGGCCTCACGGATGTCGTGATAGGAGTCAAGTTTCCGGAGATAGGTGCTGTTGTTCTGATAGATCTCGGAGGCGTGTGGGTGCGCCTGACTGACCTGAAACGAAGCTCGAACCAGCGAACCGAGGCGAGTACGTGGGTCACCGGCAGATTCCAGGATCGACCCGTATGCGCTCGTGAGCGCCTGAAGATATTGTGTGACAATTGTATTCGCGATTGCATCCTTCGACGGGAAGTAGTGATAAAGGCTTCCGGACAGAATTCCCACCGCATCAGCGATATCGCGAACTTTGGTGCCCGCGATCCCCTTGGTGGCGAACAGTTCTGCAGCCTGTTCGAGTATCAAGTCGTGACGATCCGACCATTCCATTCAAGTCCTCCTGACGAGTCTTCACGTGTCACCTCTGACGAGGTTGCAATTTTGACTCTATACCGCGAATCAAACGTTTGCTACAGTCGCTCCGTACCGCGTAGCAAACGTTTGATACGAGACTTTGAGCGCTCGTGAAATACCAGGAGAGGACGGACGCGTGTCGGACAAGACAATGTCGGAAGCAGATGTCGTAAGTCGACTGAGATCGGGAATGACAATCGGAATCGGCGGGTGGGGTTCGCGCCGGAAGCCGATGTCACTCATCCGAGAGATCCTCAAGTCAGAACTGACCGATCTGACCGTTGTGTCGTACGGCGGAGCTGATGTGGGGTTGTTGTGCGCAGCCGAAAAGGTTCGAAAGGTTGTGTTCGGTTTCGTCTCGCTGGACTCGATACCCCTGGACCCTCACTTCAGAGCAGCCCGACAGGCTGGTCGTATCGAGGTCAGCGAATACGACGAGGGCATGCTCCAATGGGGCCTGTACGCGGCCGGGATCCGTATGCCCTACCTGCCGACTCGCGCGGGACTCGGTTCCGACGTCCTCCGGGTGAATCCGGAACTGCAGACGATCGTCGATCCTTATGCGGGCGAATCATTGGTTGCGATGCCGGCGCTCCCCCTCGATGCCGCGCTGGTACATATGAACCGCGCGGACATGCATGGCAACGCCCAATACCTCGGGCCGGACCTGTACTTCGACGACCTGTTCTGCCTAGCTGCCGAATCGGTCTATGTCTCTTGCGAACAAGTGGTTCCCACTGCGGAGTTGACCGCGGATGCACATCCGTCGACGATTCGAATTCCCCGGTTGCTTGTATCGGGAGTCGTTCACGCTCCAGGTGGTGCGCATTTCACATCCTGCGTACCCGACTACGATCGTGACGAGGCTTTCCAACTCGAATATGCCACTGCAGCAAAAGATCCAGAAGCTTGGCAACGCTTCGTCGACCGATATCTGTCCGGCTCCGAGGCCGACTACCAGAGACTCGTCGCTGCGGAATTCGAAGGAGTGCCGGCATGAGTGACGCCACTCGGGCAGAGGTCTGCGCGATCGCGTGCGCCGAGGCGTACCGAGGCAACGGTGAAGTGATCGCGAGCGCATTCGGCGTGATACCTGCAATCGGTGTGCGATTGGCGCGTCACACTTTCGAACCCGATCTCGTGTTGTCCGACGGAGAAGCGTCAGCCGTGCGCGGCACGTGGGCCGTCGACCGAACTCCGGCAGGCGAGGTCGAATCGTGGTTGCCCTTCAACCAGATCTTCAATCTCGTCTGGAATGGCAAACGGCACATCATGATGATTCCCACGCAGCTCGATTCCTATGGGAACTGCAACATCTCCGCGATAGGTGATCATTCGCGGCCGACAGTGCAACTCTTGGGAGTCCGCGGAGCGCCGAGCAATACCGTGCATCACCCGACAAGTTACTGGGTGCCGAAACACAGTGCACGCGTTCTCACTTCACAGGTCGACATGGTTTCCGGTGTCGGAAACGACAATGCACGCAAGGCCGGACCGTCGGCCAGCCGATACCACGAGTTACGACGAGTTGTCACAAATCTCGCAGTTCTGGACTTCGAGCCGGATAGCGGACAGTTGCGTCTGGTGTCGACTCACCCCGGCGTAACCGTCGAGGAAGTAGTAGCCGCAACCGGGTTCGAACTCCACCTGCCCAAAGCCGTACCCACTACTCGAACCCCCACAAGCGAGGAACTCGACCTGATTCGCAACGTCATCGATCCACGGAACCTACGTGACATGGAAGTACCGGCATGACCGTGCTGAACTCAGGTACCGGGCCACTGCACACCCGTATCTGCGAACTCTTCGGTGTGAAGTATCCGATTGTGCAGACCGGCATGGGGTACGTCTCGGACGCCCGACTTACGGCGGCCACAACCAAAGCCGGCGGTTTGGGAATCATCGCCGGGGCGATGCTGACCTACGACGAACTCGTCAGCGCCATCGATTACGTCAAAGACCGCACCGACCAACCATTCGGCGTGAACTTGCGAGCCAACCAGGACGACATCGATCGCAGAATCAAACTTCTCATTCGATCGGGGGTCAAGATCGCCTCCTTTGCGCTCGCACCGAACCAGGCGCTGATCGGCCGACTCAAAGATGCAGGCCTTGTTGTCGTGCCGTCGATCGGAGCTCGCAGACATGCCGAGAAAGTTGCAGCGTGGGGAGTTGACGCAGTTGTCGTTCAAGGCGGCGAGGGCGGCGGACACACAGGCGCAGTCCCCACGAGTTTGCTTCTGCCACAGGTAGTCGACGCCGTCGACATCCCCGTTATCGCGGCAGGCGGATATTTCGACGGCCGAGGTCTCGTCTCAGCACTCGCCTACGGTGCAGACGGAATCGCGATGGGGACTCGCTTCATGCTCACCAGCGATTCACCGGTGTCTCAGGCAGTCAAAGATGTCTATCTCTCGAAGTCGGTCAACGACACCGTGGTCACACTCGAGATCGACGGGGTTCCTCAGCGTGTGCTGCGCGCAGGAACGATCGATCAACTCGAATCAAGCCACGGACCGACGCGCATGTTACGTGCTGCCCGCAATGCTGTTGCTTTCCAACGTCTCTCGGGAACACCCTGGTCGAAGTTGATACGTGAAGGCCTGGAAATGCGGAAGAGCCACGAACTCGGCTGGCGGCAAGTTGTGATGGCCGCCAACGCACCGATGCTGTACCGATCCGCACTCCTCGACGGCCGCACGGATATCGGAGTCATGGCGACCGGGCAGGTCGTCGGACTGATCGACGACATCCCCAGTAGCGCAGAACTCGTCGAACGCATCATGCAGGACGCGGAGGCCGTCCTTGCTCGACTCACACCCGCACCCGAATTGGACAGTCGAGTCTTGTCAACTGAAAACGTGAAAGGAACAACGAACTGAAATGAATCAGCTGAAAGATCGAGTAATCATAGTAACCGGCGCCGGTCGTGGTTTGGGCCGGGAGCACGCCCTGCTACTTGCGGCCGAAGGCGCAAGAGTGGTTGTCGACGACACCGGCGCCGGACCGGACGGGCACGGAAACGACATCAGTATTGCGGCATCGGTCGTCGACGAAATCGTCGCGGCCGGAGGAATCGCAGTTGCCAGTGTCGCGGACGTCACGACGATCGACGGCGCGAGCGAACTCCTGGACCTGGCCCTCGAGGCATTCGGCTCGGTCGACGGCCTGGTCAACAATGCCGGCATCCTGCGTGATCGAATGTTTCTGAACATGCCCGAGGCCGATTGGGACGACGTGATCTCGGGACAACTACGCGCTACATTCGCGCCCTGCACTGTATTCGGCAACTACTGGCGCGAGCGTTCGAAGTCGGGCGAAACCGTCGCGGCGTCGATCGTGAACGTATCGAGCACCTCCGGGCTGCTCGGTGCCGTCGGTCAGAGCAACTACGGCGCCGCGAAGGCCGGGATCGCAGCGTTGACAACGATCCTCGCACAGGAGGTCGCCCGATACGGTGTGCGAGTCAACGCAATTACGCCTGTGGCCAGGACACGGATGACCGAGAATGTTCCCGGTATCAAGGAACTTGTTGCAGCACCTGACGATCCGAGTACATTCGACACCTATCATCCAGGCAACGTCTCGCCAGTTGTGGCCTATCTGCTCACCGAGAAGTGCCCCGCCACTGGTCAGGTGTTTTACGCCAAAGGCGGCGAAGTCCGCCAGTTTCTCGGGTGGCAGTACGGAAAGACCATCGCCAGAGACTCCCGATGGACGGTGGAAGAGTTGACAGAGGCGATGAGTGAAATTGTCTGAGACGACTGCGCCGATCCCTGGTCCGGGACACGGCCTTGCTGAAGGCAAATCCGTTCTGGTGACAGCAGCAGCGGGAACTGGAATCGGATTCGCAGCGGCACAACGCTTTGCTGCCGAAGGTGCCCGACTGGCGATCAGTGACCGGCATGAGCGCAGATTGATCGCGGCCGCCGACCGCATCGAGTCCGAGTTCGGCACCCGCCCACTCACTGTTCCTTGCGATGTCACGGACAATCAGCAGATCGACGCAATGGTCGATCGGGTGGTTGCCGAGTATGGATCCATCGACGTCCTCATCAACAACGCAGGCCTCGGCGGGACGGCGAGCATTCAAAGTATGACCGACGAGCAGTGGTGTTCGGTACTCGATGTGACCCTGACGAGCACTTTCCGCACCACACGATCAGTGTTGAGAGTCATGATTCCACGAGGGTCGGGGGTGATCGTCAACAACGCGTCGGTCATCGGCTGGCGTGCGCAGGAAGGGCAGTCGCACTACGCCGCAGCGAAAGCCGGCGTCATGGCGCTCACACGATGCTCTGCCCTCGACGTGGCACCGCACGGAATCCGGGTCAACGCGGTTGCACCGAGCATCGCGATGCATCCTCACCTTGCCAAGGTGACCAGCGACGAACTGCTCGAACAGCTCAGCAAGAGTGAGGCTTTCGGTCGTGCGGCACAGCCGTGGGAGGTCGCAAACGTCATGGTCTTTCTTGCAAGCGACTACTCGTCGTACATGACGGGCGAAGTCGTTTCGGTAAGTAGCCAACATGCATAGCCACCCATGGGGTCTGAAGGAGAAGCTGTGGTCGACAAAGAGTCACTAGGTATCACGGGCACCCCGTTCCGTATGGACATCGAGCGCGGCAAGATTCGTGAGTTCGCCGTTGCCACGTATTCGAGCAATCGGAACTATGTCGAAGACGAGTTCCCGGTAGTGCCCCCGACGTTTCTCACCACGACCCTCCTCTGGCAGACAGAGGGCTCGGATCCGTGGCGGAAGGTAGAGCTCGACGGCAAACGCGGACTCCACGCCGAACAGAAGTACGAGTTCTTCGGTCCACCTCCCCGCGCAGGTACTCGTCTGAACTGCACTTCGCGGATCGTCGACATCTACACGAAGCAGGGACGGAAGGGCGGCGAGATGACTTTTGCCGTGATGACAACGGATTTCGAAGACGAACAGGGAAATCTCATTGCTCGGGCAACTATGACCGGAGTGGAAACTGCTCGACCGACTGTGGAGGAATCTTGATCAACACAGTGTCAGTCCCGACCCCGTGGGTTGTCGGTCCGGTATCCCGCACCGATTTCGTCAGGTACCAAGGTGCGTCGGGAGACATGAATCCGATTCATCACGACCAGGTTTTCGCCGAGGCGGCGGGGTACCCGAGTCCGTTTTCGGTCGGGATGTTCCAAGCTGGGCTCCTGGCCACCTTCGCCACCGATTGGCTGGGTGCAGAGAACATCCGAGCGATACGAGTTCGGTTCCTCGAACAGGTTTGGCCCGAAGACACTCTGACATGCTCAGCGCTTGTCGAACGAACCTATGCGGACGACGAAGGTGACAAGATCGACGTCGAACTCGCCTGCACGCGGCAGACCGGCGGATTGGCGGTCAAGGCGTGGGCAACCTTCGTGCGGACGCCCCTAGTACCTTCGGAGCGGCCGTGAAGGCGCACGTATGTACCCAGCTGGGGTTGCCGAATCAACTGCAGTTCACAGAAATTGACGATCCCACGCCGACACCGAACCAAGTTCTCGTCTCGGTCAAGGCGGCGGGTGTCAATTTTCCCGACGGGTTGATCGTCGCCGGAACGTATCAAACTAAACCCCCACTCCCCTTCATTCCCGGGTCGGAAGTCGCGGGTGTAGTGCACAGTGTCGGCTCGGACGTCCAAGGGGTCACCCCGGGGATGCGAGTCATGGCCTTCTGCGGCATGGGCGGATACGCGGAGCTCGTGGCGGTCACCAGTGACAAGGTCTTTGTCATCCCTGATTCCATGAGTTTCTCCGACGCTGCCGGATTCGTGGTTACCTACGGAACGTCGTACCACGCACTCGTCGACCGAGCTGCGATCCAACCAGGAGAGACATTGCTCGTCCTGGGTGCCTCCGGGGGCGTCGGGCTCACCGCAATCGAGATCGGCAAAGCATTGGGTGCACGCGTGGTGGCGGCGGCGTCCTCCGAAGCGAAACTCGAGGTCTGTAAGCAACATGGAGCAGACGAGTTGATCAACTACACAACGGGCAACCTTCGCGAACGAGTCGCACAGGTCGCACCGTCCGGTGTAGACGTTGTGTACGACCCGGTCGGTGGAGATCACGCCGCTACAGCGGTGCGCGCATTATCCACCGCAGGAAGATATTTGACGGTTGGCTACGCTTCGGGGCAGATTCCGAAGATCGGCATGAATCGCCTCCTCGTCGTTGGCGGGGCGCTACATGGAGTTCTCTGGGGCGCATGGGCGAAGCGTAATCCGGAGTGCAACGCGGACAACATGCGAGCGCTCTTCGACATGTACGACGGTGGCGCTCTGTCTCCTCATGTGAACAGCATCCACCAGCTGATCAATGCTCCTACCGCACTCGAGGAAGTCATGAGTCGACGAGCGCTGGGCAAAGTCATCCTCTCAACCAACCCCGAATGACAATTCACGACAAAAGGTGCCGTCAATGGACTTAGCTCCGAGCCCCGCTGCGCGCGAAATCATCGCGCGTCTAGAAGCATTCATGGACGAACATGTCTACCCAGCTGAGTCGGTTTACTCCGAACAACTCGAGGCCGCAGGACCTCGCAGTCACGTCTTGCCACCCGTAGTCGAGTCGCTGAAGTTGGAAGCGAGACGCCAGGGCATGTGGAATCTGTTCATGCCGGCGCTCTCAGGACTGTCTCACCTCGACTACGCCCACATCGCCGAGGTGACGGGACGCTCGCCCTACATTGCCCCCGAAGCCCTCAACTGCGCGGCGCCCGATACCGGAAACATGGAGATCCTGCACCTGGTGGGAACCCGCGAGCAGAAGGAGCGATGGCTTCAACCACTGCTCGACGGCACAATGCGTTCGGGCTTCTCCATGACTGAACCCGATGTTGCGTCCTCCGATGCCCGAAACATCATGACGTCGATTGTTCGGGACGGCGACGAATACATCGTGAACGGTCGAAAATGGTGGACGACCGGTGCAGCAGACCCACGGTGCGAAATTCTGGTAGTCATGGGGAAGACGAATGCCGAGGCAGAGCCCCACAAGCAGCAATCGATGATCTTGGTGCCCGTCGCCACCGCTGGAGTCGAAATCGTACGCAGTTTACCGATATTCGGATACCACGACCAACACGGCCACTGTGAAATTCGGTTCGATAACGTTCGAGTACCGGCAACAAATATGCTTGCGTCCGAAGGAGACGGGTTCGCCATCGCACAGGCGCGCCTGGGTCCGGGCAGAATTCACCACGCCATGCGCTGTATCGGCATGGCGGAGCGCGGATTGGACTTGATGGTTCGACGTGCCCAGTCTCGTAACGCTTTTGGCGGGCCGATCTCGGATCAGGGAGTTGTCCGGACCTGGATCGCCGAATCGCGAATGGAAATCGAGCAGGCCCGCCTTCTGGTGCTGAAGACAGCATGGCTCATCGACCAGGTCGGAGCCAAGGGCGCTCAGATCGAGATCGCGGCAGTCAAAGTCATCGGTCCTCGTGTGGCGCGCAACGTCCTGAATCGATCGATCCAGTGCCACGGGGGTGGCGGTGTCACCGACGACTTCCCGATCGCGAGAATGTGGGCGAGTGCCCGGATCCTCGGTATCGCCGACGGACCAGACGAAGTGCATATCAGGAGCGTCGCACGCCACGAGTTGCGCAAGCACCGCTGACGGCGATCGGTGTTCGAGGCCCGCGAAAGCCGTTGTATTGCTGAATCATCAGCCTTCGTCCACTCGAGCGCATGGTTGACCTCGGTCAACCCCTTCGGGCTGCGGCCCGTGAAGAGAAAACCTCAACCAATTGAATAGGAGAGGCAAATGCCTCGCGCGTCAAAATCAAGGGAAGTGTCCTTCGATCACGAAGTGGACTTCCTCGTTGTCGGCAGCGGTGCCGGTGGGTTGACCGCGGCGTTGGCAGCCGCCGCCAATGGTCTGAACACCCTCGTCATCGAAAAAGCAGACGTTTATGGCGGCACCACCGCGCTGTCGGGCGGCAACATCTGGGTGCCCAACAATCCAACTCTCATCCGTGAAGGGCTCTCGGACAGCCGTGACGACGTCCGGGCGTACATGCGAGCTGTCGTTGGTGATGGAGTTCCCGAGGACAACATCGACGCGTTCGTCGACGAAGGTCCACGCGTGTTCGAGTTCCTCGAGAAGACCAGCCCGCTCATGCGATTCCAATGGTGTACGGGCTATTCGGACTATCACCCGGAGAAGCCGGGCGGTCGCCCACGTGGACGTACCATCGAACCGCTTCCTTTCGACCTGAAAATGCTCGGCACCGACGAGTCCGGTCTGCGCCCCGGCGCACTTCCGACTCCCGCCGGTCTGTACATCACATCCAAAGAGTTCGTGAAACTGAACATGGTCATGCGTACCTGGGCAGGGCGACGTGCCGCGCTGGCAACCGGGTGGCGTGCAGCGAAGAGTGTTCTGACCAGAAGGCACATGGAGACACTCGGGCAGGCCCTGGTCGGCCGTCTGCGCCTGGCGATCAAACAAGCCGGCGTTCCGCTTTGGCTGAACACTGCGATGGAATCGCTGATCACCGACGACGATGATTGCGTGGTGGGTGTGGTGGCCGAGCGCAACGGCCGCACTGTCAGAATCCGAGCTTCCAAAGGCGTACTGCTCGCCTGCGGCGGTTTCGAACAGAGCGACGAGATGCGTCGGCAGTATCTCCCGGAAAACGCCAGCGCCAACTACAGCCTCGGTTCGGTCGACAACACTGGAGACGGCATCCGCGCGGGACAACAAATCGGTGCCGCAGTTGACCTGATGGATGACGCGTGGTGGATGCCCTCGTTCAAGAGACCTGACGGGATCATGCACGGATTGGTCTCCGAACGGTCGGTTCCCCGATCGATCATCGTGAACCAGAACGGAGTTCGGTTCACCAATGAATCCGCTCCCTACGTGACATTCGTCCACAACCAGATTGCCGGGGGTCACGACCCAGCGTGGTTCATCTTCGACGCGAAGGCCAAAAGTCGCTATCAGATCGGAGCGATCATGCCGGGGCAGAAGTTCCCGAAATCCTGGTTCGACAACGAACTCCTCTACACCGGCGACACGCTCGACGAGTTGGCCGGCCGCCTCGGACTTCCGAAGAAACAATTAGCTCTCACTGTGCATCGATACAACAGGTTTGCGCACAACGGTGTAGACGAAGACTTCGAGCGTGGAAAGAGTGCGTACGACAACTACTACGGGGACCCGACATTGCCAGTCCCCTCGATGGACATGATCGACGAAGGTCCGTACTACGCGATTCGACTACGAACCGGCGATCTGGGAACGAAAGGCGGGCTCGTCTACAACAAACATGCACAGGTCATGCACAGTTCCGGTGAACCGATTGCAGGTCTCTACGCGACGGGCAACACCTCGTCCGCGGTCATGGGCAACGACTACGCCGGGGCAGGCGCGACCATCGGGCCGGCGATGGTTTTCGGATACATCGCGGCGCGCCACGCAGCTGACCGCCGACAGGACCCGCGATAGATCGGAGTCGTTCCCGTTCCCGTCGGCACGACGTACAACAACGCGGAGGTGGCCTGGACGAACCATCCATGCCACCTCTGCTCGGTGACTCGCCAACGCGATGGATGCACTGTCACACAGTCTGCAATTCCGCAGGCAGTTCGACCGCGTCGCTACCCGAAGCCGCAAGCAGCTGCGCGTACCGCCCGCCTTGCTTCACCAGTTCGTCGTGGGTGCCCTTTTCCACAACCACGCCCTGGTCGAGGACCGCGATGAGATCCGCATCTCGAACCGTGGAGAGTCGGTGCGCCACAACAAGAGTGGTGCGTCCGACCATCAGCTCGTCGAGCGCGTCCTGCAACGCACGTTCAGTGCGATTGTCCAAGGCGCTCGTCGCCTCGTCGAGGACGAGGATCGGCGGATTCCGCAGGACTGTGCGCGCGATCGCTATGCGCTGTTTCTCACCGCCGGAGAATCGGTAGCCGCGCTCGCCGACCATGGTGTCGTACCCGTCGTCGAGACCGGAAATGAACTCGTGGATCTGCGCGATGCGCGCTGCCTGCTCGATCTCGGCGTCCGTGGCGTCGGGTTTCGCGAACCGAAGGTTCTCACGAATCGTCGTGTGGAAGAGATACGTCTCCTGCGACACCACACCTACCAGGTCGGAGACCGTCGCCAGATCGAGGTCCCGCAGATCGACGTCGTCGATTCTCACCGATCCCGCAGTCGGGTCGTACAGACGTGCGGCCAAGTATCCGAGAGTGGTCTTGCCCGAACCCGTGGAGCCGACAAGCGCCAAGGTTCCGCCGGCCGGGACCGTGAGGTCGATGTTGTCGAGGGTCTTGCTGTCGGTTCCTGGATACGAGAAGTCGACGTGGTCGAACCGAAGTTCGCCGGACATCTTGGTGCGGTCGAAGCTCTTCGACTCTTCCGGATCCGCGATGTCGATCGGCAGATCCAGGTACTCGAACACGCGACTGAACAGTGCCATCGAGCTCTGCACCTCGACGCCCGTGTTGAGCAGCATCATGGTGGGGCGGAACAATTGTGTTTGCAGCGTGGTGAATGCGACGAGGGTGCCGACGGTGATGGTGTTGCCGTGATCGAGAGTGAAACCGGCAAACCAGTAGACCAGTGCAGGCATGGCTGCGAAGGTGATCGACATGGTCGCCATGCGCCACTTGCCGGCCATCATGGCTCGGAGTTCGACGTCTGCGACTTCCGCTGAACGCTCGGTGAATCGATCCGTCAGAGCCGACTTCGCGCCGGTCGTCTTGCCGAGGAGAATGCCGCTGACGGAGAGAGATTCCTCCACCTGGACCGACAGATCACTGAGTAGCTTCTGCCGCTTACCAGAGATCTTGCGGCGCTCGTCACCGATCTTGCGTGCGATACGGATGAACACCGGCAAGATCGCCAGCGAGAAGATGGCAAGCCGCCAATCCAGAAGGAACAGAGCAACAATGGTGGCTGCCACGGTCGTTGCATTCTGCGCGATGGACGTTGCCGTGTTGGTGACCACCGACTGCATACCGCCGATGTCGTTGGCAATACGCGACTGAACTTCTCCGGTTCGGGTTCGAGCGAAGAATCCGAGCGACTGATTCTGCAGATGCGAGTAGACCCGCACGCGCAGTTGGTGCATCAGTTTCTGGCCGATGCTGTTGGACATCCATGTCTGGGCCACGCCGAGACAGCTCGTGATCACGGCAATGGCGATCATGCCGATGGCCAGAACGCTCACGAGTCCGAGGTTCTTGTCCGGGATCGCCTTGTCGAGCATTTCGCGTAGGAGCAGCGGGCTGCCCAGCGCCACGATCGCGCTGAGTGTGATGACCGCGGTGACGATGGCGATCTGAGTTCGATACGGCGCGAACAGTCCGAGTACGCGCTTTGCCGGTACGGATTCCGCCGGAGTGATCTCGACAGCGGATCGTTCGATGTTTCGCATGTGATCTGGTTTCACGTTCTACCTCCTGGAGGCTTTCTCACCCTAGTTTCATATTGATGAGGTTACCTCACTATGAGGCTGACACCAACAACGCTAGACTGACGCCATGCATTCCCGAGAGCGCGAACTCACCGACGTCGTGATGTCCGTGGCACGGCTCATCCGCCGACGTCAGGTGGCAGCGCTGGAACCATTCGGTCTCTCGCCGTCGCAAAGCCGAGCGCTGCGAGTACTGACCCGAGTGGGCGAGCCGGTTCGACTCGGGTTTCTTGCCGAGCGATTGCGCATCGTTCCGCGGTCGGCGACCGACGTCGTGGATTCCCTCGAAGAGGCCGGATGGGTGCGCCGCACTCCCGATCCGAACGATCGGCGAGCCGTGTTACTCGAGCTCACCGACGCCGGCGCTACCCTCGCTGCCGACGTCGCAAAAGCTCAACGACGCGAATCTTCGGATGTGTTCGACGACCTCGACGAATCGGAGCGAGCAACTCTCACCGAACTTCTCGAGCGAGTGGACGCGGGGCACGACTCGCGGCCCCGCGACTGCCCGAAACCTTCGGTCTGAGTCCTCACGCAGCGACGGTGTCGACTGCGTCCTCGACATTCTCCGCCGACGTCGGCTTGCTCTGACGCTCGATCTTCGAGATGCAACGAGCAAGGTCCGCGCCTACCGCAGTCGCCCGTAGCTCGAGATCGGAACGAGGCACACCCTCTTTGGTCGTGTACTCGTTGGTGCGCAACTCCCCCGCCACCATGACCGGATCACCCTTCATGATGGATGCGCCGACGCCGGTGACCAACCGCCGCCAGCAGCTGACCGTGAGATAGAGGGTCGCTCCGTCCGTCCACTCTCCGGTCACCGCGTCTTTGCGACGCGTGTTGCTCGCCATCCGAAAGCTCAGCACCTCTTCGCCATTGGTGGTCTGCCGCTTCACCGGATTGGTGATGACGGTTCCGACAACCGTTGCATGCGTTTCGTACATGTCCGATCCCCCTTCGAACTCCAGAACCCGCCAACTGCCGCGGGGCCGATCATTGCGTCGGCAGTTTCGATTGTGGAACGACAAACGCGTGGCTCGGGATCTTCGATTTCCACCTGTGCATCGGTGGAACAGCTGTGGAGAAACAGCACTGCCCGAGCCAAACGGCCCGGGCAGTGTCGGAGCTAAGTGCTAGTGGAGGATTCGTCGGATTTCTTCTCGCTGGGTGTCTCGTCCGCAGAGTCCTCGCTTGCAGTCTCCGCGTCAGCAGCCTCACGCGGTTTCCACCCCTCGCGGTCCCGCCTGGCCAATTCGGCGAACATGGCGTTGTGAGCAGCGAGGTCGGCGTCGTGGTCACGCTCGGCCGCACGGTCCGTTCGGCGCGCGGTCCTTCCGTCACTGCGCGACCACTGAACCAGCAGCGCGAGCATGACCACCATGAGTGGGATCTCGCCGGTCGCCCACGCGATGCTGCCGCCCAGCTGCTGATCGCCGATCAGATCGTTGTTCCAGCCGAGGCCGAGCGAACGGAAGTACGCGCCGCCCATGACGGCGGTAGTGCTCATCAATGCCACGCCGAAGAAGGCGTGGAACGGAAGTGAGCCGAAGACCATTGCCAGCTTGGTCACCGGCTGCAATTGGCGCGGTGACGGGTCGATTCCGATCGCCACCCAATAGAAGAGATAGCCACTGAGGATGAAGTGCAGATTCATCAGCAGGTGAGCACTGTGCGAGTCGACGGTAGCGCCGTAGATTCCGCCGAGGTAGAGCGCGTAGAAGCCGCCGACAAAGAGAACTGCCGCCACGATCGGGTGGGTGATGAATCGCGAGAACGGGCTGTGCAGCGCGGTCAGAATCCACTCGCGAATGCCGGGCACGCCGTCCTTGCCTGCCGGATCCAGGGCCCGCAGAGCCAAAGTGATCGGCGCACCCAGAACCAGCAGGACTGGTCCCAACATCGACAGCGCCATGTGCGCACCCATGTGAACGCTGAAGACTGCCGGTGCGTATTTGCCGACGCCCGACGACGTGGCGATCAGGAGCACCGCACAACCGCTCATCCAGGCGATGGTTCGGCCGACAGGCCAGGAATCCCCACGCTTGGCCAGCTTGCGAAGGCCGATGCCGTACAGAATCGCCGCAGCAACGGCGGCGGTGCCGAACATGAGGTCGAATCGCCAGTCCGTCACGAAGGCCATGAACGACGGCGGGTCCGGAAGGTTGTAACCGAGTTCGACCTCGGGGATCGAGGGAATCGACAGCGGCGGGGGCGGCGGGGTACGACCGAGGCCGATCGCGAGGCCGATGGTTGCCGCCATCACGATGCCTTCAGCGCCGGCAAATCGAATCAGGGCAGAGCGACTCTTCGGATTCTCCGCCAGCGCCGGTAGCGCCCGACTCCGCTGAGCCCAACCGAAGAACCCGAGGATGATCAGTGCAACTGTTTTCGCGACGATCAATCGTCCATATGTCGTGGTGAATACGTCGTCGAGAGGCAGACGGACAATCGCGTTGATGACGCCGCTGAATCCCATGACGACGAAGCAGATGGATGCGACCGTCGAAAAGCGTCGGGCTGCTACGTCGGTGTAATCGCCGCCGCGGCGCGCGTGTGCCAGTAGCGCGAACAACCCGCCGGCCCAGAGCGAAGCCGCCACGAGGTGCAGGATCAGACTATTGGTAGCGATGTCATGCGAGCCGCCCGAAGACGAGTGACCGGTGAGAGCAAGCGGCATCAGTCCGAGGAGACCGACCAGCAGCAGGAGCGGAGTCCACCACCAGCGCAGTGTCAGTCGGGCCAGGATCGCCAGAACAACCGCGATGATCGCCGTCCAACGCCAAGCGCCGGCGATCTCGACCTGATCGAGTCCCGACCACAGGTTCGCCGGTTTGATCGCTTCGGCAAACGGCTGACCCGACGTGTCAGAGAGCGTCAGAGGCACCATCATGAACGAACAGATCGCCCACACGATCGCGGCGTGCGATGCAGTTCGGACTGCCCGATAGCCGTCGACGTCGAGGACGCCCGACTTCTGCGGCGGCACGAAGAACGCGGCCAGCAGCAGTGACCCGATCGCAATAACCGCGGCGATCTCCCCCAGTGCCCGCATCGCGGGCAGGCCGTACGTGGTGATCGGGCCTGGATCCGGGATACCTAGAAGAGTCAGTGCCTGCGACGCGGAGAATCCCACCACGATGGCTGCGGTGAGCCCTGCGATGAGTCCACTGACCACGAATATCGCGGTCGAAGAAGCGGGTGCACCGCTGTGCTGTGTGGACTCCGGTGGGGAATCTGTCGGCGCGAGGTCGGGTGTAGCCATACCTCAAGGGTAGGACCTTCGCGAACCGACTACGACAACGCGTCGGAGTTGGGCGGCGCGCGTCACATCCCGAACCCTCGAGTATGATGTTCCACGCGCCTCCGTAGCTCAGGGGATAGAGCAAGAGCCTTCTAATCTCTTGGTCGCAGGTTCGAATCCTGCCGGGGGCACCACAAGATTTGATTCACGGATAGTCACACTGCGTGGACGAGCGGCCACTGGGCAGAACAGTCCGATTCGGATCGAAACCTAGCCCACAAATTGCGTGCCGTCCGCAGTAATCTGCCTCGCATGAAGAAGGCACTTCCGAAGACCCTGAAGTCACTCGCCCGGACCGTTGGAATCCTGGCACTCGCGATCGTCGTTGTATCCGTCGTCGAGAGGTTCACCGGCGCACACCAACCGACTACCGGTCCCGCCTCGTTGACCGGGCCCGACCAATCGTTGTAGCCCTTCCCTGCGACAAGGTCGTCTCACGAAGTTCTACGACGACGAGTCGGTAGGCAAGAGTCCACCAATGGCGGCTGAGTCGCATGCAACACGCTGCGCGGAGCGGCCGCGACTGTCACAGAATCTCTGCGCTCCGGATCCCAAGGCGTCACAGCAGCCGGGGCAGTCAAACCTTGCGGGCAGCCGCGGGTGTAGCGCAATTGACACAAGCTGCGTCAGAATGGTTGCGCGAGAACTCGATTCGAAGGTCCGATTTCGCGAAGTGTCCAGAGAGCTGCGAAAAGTACCGGCTGAGGGACCTCGCGGCCACTCGGTGCGGTTGCTCGGATGTGGCGACTGCACGCCGATCGAACCGGTCGCATCCACCGTCAGCAACTACGCAACGACCGTCACCATTTGACTCCGGGCATCGAAAGCGCTTGAAAAGTAAGCCAGTTCATCGTGCCGAGGCGCGCGAGAACGACCTGAACTTGCGAGGTCTCGAGATCTTCGAAGAAGCCTCCGACGTGGCATTTTCCGAGATCCACACACATCCCAGACAGTGCCTCATCCGTGCGCACAAGAGCGTCGCCCAAAGTCGCTGCGGCGCGTGATCAGCTGGACTGACGTAACCGTACCGAAGGCCTTCTACGAAAAGCTGGGCGATTCTTCGTCTCGAAATGCCCTGTCGGCCCCCGAAGCATTATCGACAGTTAACTGAGGCCGGAATCCAATCTGCTAAGAAAAACGAATCTAATGTGACCCCTATCTCTGGATCATTTCAGAACAGGGGTTTCGATGACCCGCGACTGAATTCACCCCCTAATTCACCCTCCTCCTATACACAGAAAAATGATTTGCATTTATGTCGAGCGTGTGTACACAGATAATTCGCTCCACACCTTGTCGTTCCGACAGCAAATAAGGGGCAGTGAACTGCATAAAGGCTCATTCGGTACAGCAGCGCCGACTCGGCTCGGCCGCTCACCGATTGTCGACAAGTGCCAAGGCAGGCATGCAACTGATGGTCGAGATCGAATTGTGATGAACCAGCCAGTTAACTTGAAAGAAATCAACGGAAGATAGATATACCCAGGTAAGCGCAGTTTTTCTTGCATGGACGCACGTCCATGGCGTGTCCAGCTATGCGATTTGCTCGTGTTAGATTCCTGATTGCGCATCGCCCGGTTTGCGCCTTCTGCGTTGTTTGCGCGGAATTTGCATCTTCTCGCGAACGGCCCCGCGCACATTTCTTTACGTTGTGCCAAAGAAAGGAATTTCATGAAAACCGTCACGGCAGCGAAGCACGTAGCACGAAGACTCCCCCCTCGGAGCCATCGCACTGTTGCTTTTGCTATCCGGGATGGTGCTCATGCTCGAACTGCAATGAATCGCGCAGGAAAGATCCTCGGCCGCAGCCTTTAGTACCTCGAAGGTCGTCGCGTTAGGTAATACCGGCGGTCGATTTTTCTTGGAATTTCCTGGCCTACCCAGAGCCGGCCGTCGGTCTGCGCTGGCGCCAACCAGGTCCGATTACCAACTGTTCGGCTCCGCAGTAGGTCGCCTGAGAATCACCAACGCTCGCAACCAGGCTCCAGAGCGGCTCAAAGGTCCCGTTTCCCTATTCGACGGCCCCGGAAACGGGGCCTAAATCATGTGTTCTGAACGAAAGGTGTTCGTCATGCGTAACCGTGTCTTCCCACGCCGTGCCGGGGAGGGGGTGGTGTCTCGGTGGGCAGCTTTGGGGATGATCGTTGCGGTCCTGGCGCTGGTCGTATCGTCGTTCTCTTTCGTCCAGGTTGCCTCGGCCGATGACGTCGGGACCTCGACCACCATAGTTCCGACCACAATAGTTCCGACCACACCGAAGCCGCCCGCGACTACGACGGAGGCGCCACTGAAGACGACGGCACCGCCTACTTCCACGTCGGAGTCACCCACTTCTGCGAAACCGCCGATCACGACGGCGTCCTCGTCGACGACTCCTGTGGCGGCGCAGCGACTGGCCGCACGCGGAGTCAATCCCGGCATCGATGTGAAAATCACCGACGTCCAGGTCGAAGGAAAGAACGACCAGCAGATCACGGTCGGGGACTCCGTCACGGTGAAGGGCATTTGGGACGCGTCAAGCGCGAGTCCGCAGCCGGGCGACCAGTTCACCATTGAATTCCCTGGCGAGCTGAAGCTTCAGTCCAACCCGACGATCGCGCTCGCGGGCGACGATGGGACGGTTTGGGGCACATGCGATCTGGCTGCTTCCACCAATCTCATGACCTGCGTGCTCTCCGACGCTGTGGCGGATCGGCCGGACGAGGTGAAGGGCGATTTCTTCGTCTACACGAAGGCAGTCGAGTACACCACGTCAGAGACTGTGGATTTCACGATCAACAACAAGGTCACGCAGGTCGACCTGCCCGGCACGGGCGGCATCACCGACGGCCGCGTAATCGGCGAGTCGACGAAGTCCGGCAAACTCCAGGACAACAAGCAGTCAGTGCGGTGGACCATCGACATCCCCGGCGCAGATCTGGCCAAGTTGGACACAGGCAACACCGGTTCGGTGACCCTGAGCGACGAGCTCTCCGACAACATGAAGGTGTGTGCGGGCAGCCTGCTCAACGCGAAGCTGTGGTCCGGTCGCCCGGGCGATCTCAAAGAGACCCCTGGCGGCGTCACCGTCACCCAACCCGACGCGGGTGATCAGGTCACGATCAACATCAACAACGGCGGGCCCTTCGAGGGCAGCAAGCTCTACCGCATCGAGTACACCTCATGCACGACCAGCGGCGTTGTGGATCTCAAGGGGACTCAGTACACCAACTCCGTGACGATCGGTGACAACACGGTGGCTTCGGATGGCGTGGGACAGGACTACGCGCCGCAGACCGAGCCCTGGAAGGGCGGCTACCTCGACGGCGGTAAGCGCAATATGGAAGCCGTCTGGACGATTGTGGTTCCGGGCACCGACATTGCCGCCAACAACCACAAGATCGACATCACCGACACCTTCGGCGGCCCCCATGCGGTCTGTGCCTCGGGCGTGCAGGTAGTCATCGAGAAGTCTGACTACCTCCCAGGGCGGGAGAACGAACCCAACTACCGCACTCCTGCCGCAGGATTCACCATTGCTCCCATCGGCGCAGTAGCCGGCGCGAGTACCTTCACCGCGGCGATCACTGTGGATAACCCGGACACATTCAACGAAGAACAGTATTACTACTTCACGTACCGGACCTGCCTGACCACCACCGAGGTGCCGGACTCCGAGGACCATCTCACCAACTCGGCGGTCGTCAACAAGACGTCGATCACGGGAAAGACTGAGGGACCTGGGTTCACGAGCGGCAAGAACGGCGCGATCAACACCACGTCGCAGACGATCGGCGGTGTGGAGCAGCCGGCAGGCACCACCCTCAATTGGACCGTGGAAATCTCCGGACACGATCTCGAGGGCCTTACGGAACCGGCGGTCATCAACGACAGGTTCTCACCGAACATGACGGTGTGTGAAATCGGCGGCGATCTCAAGAGCAACCTCAATCTCAAGGTCGTCGCGCAAGACTTCTTCGACGGCAACAAGAAACGCGATATAACCGACGCCACCTCGGTGGCGCGCGCCGACGGCGGTTTCGATCTCACCCTCCCTCGGGACGCGGACGGTTACAGCCGTCAGACGAAGTACCTCGTCAGCTACACCCTGTGCACCAGCAGCGGCGGACTGGACCAGCGCGACACGGAATACTCCAACACCCTCACCTATGCCGGCAAGCAGACGCTGTCGAAGAGCGTCAAGCAGGAATGGGGCGGCGGCGGCACCGGCCAAGGTGTGTCGCGGGGCTCGTTCTCGCTTCTGAAGGAGATCGCTCCCTTCTCCGAGAAATTCCCGGAAGACACCGAGTTCACTGTGAAAGTCGAGGAGTTCGCCCCCGGGCAAGATCCAGCGACCGACGCCCCGGTGAGCTCCTACGAGATCAAGGTGAAGGCTGACGGGACACCCGTCAGTGGGATCAACCCCCGCGGAACCGGCTGGCAGATCCGCCTGTCCGAGATCAACCTCCCGACCGTTGACGGTGTGTACTTCGAGAGAGGGACGTTCCGCCCGTCGGAGGGTGTGACGCTCAACGGGGACCGCACCGAGGCGCTGGTGACCATCACGCCGAAGAGCAATGTCGGTGTCACACTGCTCAACAAAGCGAGCCTGGGATCGGCGAGGATCACCAAATCCGTCATCGGTGACGGAGCGCGCACGGGGCTCGAGGCTTTCGTCGTCAACGCAGAGATCGCCTTCGGTGACGACGCCGCCGGCAACGAGCTGCGTCAATTCACCCTGAAGGACGGTCAGCACTACGACCTGGGCAAATTGCCCATCGGAGCGAAAGTCACCTTCACCGAGGTCCAACCGACGAACACCGACCTCGTGACGTGGTCGCTGCCGGTGATCAGCCCGAAGACGCTCACCATCGGCACCGACGCGTCGGCGAACACGGTCTCCGTCACCAACGAGGCCACGATCACGCAAGGCACCTTCGAAGTGAGCAAAAAGCTCACGGGCCCGAAGGCGTCCGACAAGGCCGTACCGGCGAGCTTCGACGTGATTGCCACCTGGCTCGATACGGACGACAACCCGCAGAGCAAGACGCTGTCTCTTCCGTCCGACGGCACCCCGGTTCCGTTCGGCGAGAACCTGCCGGGCGGCACCGAAGTCACACTGACAGAGCTGGTTCCGGCAAACGGTGACGGTCTCGCCTATGGCGTGCCCGCATACTCCGGGAATGTCAGGATCAGTCCGGACAACGCAGCCGTGGTGACCATCGGCAAGGATCTGCGCAAGATCGAGGTGTCGAACTTCGTCGACGTCAACGACGGCACTCTGCGCATCGCAAAGCAGGTCGGCGGTGAGGCCGCCGAGGCCGTCGGCGACGACGTGGAGTTCACGGTCGAGGCGCGTTGGCGCGACGGTGTGGAGTACCGCACCCAGGTGCTGAGCGTCAAGCAGGGACAGACCACACCGCTCGGCGTCGACCTCCCTGTCGGCACCGAGGTGACCTTCACTGAGACCGGCCGTCCCGATGTCGACGGAGTCGAGTGGGGCACGATCTCCTGGGGCACCAGCCCGGAAGGCGAATCGTGGCTGCATTCGAACCTCGACGGCACCGCGACGGGCATAGTCTCCGACGACCCGACCGACGGTCGACTGATCACGCTGTCGAACGAGGCGCTGTGGAAATTCGGATCGGTCGAATTCACGAAGTTCATCCTCGACGCTGACGGCAACCCCGTCCGCGCACCCGAGGCCGACCTGCCTGACAGCGCGACGTTCGAGGTCCGTATCGACGGGATCGATCCGGCACTCCCCGCTGGAACTGATTTCCCGGCAGTGGGCCAGACCATCACCCTCGATGCCGCAAACGACTGGAGCTGGACGTCCGACGAGGTTGTGCCGCGGAACACCGTGATCACCTTCTCCGAGGTCGACCCCAAGCCACTGGCCGGTATCGACTGGGCGCGGCCGTACTACTACGTCTCCGCGGATGCCGGTGACGCCGATTACCGCGACACCGTCAAGGCGGTGGCGGGTGAGAAGGCTGTGGTGGAGATCCACAACCGCCCGATCCCGACCACCGAGGTGGATATCGACAAGATCGTGACCGGCCCCAAGGGCAGCCAGGTAGCCAAAGACGGATCCACGATCTTCCAGGTCACGGCTACGTGGACGGACATCGACAATGAGGCGCGGTCTTGTGTTCTCGATGTCAAGCCGGGCGCTTCGGTCACTCCGACCGCCCAGTGCGACGCAGCCGTCATCGACGGCCGGGTCCAGTTCCCGCTGAACACCGACATCACTTTCACAGAAACCGGTGCTCACACCGACGTCACCAACGTCAAGTGGGGTGAAGTGATCTGGGGCGTCAAGGAAGGCAAGGCGGATGTCTCGAAGATCGACGGCGAACCGACCGCAACTTCCGTCAAGCTCACCGGCGAAGCAAACAAGTCGGTGGTCCTGGGACTCGAGAACAAAACCAGCAGCAATGGGCTGATCATCATCCCGATCCCGATCCCGCTGCCGCCGTGGGAAATCCCGACATGGCCGGGCTCTGAAGTACCCGGAGGACCAGGCACTGACGTGTCGACTCCCGGCAACAACACTCCCGGCAACAACGGTGGTGGACACAACGGTGCTCCGGGCACACCTGCTCCGGGAAATCCTGCTCAGGCCAAACCGGACCAGTCCTCGTCCCTGCCGGTAACCGGCGCGAACGTCATCTGGCTCGCCGGTCTGGCGCTGGCACTGATCGGCGGTGGCGCATGGCTCACCCTGCGTAACCGCAAGCGCGCACCCGGCCAGGAGTAACTCCCAACCAGAAATACCGAAACAGGGCGGGTGCAACATACACCTGGTCGCACCCGCCCTGTTTCACCGTCACGACGCATCTATCTCGCGGCCGCCGCCGCGGCCCACCCCTCGAAGGAGAAACACCATGTCATTCCTCCCGTTCCCGATCGTCATCGAAGGCATCGAGACCACTGGTTCTGCCGCGATCGACGGCCTCGGTCGCCTGTCCGTACTCCTTTACGATCTCCTCGGCGGTACCGGGAGCGCCACGATCGACGCGGGCAGCTAGTTCGATACGGCACCAATTCGACACATCAGCTATCTCGGTAGATCTGTGGAGAGGAGACCCCGGTCCGTGAGCGATACCGAAGTTTCAGGGCGTCGTCGGCCGGGCGCAGGCCAGGTAATCGGCGAACTGCTCCTCACGGCCGGGGTCGTCATCCTGCTGTTCGTCATCTATGAGGCGTTCTGGACCAATATCGTCTCGGGGCGGCTGCAGGACGAGCTCAACAACAGTCTGGAGGAATCCTGGGCCGAAGTCCCCGAAGCCTCAGGAGTGATCGATGGTCAGCCGGTGTCCCCGCTGATCCCTGTGCTCGGCGAGGGATTCGCGCGCGTGCATTTCCCCACACTCGGCGCCGCGTACGCAATCGTCGAGGGCACACGCAACGAGGACCTGCGGGCCGGCCCCGGCCACTACCCGGACTCGCAGATGCCCGGCGAAGCCGGAAACTTCGCGCTCGCCGGGCACCGCAATGGTTCCGGCGCAGTCTTCCAGCACCTGGATCGACTCGATGCATGCGATGCCGTCGTCGTGGAGACCGAGTTCCAATGGATGACGTACCGGTTGCTCCCACTCGACCAGGCCTCGCCCGAACGTCGCGCTGCGGCGAAAGCCTGCTTGAATCCCGAGCAAGCCGATCGTGTTTCCGAAGGCGACTACGTCCATCTCCTCGGGCGGCGCATCACCGTGCCCGGGGATGTTGCGGTCGTCAACCCGCTGCCCGGAAGCCCTTGGGCCGAGCCCGACGCCACGCTGGAAAGTATGTTGACACTGACCACGTGCCATCCGCTCTACTCGAACAGCGAACGCTTGATCGTCCACGCGGTTCTCGTCGAAACAATCTCGAAGACTTCGGGCACCATTCCCGCGGCATTCCAGGAGCAATGAATGTACGGATACCTCTGGGGAGCGCTCCCCGGCCCCCGACCAGTGAAGGCCCTGCTGGCGATCGTTCTCGTGGTCGCGGTGGTGCTGCTACTCATGGAATTCGTATTTCCTTGGGTGTCAGAGCATATGCCCTACTCCGACGTCACCGTATAGAGCGCCCGTGCAGGTCGGCCGACACCTGCACAACGCCCGGCTGGAGCCCGAAGGTGCTGTCCTACATCGGACTCGACGGATCTACGATGATTCTGGCGTGTCGATGCAAACCAGTTTCCGCGTGTGTCGGAACGGGTCGCCTCGTTGACGCTCGGGGCTCTCCGGAATGTTTGTTCGACGCCTTAGCGAGCACTGAAACCTGCCTCCGCCGCTACAGAACCTTCGTGAAGATCTGCGCCGGCGCTGCCGTCTCGAGCTTGTCCAGCGCCTCAACCAACCTGACGAAGTGCTCGGTATGGGTGTGGGCGTCGAGGTGCTCCTGCGATTCCCATTCCTCCACCAACACGAGCTCGCAGGGATTTTCGGTGCGCTGCAGTAACTCGTAATTGATGCAGCCGTCCTCTTTTCGGGTCTCGGTGACAAGTTCGTCGTACAACCGAAGCACTTCCGCGAGATCGCCCTGCTCCACTGTGGTTGGCACCAAAACCCTGATCACAAAGACTCTCCGATTCGTCTGACCCGTGTTGACCCCTCCGCTCGAAGTCTGCCGTAGACCTCCGACAGGTCGACATTTCCGTTGTGACTCGAAGTTTGCGGACAGGCGCAATATCTACGAAACACCCCCGATACCGGAGGTTCGTAGGGTTTGCCGAAGTCGGGCTCGCAATCAGCAGCGCAGCCCTGGGCCCGGGCGAGGGGTAAGCACATGAGTGGAAATGCAGTTCGCTTGCAAGCGATCAAGGACGTCGAGGCCTACACACCTCCGGTGGTCAGTTTCACGACCGACGAGACACCCGGAGAGGTGTTCGGAGCCAACGTCTTCAACAAGGTGGTCATGCAGAAGCGACTGCCCAAGCTTGTCTACAAATCGGTGATGGCGACGATCGAGCAAGGCAAACCGCTTGATCCCATGGTCGCCGACGCGGTCGCATCCGCGATGAAGGACTGGGCGTTGGAGAAAGGCGCAACCCACTACGCCCACGTCTTCTATCCGCTTACCGGGTTGACCGCCGAGAAGCACGACAGCTTCCTCGAGCCGGTCGGCGACGGCAGTGCACTGGCGGAGTTCGCCGGCAAGACCTTGATCCAAGGTGAACCCGACGCGTCGAGTTTCCCGAACGGCGGGCTGCGCAACACGTTCGAGGCTCGCGGATACACCGGCTGGGATGTCACGAGCCCGGCCTACGTTCTCGAAAACCCCAACGGCAACACACTGTGTATCCCGACCGTGTTCGTTTCGATGACCGGCGAAGCGCTCGACCACAAGACTCCCCTGCTGCGTTCACAACAGGCAATGGGTTTCCACGCCGAACGAATCCTGAAGTTGTTCGGCCATACCGATCCCGAGCACATCGTGTCGTTCTGCGGACCCGAGCAGGAGTACTTCCTGATCGATCGACACTTCTTCCTCGCCCGCCCCGACCTCCTCAACGCCGGCCGAACACTCTTCGGCGCAAAGCCGCCCAAGGGCCAGGAGTTCGACGACCACTACTTCGGGGCGATCCCGGAACGTGTGCTCGGATTCATGATGGACACCGAGCGGGAACTTTTCAAACTCGGTATCCCCGCCAAGACGCGGCACAACGAGGTTGCGCCCGGCCAGTTCGAAATCGCCCCGATGTTCGAGCGAGGCAACATCGCCGCGGACCACCAGCAGTTGCTGATGACCACTTTCAAGACAATCGCCAAGAAGCACGGCATGGAATGTCTGTTCCACGAGAAGCCGTTCGACGGTGTCAACGGCTCCGGCAAGCACGTCAACTTCTCGCTGGGCAACTCCGAACTCGGCAGTTTGCTTGTCCCCGGCGACAATCCGCATGACAATGCCCAGTTCCTCGTATTCTGCGCCGCAGTCATCCGGGCCGTCCACAAATACGCGGGCCTCCTGCGCGCGTCGGTCGCATCGGCAACCAACGATCACCGCCTCGGCGCCAACGAGGCTCCCCCGGCCATCATTTCGATCTTCCTCGGCGATCAACTGGCCGACGTCTTCGAGCAGATCGCCAAGGGCGCCGCGACATCGTCGAAGGACAAGGGCACCATGATGATCGGCGCCGATACCCTTCCCGTCCTACCGACCGACCCGGGCGATCGCAACCGTACGAGCCCATTTGCCTTCACCGGCAACCGTTTCGAGTTCCGCGCGCCAGGATCGCTGCAAACAGTCAACGGCCCGATGGTCACCATCAACACGATCATGGCCGAGGCCTTGGACTACATGGCCACCGAACTTGAGGCCGCGGTCGCCGACGGCGCCGATTTCGACACCGCCGTCCAGAATCTGCTCACCGAGATCATCACCAACCACGGTGCGGTTGTCTTCAACGGCGACGGTTACTCGGAGAACTGGCAGATCGAGGCCGAGTCTCGCGGCCTGCCGAACCTTCGCACGACGCTGGACGCCCTTCCTGAACTGATCACCGAATCCTCGATGGAACTCTTCGAGAAGTACAAGGTCTTCAACCACCGGGAGATGCACAGCCGCTACGAGGTCGGACTCGAACAGTACGCACTGAGCATCGGCGTCGAGGCACGCCTGGCCGCCGAAATCGGTACGACGCTGATTCTTCCGGCTGCAGTGCGCCACCAGACGGAAGTTGCGCAGAACTTCGTCGCACTGAAGTCTGCCGGCCTCGAACCGGATTCAGCACCGCTCGAAGAAGTGTCGGCGCCCGTTGCGGCTCTGCGCACAGCGCTCGCGGCCCTGCGCGCAGCAATCGACACCGACGCCGGCGAGTCGCCATTCGATCAGGCCAAGCACGCACAGGACGCACTCCTGCCCGCCATGGCAGAGGTACGTGCAGCGGCCGACTTCCTCGAAACCATCGTCGCCGACGATCACTGGCCACTCCCGACGTATCAGGAAATGCTCTTCATTCTCTGAGTATCACCCGAATATCACTACCCACAGAACTATGGCCTGCAACTCGATCGAGTTGCAGGCCATAGTTGTCGAATCTTGCTCGGCTAGCGGTCTTCCGGCATCGTGACTTCGAGTACGCGAGCCTCACCGGTGGTCGCGGGGTCAGGACGATCGCGCGAATCCGACGACGCCATCTGGAGTCCGTTCAAATCGGTCCGCATGTAGATGACGTTGTAACGGTCCCACGTGGTGGCGACGAATTCGAGGAACTGTCCGCTCGCCCACGGGTGCATGAATCCGCCGTACAACGCGGGCAACGTGATTCCACTCAACAGGGTCTGCGTACCACTCCACGGGCCTTGCGGTTGGTCGGCCTGACGGATCACCAGGTTGCCCTCGGCACTGGTGTACATGGCAACGTACTTGTTCAGGTAGTCGTTCCACTGCACTGCGAGTTCACTGACCGGTGCCTTGATGACCTGAACGGCATCGGTATCTCGCGGACTCCAACCGGAGCCGTCCCAGTATTCGTAGGCGCCGAGATTTCTGATGTCGGCGCCGGCCACTCGCGCCAGGATCGCCTTACCGAAACGACCTGAGGGAGTTCCGTATTCGTAAATGTAGCCGTCCCGACCGTCGAGGAAGGCGCTCTGCTGGAAGTTGGAATTGATCGGCGATACTGCCGGAATCCCCGGAATGCCAAGTCCTTCGGTATTGGCGCGAACTGTCGCCGGATCGAGTTCCCAGTTCTCACCGTTGTCCGTGGAGAAAGCCAGAGCCGAGTAGTTGGTGGTCCAGGCTCCAGGTTCGTCCCACGACCGAACGGACATGAATCTGATGTACTGCACACCACCGTAAGAGATTCCAGCGGTCGGGATGGTGGTGAACTCACCCGGAATGCCGAATCCCGGAATGATCTCCTTGGAATGATTGGGGCCGTCCAAAGGAGAACTGTCGATCTTCATCCCGTCGGCAATGGCGGTGTCGTTGCTGCGGAACAATACGTTGCTGCGCCAGTCGTCACCAGGGGTGTCGCAGTCGCCCACCGTGTCGCCGAATGCCATCAGCACGTCGTGATCCGGCCCCGAAAGACCGTTGTCCCACATGATTCCGAGGTCGGTACCCGACACGTTGAACCGCTCGATGGTGTTGTTGGGACTGCCTGGGCCAGTGACCATTTCGATCGCCTTGGTGCGGCCGGTCAGCACCGGCAGAGCACCGTTGGGGGCGCCGGTGATCCAAGGCAGCGCGTTGGCGAGGGAGCCGGTACCGGCGGATCCACTGCCGAGCGATCCGGTCAGCGAGCCGAGCGAACCCGTCATCGATCCGGCGGAACCACTTCCTCCCGAACCGCACGGTCCACCGATCGCCGACGCAGACGGTGCTGCGGCAATCGTCGCGGCAATCGTGACGACGCCTATCGACAACATCGCCGACATGGAGTGTTTATTACGCACGTGCAGCCCCTCTGATCATTTCGACTCGTTCGGACCACAGGCACAGTGATCCCCGACCGCAGAAGCAAACCATTTGGAATGTGTTAAGAGAGTGAAAGCTGAGCAAATTGTTATAAATCGCCCGTTCAACTGACACAAGTGACAGCTGTGTCCGATTTCACCTTCACAGGACAGTTGTCCGATACAGCAATAAAGGCGCCTAGTATGTAACGGAAATGTAAAAGAGTTCTCACAACGAGGTAGGTGAGCGGTGTCCGTACGTGACCGCGTAGCGCAGATTTACGATCAGGTTTTGGTTCGCAATGCAGGAGAGCCCGAGTTCCATCAGGCCGCCGCAGAGGTCTTCGAGTCTCTTCACGTAGTGCTCGAACGCCACCCCCGCTACGCCGACGCCGGACTCATCGAGCGGCTCTGCGAGCCGGAACGCCAGATCATCTTCCGCGTGCCGTGGACCGACGACCAGGGCAACGTTCACGTCAACCGTGGCTTCCGCGTGCAGTACAACAGTGCACTCGGCCCCTACAAAGGCGGCCTGCGCTTCCACCCCAGCGTCAACCTGGGCATCGTGAAGTTCCTCGGCTTCGAGCAGATCTTCAAGAACTCACTCACCGGCCTGCCCATCGGCGGCGGCAAGGGTGGCTCGGACTTCGATCCCAAGGGCCGCTCCGACGCAGAGGTCATGCGCTTCTGTCAGTCCTTCATGACCGAACTGCAGCGTCACATCGGTGAATACACCGACGTTCCGGCCGGCGACATCGGCGTCGGCGGTCGCGAGATCGGCTACCTGTTCGGTCAGTACAAGCGGCTGACCAACACGTACGAGTCGGGCGTCCTCACCGGCAAGGGAATCACCTGGGGCGGATCGCAGGTTCGCACCGAGGCCACCGGCTACGGCGTCGCGTACTTCGTCGCCGAAATGCTCAAGGCAAAGGGTGAAGGCCTCGAAGGCAAGAACGTCGTGATCTCCGGATCCGGCAATGTCGCCATCTACGCAATCCAGAAGATCCACCAGCTCGGCGGCGTCGCGATCGCCTGCTCGGATTCCTCGGGATACATCGTGGACAAGAAGGGCATCGATCTCGACCTCCTCAAGGAGATCAAGGAAGTTCGCCGCGGCCGCATCAGCGAGTACGCCGACGCAGTTCCGCATGCCGAGTTCATCGCCGACGGTTCCATCTGGGACGTGCCGTGCGACGTCGCACTCCCCTGCGCGACTCAGAACGAGCTCGACGAAGATGCCGCAAAGACCTTGATCGCCAACGGCGTTCAGGCCGTTGCCGAAGGCGCGAACATGCCCACCACCCCCGGTGGCATCCAGCTCTTCCGTGACGCGAACGTAGCCTTCGCACCCGGCAAGGCGGCCAACGCCGGTGGCGTTGCAACCTCCGCTCTCGAAATGCAGCAGAATGCTTCGCGTGATTCCTGGAGCTTCGAGTACACCGACGAGCGTCTCGCCGGAATCATGCGCGGCATCCACAAGCGCACCATCAACACCGCTGCCGAGTACGGAAAGCCGGGCGACTACGTGCACGGCGCGAACATTGCCGGCTTCGTAAAGGTGGCCGACGCCATGATTTCACTGGGCGTCATCTAGAGATTTCCTCACCACAGACAGCAGTACAGAGAAAAGGGTGATTTCACCCTGAACCGGTTCCCGTACATCGGACTGGTCGAATCAATACCTAGGCCGCGAGGGCCCTGGGTCCGCGAGGACCCAGGGCCCTCGAGCTTGATCCGAGCAAATCGCCCGCGACGACAACGCAGGCGCGGCAATGATCCCAGACGGAACTCGCGGTGTCCTCCGAAACCGTTTTCCGCTCTGACGTCGAAAAACACCGTAAGTGGACGATTGTTTAGGTCCGCAGCGCGTGGGGCATATGGACTTATCTTCACATTTGTCCATTTCACAGTTGGACGATCGTTCATGTGGTAGAAATCACAACGCCTGGCGCAATTCGATCCGCAAATTTCAGCGGCGAGTATGCCCCCGAACAAGGCCTCAGCGTGTACCCCGCTTCGTAACGCGCCGAGCCTCCGGGTGCCTGTGCCAGGCGACGCACCTGTCTAGAGGAGGCCACCCATGTCCCCAGCGCTGCTGAACAACCCGGGACCGCTCATGTTGGGAGGCAAGCCCGCCTCCACAGCGGTCAACGACGTCATCCCACTGGCAAGCGATCTCGTAGATCACCTGTCCCGTGCCAACCCGACGTTGACTTCCCTCCAAACGGAGGCAGTACGTCGGGAACTGATTGCGGTGATCGTGCAGGGGCTCCAAGTGGGGATCCAGCTATTGGATCACCGCAAACTTCCCACCGACCAAGAGTTGGACGGCATTCACACGATGACCGTCCAACAAGCATTGAAAGGCGTGCCACTCAGCGCGATCCTCAACTTGACCAACGAGGGCATCAGCACTTTTCGCACCCTCATCCTCAGCCGGGCCGACGCCGAGGACTCCGCCAATCTCGGGGATCTCAACGAGTTCTTGTTCGCACTTGCGCAGCGGCTTCACTCGTTCATCTCGATCAGCTATCTTTCGGCTCTTCCTGCCGGTTCCCAACTCGGGGAATACTCCGCCGGCGCTCTCGTGAAAGCCATGCTGGACGGCGACGATCCCACCCAGCTTGCGTTGCAGATGGGCGTTGAACTCGCACCCCGCTATCTCGTCCTGCGACTCCTGGTGAACCTGCCGCCCATCCGCCCGGGAGCACGCAACGGCAACCACCAGCGCATACAGGCCTACCGTGACCTCTCCGTCGCTCAATCGAAAATCGCGGCCCACTTCGGGTCGGCGCTGCTCGAAGCTCCTGCACCGCAACGTGGTCTGGTCCTGATCGAGGGCACACCCGACTGGGGAACAGTGTGCGAGGTCATCCAACGCGCACGCGCAACGGTCGGGGTGGAGATCACAGCAATCGCCGAGAACGCCGCGGTACGAGATATCGCCGCCGCCCAAGCAACCACTCACGAATTGGCGCAACTCGTGCGGCGCCTGAGACTGCCGGCGCGGTCCTACCGAATGGAAGACCTCGCGCTCGAGTATCAACTCACTCGGGGTGGCGCAGGCCGCGACAGCTTGATCAATCTTCTCAAGCCACTCGACGGCAATCCGGAACTGCTGCAGACATTGTCCATACATCTCGCCAACGGCCAGCATCGTCAGCGCACCGCGTCGGCGCTCGGCCTGCACACCAACACCGTCGACAATCGAATCAAGCGCATCGCAACCCTGACCGGATTGGATCCGGCCCTGCCCTCTGAACTGCTCAAACTGCGCGCTGCCATGATCTCGCTGACCTTCGCAAGCACTGATGTGGACAATCGTCCAGCGAAAATGTGAACACTCACATCCTCGCTATTAGCTGTCCACGTGTGGCGCCTGGACCCCACTTTTCCGCTCCGAACCGGGCTATAAAAGTGTGGTGCGAATCACCGCGCAAACCAGTAACAATTAAGGGGAAACACATGATCAACGGCCAGGATAACGCTCTCCTCGGTGCCTTCTTCGACACCATCCTGCAGCTCTTCAACGCGGGCAGCACCGGCACGGGCTCGACGGATGGCGGCGGCGTCTCCTAGGACGAATCTCGGGCCCTGTGCGAGAGAATCTCTCGCACAGGGCCCGCTCCAAGCCGCCTGACACTGTGATGGCGGTGACCACGGTGACCACCACGTCGCCACCGCTGAAACCAGGAGCAAGCACATGATCGCCGCACCAACCACAGGCGCTTTGGCCGTCGTTTTGAACACCGTCCTACAGATGTTCAACGCCGGCAGCAGTTTCCTCTACACCGACAACTCTCCGATTGGCGGCGGCGGCGAAACTCCCACGACGCCTGCTCCCTGATCGACTTACCCGCTCGCATCACACAGTCGCGGCACAGACAGGAACCACCGTGATAAACCAGCACACCCTGGGCAGCCTGGTCATCGACTTCGGCTCACTCTCCCGAGCACTCGGCTTCGGCAACGGCTCCATCGTGTCGCTCGGCAGCACCGGAAGTGGCTGAAACAGCCCGCCTGACCACGTCGACGATCCCGTCGCCGCTCACCTTCTCACCACATCTCGAAACAGAAAGCAGGTCCCCCTGTGCCTACAATTCCGCTCACCGGCGACCCCATCGTCATCAACATCATCGTCCAGCTACTGAGCGCGGGCAGCAGCAATGCACTCGCACTGGGCGGAGTCGGTAGCAGCGGTCTCGGTAGCACCGGGCTCGGCAGCTTCGACTCGGCGAGCCTCGGCAGCGCTGCTTAGGACCTCACTTGTGATCGGTGTTCGATCCGCGTCTTCGGCCGCCGAAACAGTCCACGAAACCCACGTTGCCCTCCGTCATCTGTGACGGAGGGCAACGTGGTCGTTCAGGCGAAACGGCTCGCGGTTGCGCGATCAGGCCGTCCGCCGCGGTGAATCAACGCCAGTCTTCAGGTGGATCGCTGTCGTCGTGCTCGATGGTCACGGACTCCGAACGATCGTCAGCTGCAGCCTTTTTCGCTGCTTCACGCATCTCGATTCCGTCGGACACCCAGTCGCCGATCTCGCGCGTCACGTCTCGAACGGCCCCGGCGATGATCATCGCGATCGAGCCCACGTGGTTGGCTGCACTTTCGGTCAGTTCCTGGACCGTGTCCTTGCGGCGTTCGAATTTCCCGACCATCAGTGTGTGCCTCTCAGGCTGCAGTTCGCTGGCGCTCGACGATAACACCGGGAGGGGTCGTCGACTTGACCAAACCGGGCGGAAGAGCGAGCTTGAAGATCTTGCCCCATACCGAACCGATCTGCTTGAAGAACCCACCGGTGTTGTACGGCAAACCGTACTTCCCACACAATTCTTTCACCTGGGGAGCGAGTTCCGGATAACGATGCGCAGGCAGGTCCGGGAACAGGTGGTGCTCGATCTGGTGCGAGAGGTTGCCGGACATGATGTGGAAGAGCGGGCTTCCCTCGATGTTGGCGCTGCCGAGCATCTGACGCACGTACCACTGCCCGCGAGTCTCGTCGGCCGTCTCGTCCTCGGTGAAACTCTGGACACCGGTGGGGAAATGGCCACAGAAGATGATCGAGTACGTCCACACGTTCCGGACCAGGTTGGCGGTGACATTCCCCGCGAGAGTGGTCACGAACAGCGGCCCCGTGAGAACCGGGAAGATGACGTAGTCCTTGAGGACCTGCTTGCCCGCCTTGTTCCACCAGCCCTTCAGAAGCGGCTTGACGTCGTGCCACTTGCGTTTGCCCTGGATGACGTTCTCGATCTCGAGGTCGTGCATCATCACGCCCCACTCGAAGAGCATCATCAAGGCAAAGGCCCAGACCGGATTACCGAGGTAATAGGGGTTCCACTTCTGCGCGTCGTCGATACGCAGGATGCCGTATCCGATGTCACGGTCTTTGCCGAGAATATTGGTGTACGTGTGATGCATGTAGTTGTGCGAGTGACGCCACTGGTCGGCCGGGCACACCGTATCCCATTCGAAGACTTCGGAATTGAGCCCTGGTTCACGCATCCAGTCGTACTGACCGTGCATGACGTTGTGGCCGATCTCCATGTTGTCGAGGATCTTGGACACGCTCAATGCACCGACTGCCGCGAGCCACACCGGAGGCAGGAAGCCGAGGTACATCAAGCCGCGACCTGCGACCTCGAACCCGCGCTGAGCCTTGATGATCTTGTAGATGTACTCCCGATCCTCCGCCCCGAGCGAGGCGACGGTGCGATCGCGCAATGCGTCCAACTCGCGGCCGATCTCCTCGACCTGCTCGTACGTCAGGACGACGGGAGCGTCGTCCTTCGCATCGGAACCGTTGCCGAGGAACGGGAGGGTGGGAAGTGAAAGTCCAAACATGTCGGTCTCCAGACAGTCGTGTGGAAAATGGGACTTCAGATGTCGACGGTGACGTCGCCGACGGGAGCACTGACGCACAGCTGGATCTTCTTGTCCGGCTCGTCGTCTGTCTCACCGGTGCGCACGTTTCGGGTACGGCCCGCCTTCTTGACGGAGGTGCAGGAGAAGCAGATTCCCATCCGGCATCCGTACTCGGGATTGAGGCCCGCAGCTTCTGCTTGTTCGAGAAGTGTTTCGCCGGAGTTCTCGGCCGCCACCCCACTTTTGGTGAATGACACCTCGCCGCCGGCCTCCCCCGGCTCGGCCACCGCCGGCGCGAACTCCTCGGTGTTGAGCAAGTGCTCGACGTCGACCTCACGGAACACCTCACGCACTCCCCGCATCAGTCCGGGAGGTCCGCAGAGATAAGCCTGGGCGTCGATCGTGTCCGGATCGGCGATCCAAGGAGCCACCGCGTCGAGGTGCCCGCGATCGAAGAAACCTTCGAGGTCACCTCCACCGCTTTCGGTGTACACGAGTACCAGTTTCACATTCGGGTTCTGCTCGGCGATGGTCTTCAGCGCGCGCGTGTACGCCACGTCGGCATCGGTGTTCGCGTAATGCACGAACACGATCTCGCCCGAGTGCTGCTCCTCCACCAGCGTCCGAAGCATCGACATGACCGGGGTGATTCCACTGCCGCCACTGATCAACAACACCCGACGCGGGCGGTCGACGGGAAGGGAGAACACCCCGTCTGCCTGCGAGAGGCTGACAACGAGCCCGGGCGCTGCGTTGGCGTACAGATACTGCGACACCAGGCCACCCGGATGCGCTTTGACGGTGAGCTCGATCAGCCCGCTGCGCGTAGACGCGCCCCCGGCCGGCGAGTAGCAGCGAGTGTGACGAACACCGTCGATCACCACGCCCAACTGCACGAACTGGCCCGCCTGAAAACCGCGCCACTGGCGAGTCGGGCGCAGCGTGAGAGTGACGGAGTCAGCCGTCGGATGGTCGACGGCGACAACCTGCGCGCGGATGTCACGAACCGTCGCCATCGGGTTGACCAACTCGAGGTATCGGTCGATCTGATGTGGAGCAGCCATGGCTTCGATCAGTCCCACCAAGGACAGTCCGCGCCGAGGTGTGGACTTCGGTGTCGTGTTCTCAGGAGCAGATGCGATTGTCATGACCCTCCTCGTACTTCGATTGCCGGGCATTTCGATTGCTGGGCTAGCTTCCCCCGACTGCGTGAATTCAGTGTACAAATGTTCACCGAAGATAGTGTGACAGGTGCACACAAGTACATGTCAACAAGAATGTGATCCGAGTTACACGAGTTGCCGAAAGGAGCCGGAATGCCTGTACCTACACTCGACGTCGTGACGAAGGCCGGACCGGTGAACCCCGAGCGCAGGGAACCCGACAACAGGGAGCCGGAAAGTCGTGCCGCCAAGAAGGAACGCACACGCCAAGCGCTCCTGGACACTGCCATGGACCTCTCGGCCGATCGGGGCTTCGCCGGAATCAGCTTGCGAGAGGTAGCCAGGGAAGCCGGGATCGTTCCGACGGCGTTCTACCGCCACTTCGCTTCACTGGAGGACGTCGGTGTCGTCCTCGTCGAAGAGAGCATGCGCATGTTGCGCCAGATGCTGCGCGACGCAAGGCGTAATCCCAGCACCAAGGACGCCGCTACGTCACTGGGCATCCTTGTGCGACAAGTGCATACACACGAGCGACAGTTTCGGTTCCTCTGCCGCGAACGCTACAGCGGCGTCAGTGAGGTACGACGTGCGATAGCCACTGAAATGCGGTTGTTCGTCAGCGAACTGACCATCGACCTCTCCAGAATTGCCGGACTGGAAAGCTGGTCGTCGGACGATCTGGAAATGGCTGCCGACCTGATCGTCTCGACGATGTTCAGCGCTGTCGTCGAACTGCTGGACGCCGGGACGGCCGGGTATCGCGACGAAGCCGCCGTCATCACACGAGCCGAGAAGCAACTGCGAGTCATCATGCTCGGAATGGCCACCTGGAATCCACCTCGAAACTGACCTCGGGTTCACCTTTTCGACGTACGGTGAGAGTCATGTCTTCCACGAGTACATACGAAATCCCCGTTGGCGACCTCACCTTCGACGTACTGATCTCGGGCCCGGACGACGGCATTCCGCTGGTAGCGCTGCACGGCTTCCCGGAGAGCGCCGCATCCTGGGGCAAGGTCACACCACTGCTCACCGCAGCGGGCTACCGCGTTATCGCACCGAATCAGCGCGGTTACTCCGCCGGCGCACGCCCCGAAGGGGTGGATGCCTACAAGATCGAGCACCTGGTAGCCGACGTCGTCGGATTGCTCGACGCACTCGGCCTGTCCGACGCGCATCTGGTCGGCCACGACTGGGGTTCGGCGGTCGCCTGGCAGGTCGCCGGTCGCCATCCGAACCGGATCCGCAGTCTGACCGCGATCTCGGTCCCCCACCCCACCGCCTTCGGCTGGGCACTCCGCGAGGACGAGGACCAAAAACAACGCTCGTCGTACATCGGACTTCTCCGACAGGAGGGCAAAGCCGAGGAAGTGTTGTCGGAGGACAACTTTCGCCGGCTGCGTGCCATGTTCGACGGCCAGATCGATCCTGAATTCGCCGACGAGCACATTCGTGTCCTGAGCGGGGAGGGCGCGCTGACCGGCGCCTTGAACTGGTACCGCGCGATGACCCGCGACTTCGGCGACATCGATCGCACCACTGTGCCGACTACGTACGTCTGGAGCACCGGCGACACAGCGCTCGGCCGCGCAGGCGCAGAACGCTGTGGCGAATTCGTGGACGCCCCCTACGAGTTCGTCGTGCTCGACGGCGGAAGTCACTGGATTCCGGAAGAGCGAGCCGAAGAGTTGGCCGAGACGATCCTCGCACGTGCAGGATCCTGATCGCCGCGACGAATTCGGCTCTATGTATGTTGTCATACATAGAGCCGAATTGATTCCATCACCAGGAGTTCTGCGATGACCGAGACCGTTGCACCACCCCATCCTTTCGACGCTGCTGTCGGATTGACGCCACTCACCGCCGGCCTGTCGACCGGCGAGACCAATCCGGCGTACAACAACATGGTCGGGCCGTTCGGCGGCGTCACCGCTGCCACGTTGCTCGAATCTGTACTGAAGCACCCCGAACGCCTCGGCGATCCGCTGTCGTTGACCGTCAACTTTGCCGGTCCGATCACCGAGGGCGCCTTCGAGATCTCCGCCCGGCCGGTGCGCACCAACCGCTCGACGCAACACTGGTCCATCGAACTTTCTCAGGACGGAACCGTCGCCACTACCGCGACGGCAGTGTTCGGTACCAGGCGTGAAACCTGGTCGTCGACCGAAATCACGATGCCGGAGGTTCCGTCGGCCGAAGACGTTGCGCTGCTGCCGTTCCCCGAGTTCATCGCCTGGGCACAGAACTACGAGATGCGCTTTGTCGAAGGTGCAATCCCCGACCTGGAGTCGGGCGAGCATCCCGACTCGACCACGACGCTCTGGGTGCGCGATCGGCCGGCTCGCGCTCTCGACTTCACGTCGCTGACTGCACTGTGCGATGTCTTCTTCCCACGAGTTTTCTTGCGCCGAGGCAAGATGGCACCGGCTGGGACGGTCTCGATGACCATCTACTTCCACGCCGACGCTCAGACGCTGACCGAACAGGCAGACAATTCCGTGCTGGGAACCGCGCGGACCCAACGGTTCGGCAACGGGTACTTCGATCAGTCGGCCGAAATTTGGGGCAGTGACGGCGCATTGCTCGCTACGACACACCAGTTGGTCTACTTCAAGGATTGACGGGAAGCGCACTGTCCCCTTCCGGCGCCTTCACCATCGACAATGCGGCAAGACCGACGCCGAGAACCACCAGCAGTCCGATGATGCCGGCACGGTCTGCACCGAAGAGCCATGCGAACAGGCCGAACAGTGTCGGTGCCAAAAACGACACTGCTCGGCCTGTGGTCGCATACAGGCCGAACATCTGACCTTCACGCCCAGGCGGGGTGATGCGCGCCAGGAAGGTTCGTGCCGAAGACTGAGCGGGCCCGACGAAGAGGCAGAGCGCGAGACCGAAGATCCAGAACATCACCGGCCCTGACACCGCGATCAATATCGCGCCGACCACCATCATCGACGCCAGCGAGACGGTGATGACCTGTTTCGGTCCGATCCGATCGTCGAAGCGTCCGGCCACCAATGCACCGATTGCGGAAATCACGTTGGCCGCGACACCGAACAGTAGGACGTCGGCAGCGCTGATTCCGTAGACGTTGACAGCCAGCACGGCCCCGAAGGTGAACACGCCCGCCAGACCGTCACGAAAGAGTGCGCTCGCAATCAGGTACCAGATCGTGCGCCTGTCGACGTTCCAGAGTTCGCGCAGATCGCGCCACAACACCCGATAGGAGTCGAGGAACCCGGCCTTCGACGCTCCCGGATCGACCGCGGGGCTGGGCAACTCGGGAACCTTGAAGAACACCGGAATCGCGAAGACCGCGAACCACACTGCAGCCAGCAGTGCCACCATCCGGATGTTCATGCCGCCGTCGGTGGTCAATCCGAGGAATCCCCGAGTGTCACCGTCGCCGACGATGAACCCGAAGTAGCACAGCAACAGCAGCACGATTCCGCCGAAATATCCCATGGCCCAGCCGAAGCCGGAGACTCTACCCAGATTCTCCGGTGTCGACACCTGCCGCATCATGGCGTTGTAGGGAACGCCGGCCAGTTCGAAGATCACCGAACCGATTGCGAGCAGAACCAATCCGAGCCACAGATAGCGGTAGTTGTCTTCGACGAAGTAGAGGCCCGCCATCGAGAGCACGGTGATGCCGGTCAGTATCGCGAGCGAGAGTTTACGTTTACCCGACGCATCGAAACGTTGTCCGGTGATCGGAGCGAGAATCGCGATGAAGAAGCCGGCGATTCCGAGTGCCCAGCTGAGCCACGTAGTCGCCGAAATCGTGCCGGGAAGGTCGTCACCGACCGCGTCGGTGAGATAAACCGAGAAGACGAACGTGAGGATCACTGCGTTGAATGCGGCCGATCCCCAATCCCACAGCCCCCATGCGAACACTTGACTCTTCGTGGCCGCACCGCCGATGCCTGCGGGTGGCTCTGCCTGCGTGCTCGTGGACTCGGCGCTCATACGGCGAAGCCTAACTGCGCGCGGGCGACTCGGCGCCTCTCTCCGAAGTCGACATACAAGACGCTCTATGCACCCGAGTTAGTACGCACTTAGTTGCATACGCACCTGAGTGCATAGATACTTTTTCCATGGCACTCGAACATGCGTTGCTCGTCTCCCTGTCCGAACAGGATGCGTCGGGATACGACCTCACACGCCGGTTCGACAAGTCGATCGGCTTCTTCCACAGCGCGACGCACCAGCAGATCTACCGAGTCCTCAAGCGAATGGACGAGGCGGGCTGGGTCGAGGTGGAGGCCATCGCGCAGGACGGCCGACCGGACAAGAAGATGTACCGCGTCAGCGATGCCGGCCGCGCCGAACTGACCCGATGGATCGCAGAGCCGTCCGAACCGAACCACCTGCGCAACGAGTTGGCCATCAAGATCAGGGCCGCTGCGCACGCCGATCTCCCCGCTCTACGACGCGAAGTCGCTCGCCACCGCGACGGCCACGCCGCCCGCCTCGACGTCTACCGACTCATCGAAAAGCGTGACTTCCCCAATCCAGCAGCGCTTTCCGGCTCTTCGCTGCACCAGTACCTCGTACTTCGCGGCGGCATTCGCGTCGAGGAAGGATTCACCGACTGGTGCCAGGAAGTTCTGGACGCACTGCCCACTGGCGAGTACGCCACCGAAGACACTGGCGAGTACGCCACCGAAGACACTGGCGAGTACGCCACGGAAGGACATCTTCAGTCATGACGGATACACAGTTCCCCCGCCTGCTCGAACCGCTCGACCTCGGATTCACGACGCTGAAGAACCGCGTCGTCATGGGATCGATCCACACCGGCCTCGAAGATCGCGCGAAGGACACCGACCGCTTGGCCGAGTACTTCGCCGAACGTGCCCGTGGCGGAGTCGGCTTGATCATCACCGGCGGCTACGCGCCCAACCGCACCGGTTGGCTCTTGCCCTTCGGTGCCAAGCTGACCAACCGCATCGAAGCGCGCCGTCACCGCCGGATCACCAAGGCGGTTCACGACGCGGGTGGAAAGATCGCCATGCAGATCCTGCACGCCGGCCGCTACAGCTACCAGCCGTTCAGTGTCTCCGCGTCGTCGATCAAGGCGCCCATCAATCCGTTCCGTCCGCGCAAGCTGACCGGCCGTGGGGTGCGTTGGCAGATCCGGAACTACGTTCGCTGCGCGCGTCTGGCCAAGTCCGCGGGTTACGACGGCGTCGAAATCATGGGCGGTGAGGGCTACTTCATCAACCAGTTCCTCTGCGAGCGCACGAACAGGCGCACCGACCAGTGGGGCGGCAGTTCCGAGAACCGTCGACGCATGGCAGTCGAAATCGTGCGACGCACACGCAAGGCTGTCGGCCCGAACTTCATCATCGTGTTCCGGTTGTCGATGGCAGACCTGGTCGAGGGCGGTCAGACCTGGGATGAAATCGTCTCATTGGCAAAGGAAGTCGAAGCTGCCGGCGCCACGATCATCAACACCGACATCGGGTGGCACGAGTCACGGGTGCCCACCATCGTCACCTCGGTTCCCCGAGCAGCCTTCGTCGACATCACCGGCAAACTCGAGAAGCACGTCGACATTCCGGTAGCCGCCTCGAATCGGATCAACATGCCCGAGACTGCCGAAGAGATCCTCAACCGCGGTGACGCACAATTGATTTCGATGGCCAGGCCGATGCTCGCCGATCCCGACTGGGTGAACAAGGCCGAGCGCGGAGCGTCCGACGAGATCAACACGTGCATCGCCTGCAACCAAGCCTGCCTCGACCACGCCTTCGTTCACAAGCAGGTCTCCTGCCTGCTCAATCCGCGCGCGGGCCGTGAGACCACGCTGATCCTCTCCCCCACTCGGCGGACCAAGAATCTCGCCGTCGTCGGCGCCGGTCCTGCCGGACTTTCCGCAGCACTCAATCTTGCTCAGCGTGGTCATTCGGTCACGTTGTTCGAGGCCTCGGACAAGATCGGCGGGCAATTCGGGATCGCACAGCTCATTCCGGGTAAGGAAGAGTTCGCCGAGACCATTCGCTACTACACCCGCATGCTGGACGTGGCCGGAGTGACGGTCAAGCTCGAAACCCGCGTCGCACCGGCAGATCTCATCGGCTCCTTCGACGAAGTCGTGGTTGCCACCGGCGTGACGCCGCGGGTTCCCAAGATCCCCGGCATCGAGAACCCGAAGGTGCTGACCTACGCCGAGGTCGTCCGAGAGGGCAAGCCCGTCGGCAAGTCCGTCGCCGTCATCGGTGCCGGCGGCATCGGCGTCGACGTGAGCGAATTCCTCACGCACCCCACTTCCCCCACTCTTCATCTCAAGGAGTGGAAGCAGGAATGGGGCGTCACCGAACCCGAAATGGCCCCGGGCGCTCTCACCACTCCGGTACCAGAGCTCTCCGAGCGGGAGGTCTACCTCCTCCAACGCAAGCCAGGACGCATCGGCGCCGGCCTCGCGAAGACCACCGGCTGGGTCCACCGGGCGGCCCTCAAGAACAAGGGCGTTCACGAGCTCTCGGGCGTCAACTACGAGCGCATCGACGACGCCGGCCTGCATATCACCTTCGGTGAGAAGCACGAGAAGCCCCGACTTCTCGAGGTCGACACCATCGTCATCTGCGCCGGGCAGGAGTCGGTTCGCGATCTCGTGGACGAACTGACCGTCGCGGGTGTGGTGACCCACATCATCGGCGGCGCGGATGTCGCTGGAGAACTCGACGCCAAGCGTGCCATCGAACAGGGCACACGACTGGCCGCGAAGATCTGACCGGCTACGCTGACTGATCGTGAGCCTGCCGACACCCACAACCACAGCCCGCGCCGTAGTGACCGGCGCCTCCTCCGGCATCGGAGAGGCACTGGCCGCTGATCTGGCATCACGCGGACACTCCCTGATCCTCGTTGCCCGTCGTGGCGAGGTCATGGAGGCCCTCGCCGAGAAGCTTCGCGCCGCGCACGGCGTCGAGGTGGAGGTCCGTGCATCGGACCTCTCCGACAGCGCGGCGCGTGCCGTTCTGGTCGAGGAACTCGGTGGCCGCGACATCAGCATCCTGTGCAACAACGCCGGTATCGCCACCTTCGGGCCGATCGCCGAGCTGGACCCGGCCTACGAGCGCGACCAGGTCGAGCTCAACGCCGTTGCAGTGCACGATCTCACGCTGGCCGTGCTGCCCGGCATGCTCGCGCGCAAGTCCGGAGCCATCCTGATGGTCGGGTCCGCGGCCGGCAACATGCCGATCCCCAACAACGCGACGTACGCAGCCACCAAGGCGTTCGTGAACACCTTCGCGGAATCGTTGCGAGGTGAACTCAAGGGCACCGGAGTGAACGTCACCCTGCTCGCGCCAGGCCCCGTTCGCACCGAAACCCCGGACCCGGCCGAAGCATCGATCGTCGACAAGCTCGTCCCGGACTTCTTCTGGATCTCGAGCGAGTACACCGCCAAGGTCTCGCTCGACGGCCTGGCCGAGAACAAGATGCGCGTCGTACCGGGCATCTTGAGCAAGGCGATGTCCGTCGCGGGCGGTTACAGCCCGCGTGCCGTCGTTGCGCCGATCGTGGGCACGTTCTACAAGAAGCTCGGCGGCTGATTCACTCAAACTTCTCAGAGCAGGCCATAGCAGACCGTATAGTCGGTTAATGGCGATGCGAAGAACACTGGCAGTCGGGGCAATCCTTCTTTTGACCGGAGGGTTGCCCTTACTGCTGCCCACGGCAGCGAATGCATGTTCGTGCGCATCATCGGCTACCCCGGAAGAAGCCGTGAGCGTCTCCAGCACCGTTTTCCTCGGGACTCCGACGGAGAAAACTTCGGACGGGTTCGAGGACACCTACTTGTTCGACGTCAGCCGGGTCTACAAAGGCGATCTGGCATCGGTGACGTCGGTGGGGACACTCGCGAACGGGAACGGTTGTGGCACAAGCTACGTGCTCGGCACCGAGCAGCTGATGTTCGTTTCTGCGCCGTACGACGTCGACGCCGAGCACGAGGGGCACAGCTGCGGGCCGGCTACCGAAACCGGGTTCGACATCCAAGCGGCGGTCGAGTCCGTGTACGGCGCCGGTTACGCCCCGAGCCCCGGCGGAACTCCGTCCGTCGGTGTGTCCGCCGACCGATCGACGGTCATCGGCGGAGGCGCCGCGGTGGCATTGCTCGCGGTGCTCGGTTGGTTCGGATGGAAGCGGCGGCGAGCACAGTGAGTCGACAGGCACAGTGAGTCGAGCCCGTCAGGGCCGCGTCAACCTCGTTCGGCGGCGCGTCAAGTAAGCGTCAAGAACCACCCCACCGGTGATCTTCGGGAGTAGATCTGAAGGTAGCCCGCAACACGGCGGGTCACCTTCAGGAGATCGACGTGACGCTACTCGAAATCTTCCCCTCCCTACGCGGCGCAATGACACCGCGTATGGATCCTGCGTTGTGGCCCATCAGTACTCGCCACGACCACAGCGGGCGTGTCTGCATCGGCGACGTCTCCCTCGAAGAGATCGCGGACCAGTACGGCACACCGACGTACGTCGTCGACGAGGCGGACGTGCGGCACCGCTGCCGCACGTATCGAGAGATCTTCCCCGACTCGGAGATCGTGTACGCCGGCAAGGCACTGATGATTCGAGCGATGGCTACCTGGGTCTCCGACGAGGGACTCGGGGTGGATGTCTGTTCCGCCGGTGAACTCGCCGTCGCGCTTGCCGCGGGCGTGGACCCCCACCGAATCATCCTGCACGGCAATGCCAAATCGGTTTCCGAACTGAGGGCGGCGGTCAACGCGGGTGTCGGCCGGATCGTCCTCGACTCCCCCAGCGAAGCGGTACGGCTCGCGTCGGTGTGCACCCACCGACAGAAGGTGTTGGTCAGAGTCACACCCGGCATCGACATACACGGACACAGGGCAGTGTCCACGGGCATCGTGGACCAAAAGTTCGGCCTACCAGCGTTTTCCGAAGAACTGGAACATACGGTCTCCGTCGTCGCCAACGCGACGCACCTGCAGCTCATCGGCCTGCATTGCCATCTCGGCTCCCAGATCACCGATCCCGAACTCTTCCGCCCCGCGATCGAGACGATGATCGCACAGATGGACGACATACGACGCACGCATCGAATCATCCTCACCGAACTCGATCTCGGCGGTGGCCATGGGATCGCCTACGTGCCGGGAGATGCCCAATTGGATCTGACCCGCCTCGCTCACGTCATCGACGAAACTCTCGACGACGCGTGCACCCGAAACCGCTTCCCTCGCCCCGAAATCGTGCTCGAGCCTGGCCGAGCGATCGCTGCGCGGGCCGGAGTCACGCTCTATCGCGTACAGAACATCAAGTCGATCAGCGGGGGACGAACCTTCGTCTCCGTCGACGGCGGGATGAGCGATAACCCTCGGGTGTCGTTGTACGACAGCCACTACGACGTCGAACTGGTGAACCGACATTCGCGCGCACCGCTCCAGGAAGTCACCGTCGCCGGGCGCCACTGCGAATCGGGCGACGAAATTGCCGTCGGAGCAAGGCTTCCCGCCGACCTACATGAAGGTGACCTGTTGGCAGTGCCGTGTACGGGCGCATACCACCACAGCATGGCCTCCACCTACAACAGCGTCGGCCGGCCGCCGGTCGTCGCCGTGCTGGGCGGGATTGCGCGGCCGTTGATCAGGCGCGAATCGATCAACGACCTGCTGGCCCGCGAGGTCGGCATCTGACCTCGCGGGCGCCTGAGCCTCAGCGCCTGCGGCGACTACCGGTGCCGAAGATGTTTCGCGAAATCTCGCGTCCCGCAGCCGAAGCCGCCGAGCGCAGGAAACTCTTGACAGCCGAGTTGCCCAAGATCTGCTCGGCGATGTTGGGGCCCTCCGGCTCGGCCGGCGGCGGTGGCGGCAGATCGGGCAGCGACGGAAGATCCAGAGACTGATCCGCCGTCGGAGCACCGGCCACCTTGGCCGTCAGCTTCTCGTACGCCGACTCGCGGTCGATGGTCTGGCCGTACTTCTGATTCAGCGGACTCGACGACGCGGCCGCCTTGATCGCGTCGTTGCCGATGGTGTCCATCAGCGACCTCGGAGGACGAATCTTGGTCCAGGCCACCGGCGTCGGCGCACCCTTTTCCGAGAGTACGGTCACGATGGCTTCACCGATGCCGAGTGAAGTCAGTGCCTTTTCCAGGTCGTAGTGCTCGGTTTTCGGGTACGTGCGGACGGTCTTGTTGAGGGCTTTCTGATCGTCGGGCGTGAAGGCACGCAGGGCGTGCTGAACCCGCGCACCCAACTGTGACAGCACCGAATTCGGAATGTCGGTCGGAAGTTGCGTGCAGAAGAACACACCGACGCCCTTGGAACGAATGAGCTTGACCGTCTGTTCCACCTGCTGCAGGAAGGCCTTCGACGCGTCCGCGAACAGAAGGTGCGCCTCGTCGAAGATGAACACGAGCTTCGGCTTGTCCAGATCTCCCTCTTCGGGCAGCGTCTGGAACAGGTCCGCGAGCACCCACATCAGGAAGGTGGAGAACATTGCCGGGCGCGCCGCCTGGGCACCGAGTTCGAACAGCGTGATCACACCGGCACCGCCGACGACACGCAGCAGATCCTCGGTTTCGAGTTCCGGTTCACCGAAGAAGGTGTCACCACCATCTGCTTCGAGGTTGACCAACGCGCGCAGAATCACTCCCGCCGTCGCCGAGGAAACTCCGCCGATACCCTTCAGATCGGCCTTGCCCTCAGCGCTCGTCAGGTGCGCGATGACCGAACGCAGATCCTTGAGGTCCAGCAGGGCCAGGCCCTGAGTGTCGGCCCAGTGGAAGATCAGCCCTAGAGTCGACTCCTGGGTCTCGTTGAGGCCCAACACTTTACTGAGCAGGATCGGCCCGAAACTGGTGATGGTCGCGCGCACCGGGATACCGATTCCGTCCGTTCCCAACGACAAGAACTCGACTGGCATCCCAGCGGGAGTCCACGAATCGTCGCCCGTCTCGACTGCGCGAGCCTTCATCTTCTCGCTCGGATCCCCCGCCTTCGACAGACCCGAGAGATCGCCCTTGACGTCGGCCATCACAACCGGCACACCCGCGGCGGACAGCTGCTCGGCGATGCCCTGCAACGTCTTGGTCTTGCCGGTACCCGTCGCACCGGCGATCAGACCGTGACGGTTGATCGTCGCCAACGGAATCCGCACCCGTGCGGTGGGATCTGCCACACCGTCGATCACCACCGAGCCGAGCTCGAGTGCCCGCCCCTCGGATGAATAGCCCGCCGCGATTTCAGCGGCAGCACCCGAGGGCACCTGAGCAGCGGGGGTGGCTCCGGCCGATGCTTCGGCCTCGGCGGCAGCCGCTTCCTTCTCTGCTTCCTCAGCTGCTGCAGCGGCTTCAGCTGCAATCCGAGCGGCTTCGGCAGCGGCAGCCTTGGCAGCTTTCGCCTTCTCCGCCGGCGTCGGCGGCGCGGCTCCGTCCTTCGGATCCACGGTCATCGAAAAGCCCTCCTCGTTGCAATGCGGCGAAGTTCTTGTCATCACCCGAACGCCGTCTTACACACGTCGAGTTTCCACCGCAGACCTTATCCCGCTCCCGCGCGCACTACTGTGTTCCTGGTGCAGGACAAATTGGTATGGATCGATTGTGAAATGACCGGGCTGCGACTCGAGTCGGACAAACTCATCGAGATTGCGGCTCTGGTGACCGACAGCGACTTGAACATCTTGGGCGAAGGTGTGGACATCGTCATCCACGCCGACGACGACGCGTTGGCTGCAATGCCCGACGTCGTGAAGAAGATGCACGCAAAGTCGGGACTGACCGAAGAGGTTCGTAAGTCGACGGTCACCCTCGCCGAGGCGGAGAAAGAGGTGCTCGCGTACATCCGCAAGCACGTTCCCGTCGCCGGTACGGCTCCCTTGGCGGGTAATTCAATCGCCACCGACCGCGGATTCATCTCGCGGGACATGACGGCGCTGGACACATACCTGCACTACCGGATGATCGACGTCAGCTCCATCAAAGAACTCTCCCGCCGCTGGTACCCGCGAATCTACTTCGGCCAGCCCGAAAAAGGTCTCGCCCACCGGGCACTCGCCGACATCAAGGAATCCATCCGCGAACTCAAGTACTACCGCGGCACTGCATTCGTCGCGGCGCCCGGACCGTCGAGCGCGGAGATTGCAGCCGTCGTAGAGGGCTTGGGTCCCGCCTGACCTGCCGATTGGCTTCCTGACCGACTTTCGCGCTAGTATCTCTTTCGTCAAAGCAGCCGGGTCAAACCGGTGGCCGAGGCAATGGTGGGCGTAGTTCAGTTGGTAGAGCACCAGGTTGTGATCCTGGCTGTCGCGGGTTCGAGTCCCGTCGCTCACCCAAGCGGAACCCCCGAAGATGTCGAAAGACATTTTCGGGGGTTCTTTTGGTTTGTGCGCCAGCCCCAATCTCCCCTTCCACAGCCGGGTGAACGTATCGCTCCCCTTCTCTGACAGGGGCAGCGATACGTTCACCCGAAGTGGGTGGGGTGGCGACCGCGACAAATCGCGCGCTCCCGAGCAACCCGTGCCCGAGCTGAGCGAACGTACCTCTCGTCGCCTCAGATAGACCGAAAGCCACTTTCGCTTACATCGGGGTAGCTGGAATTCGCCGCAAATGGCCCAGCCGTCGATCACTCGGGCGACGGTTGCGGCTCCCAGACACCTACGACGGTCCCCTCGCGAACATGTCGCTCGTACACCGAAACCTTGTCGTGGATGACGTTCAGGTTTTCCTGCATCGCAGCGATCCTGGATCGAATCAACTCCTCATGCGACTGTAAAAGTGAAAGCCGCTCCTTCTCGTTTCCTGGACCTGACCTGACGAGAGCGGCGAATTCGCGGATCGTGGCGATCGGCATACCCGAGTCTCGGAAGCGATTGCACAGCTTCAACCAAGAGACATCGCTTTCGGAGTAGACCCGACGCCCACCTGCCGAGCGCGCCACCTCGTGAACGAGCAATTCCTCACGTTCGAAGTATCGAAGGGAATCGATACTGATTCCGGTCTGGACAGCGACGTCACCGATTGACAGTTCGCGCATTGCCTGGCGACCTTTCCTTGACCTGGAGTGCACTCCAGATTTTACGGTCGCAGCCATGAATTCCATCCAGCGCAAAATCAACACCGGATACTCCCGAGTCTCCACTGCCGACGACGTACTTGCCGGACAAGATTTAACAGGCACTACGGTTTTGGTCACCGGCGGGTACTCCGGACTGGGATATGAGGTTTCGCAGTCACTTTCTTCGGTCGGCGCGCGAGTTGTAGTTCTTGCCCGCCGACCAGAACAGGCACGGAGGGCGGTGGCCGACCTTCCGGGTATCGAAGTGCGAGCGTGCGACCTGTCGGACCCGAGCAGTGTCAGATCGTGTGCGCGAGAAATTCTCGAATCCCGGATCACTCCAGACATCATCATCTGCAATGCGGGGGTCATGGCCTGCCCGGAACTCCGTGTCGGCTCCGGCTGGGAATCACAATTCGCGATCAATCACCTCGGGCACTTTGTACTGGTGAACCTGCTTGTGCCAGCCATGCCCGCAAACGGTTCTCGCGTAGTCGCTGTCTCGTCGGCGGGACATTTTCTGTCGGGAGTGCGTTGGAATGACATACATTTCCGCAACGGTTACGACCGCTGGCTTGCGTACGGTCAAGCCAAGACTGCAAATGCTCTATTCGCTGTACAGCTGGCGAGCTCCGGTGCTTCACGCGGTATCAGTGCGTTCTCCGTCCATCCCGGGAGCATCCTCACTCCGCTTCAACGTCACTTCTCCACATTGGAGAAACACGATCTCGGATGGACGACGTCGAATGGCGACGCCGTGCCGGGGTTCAAGACTCCCTCCCAGGGCGCCGCTACAACGGTGTGGGCAGCGACGGCACCGATACTCGCCGATCACTCCGGCGCGTATCTCCAGGACTGCAACATCGCGGACGTCGCGCAGACCGATGACATGAGCGTCGGCGGAGTGAAACCTTGGGCTACCGATCCCGCCGACGCACGCAGATTGTGGGCACTGTCCGCTGAGATGACCGGAGTGGACGCGTTCGGTCGACGCTGACACCGAGCGAACGTACCTCCCGTCGCCTCAGATAGACCGAGAGGCACTTTCGCTCACAAAAGGCGTGCGGATACAGAAATGCCCCCAACCGGACGGTCGGGGGCATTCTGGCGTTCAGCGCTTCAGGAACGCACTCAGACGTCCGCGTTGCCGGTCTTCCAGACGCTCCAGGGGATGTTCCAGTCACCGAGGCCGTCGGTGCCGGAGAGAGTGCCGCCGACGGTGTTCTTGACGACGACGATGTCCCCACGCTTGGTGTTGTCGTAGACCCACTTGGCGTTGGACGGGCTCAGGTTGAGGCAGCCGTGACTGGTGTTGGAGTAGCCCTGCTGCCCGACCGACCACGGCGCCGAGTGGAAGAAGATACCGCTGTAGGACATTCGGGTCGCCCAGTCGACGGGGGTCTTGTAACCCTGCGCCGAGGTGACCGGGACGCCGTACGTGGACGAGTCCATGATCATGTTCGCGAAGCGGTCACCGATGATGTAGACGCCGTTGTCGGTGGGAGTGCTGTCCTTGCCCATGGAGGTGGGCATGGTCATGACGGTCTCACCGTTGACCTGGAAAGTGACCTGCTTGGTGTTGTCGTCCGCCGTGGCGATGACGGCATCACCGATGGTGAAGGAACTCTTCGCGTCTTCCTGCCCGAAGACTCCCTTGCCGAGATTGCGCCCGTACACGTTGACGCTCACGTCGACCTTGGTGCCCGGTGCCCAGTAGTTCTCCGGACGCCAACGGACCTCACGATTGTTGACCCAGTAGAACGCACCTTCGACGGCCGGAGTCGTGGTGACGGTGATCGCGGCTTCGGCAGCCTTGCGATCTGGGATGTTCTCGTCGAACTGCACCGCGATGGGCTGACCGATGCCGACCACGTCGCCCTCGTTGGGCAAGACGTACGGCTTGGTGACGTTGCCGGGTGCGCTGGTGGTGAAGGACGTGACCGTCGTACTTGCGCCACCCAATCCGAATGCGCGGGCCTCGATTTTGTACTTGCGGTTGTAGCCGAGTGGCTCGGTGGTGGTCCACGACGCACCGTCGGCAGCAATCGCGCCGGCAACTGCCTTGCCGTCCTGATTGACCATCGTCACGTCGGACAGAGCGCCGTCAGCGACGTTGATCTTGACCGGGTCGCCCGGCGAAAAGCCGACAGCGCCGTCGGCAGCGGTCGAGGTGAGTTTCGGCTTGATGAGTTCGGTGAGCGGATTGGAATCGATCGGCGCCGACCCTTCAGTGCTGACGTCCTTGCCGCCCGACGTGCACGCGGTCATCAGAACGAGAGCACCGAGAGACGCCGCGATCATCGCCGCGCCCTTCGACGCTCGACCGTTCCCCCCGCGCACGGACAGACCCCACCTTTGACGACTCATCGTTCGACTCCGCTTCACAATTTCTCCGACTAACTTCCGCGTCACATGCGAATCCCACTTACCGGAAGGCAAGTGGGACTTGCGGTATGACTGCGCTGCACCAATGATGCCAGGCGCGCTCGTTACCAACGGTCATGAAAGGCCACGCCGTCAGTAACGTTCAAGTATCAATCGCTCCGAACCGTCCGTTTTGTTACCGCTTTCAGCGGATTTCCTCCGATCGGACTACAGCGGTGACGCCTCCACCTGGCGATTTGCTCCCGAACCGGCGATTCGGCTAATGTTCTGTCTCGCAAGAGCGAGCGCCTATAGCTCAGTTGGTAGAGCAAGTGACTCTTAATCACTGGGTCCGGGGTTCGAGTCCCTGTGGGCGCACTTGCAAAGGTCCCCACCTTCTTCGGAAGGTGGGGATTTTTCTTTGTGTCGTGGTGAACAGGTTGTGGTGAATAGACTTCACAGTTATCGGAACCACGGCCTGGAGGATTGATGACCGAGCGCGAAACCACACCGGGCAGCGAGCTGGCATTTGCCGGGGTTGCGGGTCAGGCCGCTCTGATCCGGTCCGGAGAATTATCGGCCCGCGAGCTCACCGAGAACACACTTCGCCGTATCGAACGCCTCGATTCGACGCTCAATGCTTTTGTGCGAGTTCTCGCAGACGAAGCGCTCGACGAAGCGACACGTCTCGATCAGCGCCGGGCCGACGGTCACAGCCTGGGCCCACTGCACGGAGTCCCGATCGCGATCAAGGACGAGAACGACGTCGCCGGAACGCCGACGACGTACGGCGGTGCGGCAGCAACTCGCATCGCATCGGCCGATTCAGAGGTCGTCCGGCGGTTGCGCGAGGCCGGCGCGGTGATCGTCGGCAAGACGACGATGCCCGAGTTCGGCATCTGGCCCTTCACGGAGACTGCTGCAAACGGCTACACCAGAAACCCTTGGGACACCGGCGTATCCACGGGCGGATCGAGCGGAGGATCTGCGTCGGCCGTCGCGTCAGGCATGGTCGCAGCGGCAATCGGCGGCGACGGCGGCGGTTCCATCCGACTGCCTTCGGCGTTCTGCGGGTTGTTCGGACTCAAACCGCAGCGCGGTCGGGTGAGCACCGCGCCGAACCGAAACCTCTGGCGCGGACTCGGCACACTAGGGCCTCTCACTCGTTCCGTCGAGGACAGCGCGCTCGTGTACGACGTGATCACCGGTACCACCGGGATCGACGACTACACAGCCGAAACGCTCCGCACCAGCTTCGCCGAGTCAGCCGCGTCGGCGCCCGCGCCACTTCGCATTGCAGTGTCCACTCGGAGTCCGGTCCGGGGCGTCCGCCCGTCCCCGGAGGTCGTTGCCGCGGTGCATTCGATCGCAGAGATGTTGAGCGCGTTGGGACATCACGTCGAAGAACACGATCCCGAGTACCCGGACGCAACTGCAGCATTTCTCCCGCAGGTACTCGGCGGCGTCCGCGACGAAGCACTGCGCGTCGATCATCCAGCGTTACTCGAGAAGCGCACACGAGCACTCGCGTCGATCGGCCGGATAGCCGCTCCCGCGCGCGTCGGGAAATTCGCTTACCGCAAAGGTGAGCGAATCGCAGCGACGGTCAACCAGGTCTTCGACACCTTCGACCTGGTCCTGATGCCGACCACGCCCGCGCTGCCACGCCCGATCGGACAACTCGAAGGAACCAGCCTTCTGTCAGCAGTCCGCAAGGCGTTGCCGATCGCCGCCTACTGTTCGATCTGGAATGTCTGCGGCAACCCGGCGGCCGCTGTGCCCGCCGGGTTCTCCGAACGCGGACTCCCCCTGAGCGTCCAACTGGTCGGGCGCAGCGGTGGTGAACCGACGATTCTCGCCGTCGCACAGCAGTTGGAAAGCACCGTCCGCTGGCCGGATTCGCACCCTCCACACTCGTGAATTCCGGAAGCGATGTAACCATCGTCACCACGATGAACACGCGTTTTGCAAACTCCTGAGCCTGTCGGCTAATGTTCTGTCTCGCAAGAGCGAGCGCCTATAGCTCAGTTGGTAGAGCAAGTGACTCTTAATCACTGGGTCCGGGGTTCGAGTCCCTGTGGGCGCACTTGCAAGAAGGCCCCCACCTCACCAGGTGGGGGCCTTCTTCATGTTCTGTCTTCGACAACTCGGGTCAGCGAATGATCTTCCGGACCACGAGTAGTCCCACCACTGAACCGACTGCGATCAGCGCGTACTTCACTGCCGGCTCGTTGAGCTTGGCGAGCACCGTCTTCTTGGTGTTCTCGACCAGCCGCTTCGGGTTGGTGCGGACCGTCAGTTCGTCGAGTGTGCTCGCGAGCTGGTTACGCGCCTTCTCGATCTCGCGTTCGATGCTCTCGGTGTCCCTGGGCACGTGTCCTCCAACTTGTCTGTGTTCTGCTGCTCTGTGTGCGGGTCTGCTGTGCGGACGCAGCGCGCCGACACTTCGCTCTACCGTAGAGGAGCAGAATGCCCTCGCGCCCACCTGCCGCGCAATTTCTCGACTAACCTCGATTCCCGTGACCGAGAACAGTAGATTGTCCGCCGGCGACGTCGCGCCGGATTTCACGCTCCCCGACGCCGATGGCAACGAGGTTTCCCTTCACGATTACCGCGGCCGCAAGGTCATCGTGTACTTCTACCCGGCGGCCAGCACCCCGGGGTGCACCAAGCAGGCCTGCGACTTCCGTGACAGCCTCGCCGAGCTGAACGGCGCCGGCCTCGAAGTCATCGGAATCTCGCCGGACAAGCCCGCAAAACTCGCGAAGTTCCGCGATACCGAAGAGTTGACCTTCCCGCTGCTCTCCGATCCCGAGAAGGCGACGCTCGAAGCCTGGTGCGCGTTCGGTGAGAAGAAGATGTACGGCAAGACCGTCCAGGGCGTCATCCGCTCGACGTTCCTCGTCGACGAGGAAGGCAAGATCGAGGTGGCCCAGTACAACGTCCGGGCCACCGGCCACGTCGCCAAGCTACGACGCGATCTGTCGGTCTAACTCCCGTACCGGCTCAAGAACAGAGCCTCCGCGAAAGCGAGATTCTCGATCTCCGACGGGTCGACGCTTTCGTCGGGCGCATGAATGCGGCATTGCGGTTCCTCGACGCCGATCAACGCGATCGCCGCGTCGGGGAACTGCTCGGCCAGTGCACTGCACAGCGGTATCGATCCCCCTTGGCCGGCAAATCCGACTTCGCGGCCGTAGGCATCGGTGAGCGCGGACTTCAGCTGCGCGAAACCTGCACCCTCCGTCGAGGACGAGAACGGCGATCCCGTCGATTCCGGAACGACCTCGATGTGGACGCCCCACGGCGCCGCCGCGCGGAGGTGGTCCGTCAACAACTTCTGTGCCTGCGCCGGATCCGTGCCAGGCGGGACACGAAGATTCAGGCGCGCCGACGCGCGGGGCGTGATCGCCGCCGCCGAACCCACGACCGGCGGGCAGTCGATACCCAGGATGGTCAGCGCCGGACGAGCCCACACCTGCTCGGCGACCGAACCGGAACCAGTCAGCTGCACCCCTTCGAGCACCCCGGCGTCGGAGCGGAACTGATCGCCGTCATAACTGACACCCGCCCATTCCTGGTCGTTGGTCAAGCCTTCGACAGTGGTGTTTCCGGCGCTGTCGTGCAGCGTCGAGAGTATGTGCACCAGCGCGGTGATCGCATCGGGCGCCGGTCCACCGAAGACACCGGAGTGAATCTCACCCTCGAGCGTCGACACGTGGACCACAACGTTCGCGATCCCGCGCAATGACGTCGTGATCGTCGGCTCCCCGACTTCGGTGTTGCCGGTATCGGCGATCAGGATCATGTCGGCTGCAAAAAGTTCGGGCCGCTCTCGCACCAGATCCTCGAGACCGCCAGTGCCCATCTCCTCGGATCCTTCGGCGACGAGCGTCAGGTGGACGCTCGGATCCACACCGGCTGCGGCGAGCGCTCGCAGAGCTGTCAGATGCATGACGACGTTGCCCTTGCAGTCGGAAGCGCCCCGTCCGTACCACCGTCCGTCGCGCTCGGTGAGCGTGAAAGGCGGGGAGCCCCAGAGCTCTTCGCTTCCGGGCGGCTGAACGTCGTAGTGGCAGTACAGCAGAACGGTCGGAGCACCGCCCGGGCCTGGTCGACGCCCGACAACCGCGGCCGAACCGTCGGAGGTCTCGATCGCCTCGATATCGGCGAAACCCTGAGCCCGGAATGCCTCCAGGACCCAATGCGCAGCGGCCGCGCATTCTTCCGGCGGGTACTGCCGTGCATCGGCGACGGACTTCATCGCCACAAGTGCACTCAGATCCTCACGGGCACGCGGCATGAGTTCACCTACCGCGGTTCGCAGTTCTTCCGTCATCGTCTCCCTCTCCTCGGCATCGAATCTCGGTGTGCCCGAAGAATCTCAGTCTGCCCGAATCGGACGTAGGCAGGCGCCAGGATCGCCGTTGCGCCACACCGCGCAGCAACCTCTTCGGCTACTGGACAGTTGGTCACCTAGTATCGAGGTGTGGCAACAGCATCGGGACTCGTGTGCGCGCACCTGCGCGGTGCGTTTCGACCGATCACGACCGCCGAAGTAGGTGGCCGATGACACCGGATAATGCACAAGTCCCAAATTCGACAGAAAACACCGATAGCCTGGAAGACGTGCAGCCCACGACTCGTCACCGCGCGCGGCGACGAGTCGACCCAGCACTGGAGAATCCCCAGAGCCTCGAAGAACCGCAGGAACTGCTGCCGCGCAAGCGTCCGACGCAAGAGCGCAGCCAGCGTAAATTCGACGCACTCCTGGCTGCGTCACGGGAACTCCTCACCGATGTCGGTTTCGAATCGTTCACCTGTGAAGAAGTCGCGGCACGTGCTGACGTCCCGATTGGGACGCTTTACCAGTTCTTCGCGAACAAGTACGTCATCGTGTGCGAATTGAACCGCCAGGACCTCGTCGGGGTCCAGCACGAGCTTGCTCAGTTCGGCGGCGAAGTACCCTCGCTCGACTGGTTGCGGTTCCTGAACAGTTTCGTCGATCACATGGCCGGGCTGTGGACGTCTGATCCGTCGCGCCGCGAGGTCTGGCTGGCGATGCAGTCGACGCCGTCCACGCGGGCAACCGGAGTCATTCACGAAAAGCAGTTCGCCGAGACCGTAGCGAAAATGCTCGGCCCGTTGACGCCTCGTACGCGGCGAGATCGTCGCCTGATGATGGCGGAAGTTCTTGTCCACGTGGTGTATTCGATGCTCAATTTCTCGGTTCAGGACGGTCAGTCGCATGCCGACGCCGTCGCCGAACTGAAAAGGTTGATGATCGCGTATCTCCTCGTCGCCGAGAAGGAATCCCGCACGAAGGACTAGTCGAACGACAAAGAGCCGGTCTCCCCTTGGGAGACCGGCTCTTTCGTGTCCGGCAGTGCTACTCCGGGTCGGATTCGATGACCGCGAAAGCGCCCGCCATGTCCCCGTCGTGCGTGAGCGAAATATGAATCTTCACTCCGGTCAGGTGCTTGGCCACGTCACCGCGAAGCCGGATGCCGGGGCGCCCCCAGGCGTCCGAGACGACCTCGATCTGATTGTGGATCATTTCCCCCAGCACCGGTGGGCCGGCGAAGAGAGCAGTTGACCATGCCTTGATCACTGCTTCCTTCGCAGCCCACCGGGCGGCGAAATGTCGCGCCGGTTCGGAGCTCCGGGTAGCGGCGTCTCGACGCTCGCCCGGTGTGAAGTTGTCGAGCATTGCCGTTCCCGGCCTGTTCAATTGCTCGGCGAACTCCGACACCGTCACGAGGTCGAAACCGATACCCAGAACTCCCATACCGTGACTACTACTTGCAGCCGGGCAGATTCGAGCGGTACACCTGGTCTGCGCCGAGTCGTGCGTCCTCGCTCAGCAGCATGTCCGCTTCGAGCTGACGCGACGCCTTGGCCGGCGTTCCGTCGGCACCGAGGCGACGATCCGCCGGGCGCTCGTAGAGGCTGTCGCCACCGCACATCGCCTTCGCGAGGCGACGCTGACCGTCGATCGTCCGCTGCTGGGCCGCAGCAACATAGGCGTCACGCTTGTCGGCCGGAACCGACTCGACGAATGCCTGCGGGTGCACGACTGCGATCAGTCCGGAGACGTGACCGAAGCCGAGGCTGGTCAGCAGGCCCGCGCGCAGCGGAAGATGCTCACCGAACTTGAGCGGCTGACGTGCCCACACGAGGTGCTCGAATTCGGCCATCTTGTCGTCGACGCAGTCGAGGCTGCGGTTCGGCGGGACGATGCCCTGGCTAAGTACCTGGCAGAGCCCGATCAGCTGGAAGGCTGCGGCACCACCCTTGGCGTGACCGGTCAGGCTCTTCTGCGAGACCACGAACATCGGCGCGCCTTCACTGCGTCCCAATGCCCCGGCGAGGCGCTCGTGCAGCTCTGCCTCGTTGGGATCGTTGGCGGCAGTGGAGGTGTCGTGCTTGGAGATCACGGCGATGTCGTCGGCGCTCACGCCGAGAGCGTTGAGCGAGAGTGCAAGCTGTGAATCCGCTCCCCCACGTCCGGCGCCCAGTGCTCCGAGTCCCGGTGCCGGGATCGAGGTGTGGACACCGTCGGCGAACGATCCGGCCCAGGCGACCACACCGAGGACGGGAAGACCCATCTCGAGTGCCAGGTCACCGCGAGCGAGGAGAATCGTTCCGCCACCGGCCGACTCGACGAATCCGCCGCGGCGACGATCGTTGGCCCGCGAGAAGCGGCGATCCTCGATGCCCTTGGCATGCATGTCCTCGGTCTTGGCAGTGGCCGACATGTCGCCGAAGCCGATGATGCCTTCCGTGCTCAGATCGTCGAACCCGCCGGCAACAACCAACTGCGCCTTGCCGAGTCGGATCTTGTCGACGCCTTCTTCGACGGATACCGCTGCTGTGGCGCAGGCGGCGACGGGGTGAACCATCGCGCCGTAACCGCCGACGTACGACTGAACGACGTGCGCTGCAATGACGTTCGGCAGCGCTTCCTGCAGGATGTCGTTCGGACGGTTCTCGCCGAGCAGCGTGTCGATGTACAGGCTCCTCATGGAGGTCATGCCGCCCATGCCGGTGCCCTGCGTGTTGGCGACCAGGCTCGGGTGTACCCAGCGGAGCAGTTCGCTCGGAGTGAAGCCGCCGGTGAGGAAGGCGTCCACCGTTGCGACGATGTTCCAGAGGCCGACGCGGTCGACCGAATCTGCCATGTCGGCGGGGATGCCCCACTTGGTGACGTCGAAGTTGGTCGGAATCTGACCGCCCACACTACGAGTCAGCTTCATCTTGCGCGGAACGCGGATCTCGGTGCCTGCGCGGCGGGTGACCGTCCAGTCTCCGGACTCGGCGGAAACCGTCGCCGTCGTGTTCTCCGGATCGGATTCGACGAAGGCCTGAGCCTCTGCCTCACTGCCGACCACGAAGCTCAGATCCTTGTCCAGGAACACGGAGGTGAGCAGCGGAGCGGTGTTGTCGATCATCGCGCCCTCGTCGACGTAGCGACGGATGCCGCAACGCTCGACGACTGCGTCGTGGTACTTGTCGGCGATTTCCGCCTCGGGTACCAGGTCACCGGATTCGACGTCGTACCAGCCCGGCTTGGGGTCGTTCTCCCAGACGATGAGTCCGGTGTTCCACGCCAATTCGAGAACGCCTGCGGCAGAGAGCTGCTCGTCGACCTCCATCTCGAAGCGGGTACGCGAGGAACCGTAGGGTCCGAGCTCTCCGGCACCCACGATGACCACGAGGTCCGCGGGGGTGACGTCCAGTTCGGGCCAGCTCGGAGCCTTGACCGAGTCGTCGATGCGAGCCGGCGCGGGCAGCGCCAGGATGCTGGACTCGTCCACTGCTTCGTCGACAGCTTCGGCGATCTCGGCAACCTCGGCAGCTTCCTTGGCCAAAGCACCCAGATCCAGGTTGGCCTCGGACAGTCCGCCGGTCAGGTCGACCTCGAGCGGGGCCTCTGCTGCAGCGCGCCGCGACTCGCGGGTTGCCGTCTTCAGCAGTTCGGTCGCCATCTCCTGGGTGGACCAGGTGCGGACGCCCGCAGCTTCGACCGCGTCGACGATCGGATCGTTGTGACCCATGAGTCCGGTTCCGCGAACCCAACCGATGACCGCGTGTGCCAACGTGACCCGCTCGGCCCAGTTGCGCTCGGCCTTCCAGCGGTTGACCACGGCGATCAGCGAAGCCTTGGCCTCACCGTATGCACCGTCGCCGCCGAACGTTCCGCGGTTCGGCGAACCGGGCAGCACCACGTGCAGGTGCGTGTCGACATCGCTGTCGTAACCGATCTTCGACAGACCGCCGATGAGGCGCTCCACCGACCAGAGCAGCACGCGCATTTCCATTTCGGCGCGAGCGCCGGCGTCGGAGAGTTCGCCGCCGACACGGGGAGCTGCGAACGGGAAGAGCATCGTCGGCGTCATGGCCGGCTTGATGAGCTTCTTTGCGCCGCCTGCGTTCTCGGTGGCCTCGTTGCCGATCCAGTCGATCAGCGCGTCGACGTCGGTGTACGACGCCATGTTCGCGGGAACCACCCAGAGGGCGGCACCGGCGCGAGCATTCTCGCGGTACAGGTCGCGGTAGAAGCCGAGACGCTGACCGTCGAGTCGCGAGGTGGTCACGAATACCGTTGCGCCACCGGCAAGGAGCTTGCCTGTGACCGCTGCCGCGATGGAGCCCTTGCTGGCGCCCGTCACTACTGCGACCTCGCCTGCCCACTCGGGTGCGTCGGATTCTGCCGCAGCAGCCGCATCAGCGATGCGGGTGTAGACCTCGGCGAGTGCGGTGCGGCCTTCGTCGGTCGCACGGGTGGCCCACCACTTCGCCTGTGCGGCGACGGTGGAGCCGGCACCGATGAAGTTCTCGACCGACAACGCGGTGTCACCGAGCCAAATGCGAGCGAGATCCTCACGCGCACTTGCCCAGCGGTCGTCGAGCAGAACGGCCTTCTGCGCGTCGAATGCCGGAGCAACCAGACGCGGCCAGTCGGAGCCGAGTTCAGCCGAGACCAGGTCGACCAGTTCGGTGTCCTCGACCGTCGCGACTGCCGTTTCTTCGTTCAGTCCGAGCTGCTCGAGTACCAGGCGTGCGGCCGAGGCCAGAACGCCGTTGCGACCGGTGATGTTCTCGGTGAACTCACCCAGCGCGGCTGCGTCGACGGTTCCGCCGCTTCCGCCGCCGGTAGCGGGCAACGAGACGCTGACTCCGCGAGCAGACCCGACCGAGGCAACTGCGCTGTCGATGACTGCGTCCACTGCTGCAGCGTCGGCCAGTGCGCCGGAGCTCAGGCCACCGAGGTCGCCGCCGCGGATGCTGGCGCCGTCACGGGTACCGAGAGCCACTGCTGCGGTGACGTGATGTGCCCAGCCGTCGCCCAGCTCCCAGACCTTCTTGACGCGGTCGGCGATGTAGCCGGGACGCTTGCCCGAGGGGCCGAAGACCTTGCGTAGGTGATCGTTGATCGAATCGGAGAGCACCGGTCCGAACGGCTTGTACGTACGGGCGAGCTTGTCGACGGTTGCCCCCAGGGAGCCCATGTCGGCGTCTGCGGCCCCGTCGATGGCACCGAGGGAGAGCTCGGAGCCGAGGTCGACCAGAAGCTGGTTGCGACGCGAGGAAACGCCGTCGCACAGTGCCTCGATCGTGTCCGCGGGGCCGACCTGATCGGGACGGAGCTTGGTCCACAGGCTGATCAGGACCTTCGTGGCGTCGGGCGCCTTGAAGGTGAGGTCGTCCGGACGCGGTCCACCCGAAGGTGCAGCCGGCGCGGCAGCGGCAACCGGAGCAGCGGCCGCGGCGGCCGGAGCAGCCTGCGCGGCAGGCGCTTCGATCTCGTCGTCGTCATCGACAGCGGGGTCGACGTCGGTGCCGTAGACGATCGCAGCTTCGCGCTCGACGTTGAGAACCTCGACCGGGTAGCCGAAGCGGCCCGGCAGCTTGAGGGTCTGCGACGCGAGGTTCGCGACGGTCGGGGCAGCGCCGAGACCGATCTCGACGAAGCGCTCGACCCCGAGTCCACCTTCGGACTCGTCACCGAAGAGCAGGTCCTGCGTCTCGATCCAACGGACCGGGCTGGCGAACTGCCAAGCCAGCAGCTCGATCAGGATGATGCGGGACAACTCGTGAGTGCGCGTTGCGTAGCTGTCGAAGTCTGCGAGGACTTCCTGCAGCGGCTCGGACGGCACCAGGTCGGCGATTTCCTGAACGAAGTCACGACGCAGCGAGAACGGCTTCGGAACCAGGTTCGGGATGTAGCGGCCGATCAGGATGTCCGGATCGATGTCGTGCGGGAGCAAGTCCTGCAGGCACACGCGGAAGTCCGCCACGCCACCGCGAAGGACGGTGGAGTGGAACGGCACGTCGATGCCGGGAACCTGGATGTATGCCCGCTTGCCACCGAATTCTGCTCGGCGACGATCGATTTCGACCTCGAGTGCGTCGAGACCGGCTACCGAACCGGCAATGGCGTACTGGCTGCCGCGCAGGTTCAGGTTGACGATTTCGAGGAACTCACCGGAGGTCTCGGCGACACCGGCGACGAAGCCCTGCACGTCGTCGTCGGAAACACCGATCTGCGACGGGCGAATAGCGGCCATGCGGTAGTCGGAGCGTCCGGCTTCGTCACGGGGAACGAGCTGGTGCATGGCGGAGCCACGCTGGAAGACGACCTCGAGAAGTGCTTCGAGCGGGAAAACCTCGGCGACAGCGGCGAGTGCGTTGTACTCACCGACCGAGTGACCGGCCAGAAGGGAATCCTCGATGAAGGTTCCGGATTCGCGCAGCTCGGCAACCTGGGCAACACCGAGAACGGCCATGGCCACCTGGGTGAACTGAGTCAGGTGCAAGACACCGTCGGGATGCCTGTGCTCGACACCACGGGCCTTGACGGTCACCGGGTTGTCGCGCACGACAGCGAGAATCGAGAATCCGAGTGCCTTACGAGTGTGCTTGTCCGCGCGCTCCCAGACGTCGCGGGCGGCCTTGGAGCGTGCGCGAGCGTCGAGGCCCATGCCCGGGCGCTGAATGCCCTGGCCGGGGAAGGCGTAGACGGTCTTCGGTGCGGCAGTGCGGCCGGTGGCGACCATGACCAGTTCGCCGTCGATGCGGCAGCCGACCTCGACGATTTCTGCGCCCTGGTCGATGCCGACACGGTCGACGCGGACGTCGATCTCGGCGCCGGGGCGAACCATCCCGAGGAAGCGGGCGGTCCAGGCGGTCAGGCGGCGCGGCGGGACGCGGGTCTCGGCCGGGTCGACTGCGGTGACTACCTGCTGCGCTGCGGCGGAGAGCCACATGCCGTGCACGATCGGGGTTCCGAGGCCGGCCAGCAGAGCGGCGTTGTCGGAGGTGTGAATCGGGTTGTGGTCACCGGAAACCTGAGCGAACGCGCCCATGCTGACCGGAGCGAGGATCTTCGCGTCACGGCGACGACGACGCGAGGTGTCGACAGCCGCATCGCTGATCGATCCACCGGCGCGAGCCGGGTCGGCGAGTTCGCCTGCACCGGTGCGTCCGCGGATCGCGAAACGCTCGGTCATGGTGACGACTGCGGGGGCGTCGAGGCCCTCGCCGAGCATGGCACCGACCTCGACCTTGACCTCGACGACACGACCGAGGTCGGTGTCGAGAACCGAGGCGACCTCGGCATTGACCACGAGAATGCTTGTCTCGGAGGGAAGCTCACCGACGAAGTCGACGGTGTGGTCGAGGTGGACCAGGTCGAGCATGCCTTCGATAACGGAAAGACTATCGAGCTTGGCTGCGCCGAGGACTGCGAACACTGCAGGCCAGCATGCTCCGACGACGACGTCCGGAACAGCCTTGCCGCTGACACTGAGCGTGGCGGGCAGACCGGAACCGGTGACACCGGCGTGATCGGCGATGCGATCGGGAACCCACGCGACGTTGAGGCGAGCCTTGCCGTTCTTGACTGTCGGAAGTTCCTGTCCGGCAGCAACTGCCAGGAGCGCGGACATCGCACCTTCGGCATCGGCTTCGGTGACAACCGGAGCGCCGCCGTCGACGACGGACTCGGGGATCGTGATCGTGATGTCGACGGACTTGCCTGCCACCAACGGAACCGAAAGCAGCACGTGCGAGGAATCGACGACGGTCAGACTGGAACCGGTGGTGCCGTGAACTGCCTTGTCGGCAGACTCTGCACTCCACTCGTCGAGGTCGCCGAGACGACGGACGGGGTTCTGGGTCAGGCGGCCGGCCCACTGGAGGTCAGGAGCCGAGAGAACGGCGTCGAGAAGTCCGGGTGCGGAATCCTGGTGGCGACGGCTCGCGAGTGCCACCGGAGTGGTTCCGGCAGCAACCAATTCGTCGTAGGTCGCCTTCTCGAAGCGATCGAGCAGGTCACCGACCGGCTCGTCGACACGGGTGATGCCGGCGACGGCAACGGTGCCGGGGATGACGCAAACCTGATCGGCGGTGTAGCGGGGGTCGTGTGCCTGCCACAGGGAGTCGCTGCGCCACCAACGACGCACGTCACCGTCGACGACGGGAACGAAGTTGACCGGCTTGCCCGGCGTCTTGCACAACGAGATGAAGAACGAGACGTCTGCGGGATGCAGAACGGTGGTCGAGTAGTCCGGGTACGACGCCTGCAGTGCGCAGATCGCAGCCTCGGGGCGCTCGAGGGTCTCGGCGTCAGCGAACAGCGTGGGGATCGGGCCGCGGTCGACCGGGTGCAGACGCGCCTCGGTGCGCTGGAGCATCTCGCCGAAGCGAGCACGCCAGGTGATGTCGAGCCACGGGCTCGACGTCGCCTCGACGATGGCGTCCTGAAGATCGGCGCCGCAGTCGAATTCCTTCGCCGCGTCGATGCCGACGGTCAGCTCGAGGTAGCGGCGCAGCCACTGTGCGTACGTCATGGTCTCGACGTCGCCGAAGTACGGCTTGGCGGTGACGTCGAGGGCGGCGATGATCTCGTCGCGGCGCTCGGCCACTGCCTCGGAATCGCCGGCAACCTCGTCGAGGAGGCGCCCGGTACGCGAAGCCGCGTTGTCGATCTCGTGGATGTCGGCACCGAGCTGGCTACGGCCGGAGGCCATTCCGCCTTCAGCGGTACCTGCACCGACCCAGTCCGGCGTACCGGGTGTGTCGACGAGGAGCTGCTTGACCTCGGGAGAAGTGGTGGCCTCGAGAGTCGCCATGGCTGCGGTGCCGACCAGGATGCCGTCGACGGGCATGGCCGGGAAACCGGCTGCGGCGGACCAGCGACCGGTCAGGTAATCGGCTGCGCGCTCAGGTGTTCCGATGCCGCCACCGACGCAGATGACCAGGTTCGGACGTGTACGCAGCTCGGCGTACGTGTCGAGGAGCAGGTCGTCGAGGTCTTCCCACGAGTGGTGTCCGCCGGCGCGGCCGCCTTCGATGTGGACGATGACCGGGAAATTCGGAACCTCGTTGGCGATGCGGATCACGGAGCGGATCTGCGCCACGGTGCCGGGCTTGAATGCAATGTTGGTGATGCCGATCTCGGACAACTCGTCGATGAGGGCAACAGCCTCTTCGAGTTCCGGGATACCGGCGGTGACGATGACGCCGTCGATGGGAGCACCGGCGGTACGGGCACGCTGCACGAGGCGCTTGCCACCGAGCTGCAGCTTCCACAGGTACGGGTCGAGGAACAGGGAGTTGAACTGGACCGCGCGGCCCGGCTCGAGCAGCATCTTCAGCTCTGCGACACGGTCTTCGAAGATTTCTTCGGTGACCTGCCCGCCACCGGCAAGCTCGGCCCAGTGACCGGCATTGGCTGCCGCGGCAACGATCTTGGCGTCGACCGTCGTCGGCGTCATACCTGCGAGCAGGATGGGTGAACGACCGGTCAGCTTCGTGAACGCGGTCTCGACGCCGATACGGCCGCCGGGAAGCGCAACGGGCTTCGGCGCGAACTCGGACCACGAACGTGAGACCTCAGGTGCTGCACCGGGGGTGAGCAGATTGCGGTGTCCGCCGCGGGTGGCTGCGGCAATGATGCCGATGCCCTGTCCACGCAGCGAAGAGGACGTCATACGGGTCAGCTGATCGCTGGGTCCGAGATCGAGAATCCACTTGGCGCCGGCGGAGATTGCGCCGTCGACAGCCTCGACCCAGTCGACCGGATCGACGAGGACACCCTGCGCAAGTTCGCGCGCACGGTCCGCGTCGAGACCGCAACGGGTCGCCCAGCTGCCGACGAGTTCGACGGCCTCGGTCAATGCGGGGTGATGGAAGCCGATTTCGGTGTCGAGCGGATCGAAGGACGGCGCGAAGACGGAACCGCCACGCTTCTTACCCTCACGCTCGCGGGCTTCCTCGGCTTCGATCTGTTCACAACGCTCTTGCACGCGTGCCAGCTGAGCGGGCGGCCCGGCGAGAACGACGCGGCGACGGCCGTTGCGGATGGCGAGGACAGCCGCGCGCTCAGGCGCCACACCCTCGGCAAGCTCGGCGACGATGGCGGCGAGACGCTCGGGATCGACGCCCGAGACCGCAACCATCGGCTTCGCGGAGGCGCCGGCGATGACGCCGCGGCGACGGCCGACCAAGCTGGCAGCAGCACCGACGAGCTGTGCGACGGCGAGGAGTTCACCGTCGTCATTGCCCTGCGCGGCTACGGCAGCCGTGGCCAGAAGGCCCTGCGAGTGGCCGATGACGGCAGCCGGCGGGTTACCGGCTACATCCAGACCCTGAGCGGAGAGTGCACGCAACGCCGCAAGCTGCGTGAGGAAGACGCCGGGGAGTGACACCGGAGCTGCGGTGAGCGCGGCAGCGGAAGGCCCGGCCGACTTCTCACCTTCTTCTTCGTCGACGATCTCGGCTTCGAGCATCCACGCGATCGGATCGAATCCGACCGGGCGAACCACGAGGAGATCCTGCGCGACGGGCGCGAGGCGTGCTGCTGCGTCGTTGACCAGATCGGTCAGAACGGGCTCCAGGCCGTTGTCACGGCTGAGCTCCTCGAGCGAGGTGAGCCAGGGAGCGCCCTGTCCACCGAAAGCGATTGCGTAGGAAACGCCGTTGTTCAGCGAATCGACGAGGGCACCTCTGCTGGTCGTGCGGGACTGTCCCCCATCGACGCCGAAACGGCGTCCACCCTTCGAGTCGCGTCCGTTTCCTGTAGGTGTCGTGTCATCGATCGTCACGCGTACGTCCTCTCCTGGTCACCTCTGCGGCGAGGTGGGATTTGCGGTGTGCTGCCCGGCTGAAGTGCTCGCGAATTCGTCGAGAGAATCGACGGAGTCAGGGCGTTCGTGCAAGACAAGGTTTACACAGAATCATGAGGATTTCCTCACGTTTGTCGGCACCCTGGAAATCTGGACTTTCGGGGCCGTGATCTTCCTCACGAGACTTCGAGAAAGTGACTCGCGAGTAGGTCGCGAACGCCCTGCCTGGGACTGTTACCGGGATTTTCAGAAACCTGAGGAACCCCTCATATTTATTGTTACCAATTCGTGACCTCCTTGACGGACGGTCGATCCCGTGCGTTCCGGGCCACAATCTGTCGGACCCCCTCGCTACGTTCAGCGCGTCCACACCGGACAACTTCTCGGGGGGAGAAATCATGAAAGACACAGACGTAGTCAGAGCGGCCGAATTCATCGGCGCCGAGCTTCCGCGCGAGGCGTGGCCGCATTGGAATCAGGGATGGCCGCGCGAGTCCGAAGCCGCCCTTCTCGATGCGATCTTCTCGTCGCGCGCCGCCTATGGAACACCGAAGACCGGAGTCCGCGCCGTCGTCGACCGTTGGCGCACACACCGCTCGGTAGCCGCCGACGATCGCCTCGACAGCTTGCCCGCTCTCGCCGCCTTCACCGACCGTGGCGACGAGCTCGCAACGATTCTCGGCAATCGCCAGCGCGTGCCGGGCAACTACTTCACCAAAGCCGAAGGCGCGGCTCGTGCGGCCAAAGCGCTCGCCGACGCCGGTTGCCGGTGCGGTGCCGACGTCGAGGACACCGAAGGCCTCCGTTCGGCAGTCGTCTCCGTTCCAGGCCTCGGCCCCAGGACCTTCGAGACACTGATGTTCCTGTCCGGGAGGTTGACGGTAACTTCGATCGACCTGCTTGCACGGTTCGCCACCGAAGCAAGCAGTAGCGAGAAATTGTTGTCGAGCACCGACGCAGCCGAGTTGCTCGTTGCGGTTGCCGACCATCTCGATGTCGATGTTCGGACACTCACCCACGCTGCGTGGCGGTATCAACGCACGGCCGAGCAACCTCGCCGATCGAAGAAATCCACCATGCCGCCCGCAGCGGATCCACTCGCCGAAACGGCCTGAGAGCGGGCGGGCGCATCCCGACCAGGGTGGTGTGCCCGCGAGCGATTCCACTCGCGTATCCTTTGAATTCCGCGCGCGAGTGGCGGAATTGGCAGACGCGCTGGATTTAGGTTCCAGTGTCTCAGGACGTGGGGGTTCAAGTCCCCCCTCGCGCACAACGAAGAGCCCCGCCGGATCTGATCCGGCGGGGCTTTTTCGGTTCTCGTGAGCAAGGTCAGCGCTTTCGATCCTTGACCGGTGGAGTCATGTACGTCGTCCGACTCGGTGTCAGCCCCAGACGGACCGAGCTCTCCAACCATGTGATCGCCGCTGCCGTCGGGTCCACAACCGGAACATGAATCCCTTTGCCATGCAGCCTGTCTCGGACTGCGGCGGTCACACCGAGCATGCCGGTGCAACCGAGAACGACGGAGTCGGCGTCACCGTTCTCCACTGCCGTAGACGCCTGTGCGGCCAGTCGATCGATCAGTTCCTCCCGATCGGTGAGGCCCAGCACCGGCATGTCCACGACTCGAATACTGCCCAGCCGACTATCGAGTCCATACCGCCGAGTGAGCGATCGGAGCATCGGCACGACATTCGGCAGGATGGTCACGACACCGACGCGATCGCCCAGACTCATCGCTGTCAGAAATGACGGCTCGAAGCCGCCGACCACCGGAGCGTCGATGACCTCTCGGGCGGCATGCACTCCGGGATCGGCGAAGCATGTGATGAACACACCGTCCACGCCGTCGGCTGCCGCTTCCTCGACCCTCTGCACTATCCCGGGGCCGGCAAGTGCCTCGTCGTACTCGGACTCGATGCTCGCCGTACCGGTAGGCAGCGAAACGACGTCGACCGTCGTGCCGGGCGCCGCCCAGTGCTCCACCTCGGCTGTCACCGCCGAAGTCAGTGTGGTGTCGATGACCGGGCGAATCACTCTGATGTGCATGAAACACTCCCCTGCTTTCGGATACGCGCCGAGGTTATCGATGCAGCACAGCCGGGAGAATGTGTTCAGTGCCCTGGCGTTGCGGGTGAGGATGGGCATAGCGCACAGGTGCTGCGGGACGGCCTCTACGACACGCCGTGGCACGGCTCCTACGACACGCCGTGGCACGGCTCCTACGACACGCCGTGGCACGGCTTCTACGACACCGTGTCGGAGATCGCAGGGCGAGGCACTATAGCTCTCAGGTACCGTCTTAGTGTGTCCAAGAACGCTACTAAACGCCGACCTGCGCTGATTCTGCTGGTCATCGTGTCAGCTGCCGGCTGCCTCGCGCTCGGCTGGTGGCAGTGGGAGCGCTTCGAAGCCGTCGGAGGCTCGGGACAGAATCTCGGGTACGCGTTTCAGTGGCCGCTGTTCGCGGCGTTTGTCGTGTACGCGTATCGCAAGTTCGTTCAGCTCGAAGACGTGGACCCCGAAGAGGCCGAAGCCGAGGAAGCCGCCGCGGAGCCGCGTGAGATTCCCGCCGACCTCTTGCCGCAACGCCCGCGGGCCGAGTTCGACGATGTGAACCTCGACGTCGACGACCCTGAAGCCCGCCAAATGCTGGAATACAACGACTACCTTGCGCAGCTCGCCGCTCGCGAGTCCGATAGGAGCACGACGTGAGTACCGGTTCGGAAGCGAGCATCGCTACCCCCGCAGTCAACGCAGAAAAGCAGAAGAAGGTTGCGTCGGCGCTGGTCCGATACCGCGTTCTCGCCTGGATCACCGGCCTCTGGCTGCTGTTCCTGACCGGTGAGATGGTCTACAAGTACCTGATTCTCGACAATTCGGCGGACGCACCGTCGTGGTTGTTCTACATCGGCCAGATCCACGGCCTGTTCTACATGCTCTATCTCGTGTTCACGATCGACTTGGCGATCAAGGCTCGGTGGAAGCCCGGTACGACGGTTGCCACCGCGCTCGCCGGCACGATCCCGTTCCTGTCGTTCGTGTTCGAGCACAAGCGAACTGCCCAGGTGAAGCAGGCTTACCAGCTCTGAGAGTTTCAAAAAGTGGAGCCCTGAACGCAGACGCGTTCAGGGCTCTACTTTTCGGATTCGGTTCAGCCGGCCAGTGCCGCCAGCGCGGGAACGAGCTGTACGAGCGCGCGCCCTCGATGTGACGCCGCATCCTTCTCGGCCGGGGTGAGTTCTGCGGCCGAGCGGGTGTCGCCGTCCGGACGGAAGATGGGGTCGTATCCGAAGCCGCCGTCGCCGGCTGGTTCGCGGCCGATCACCCCGCGCCATTCGCCGCGCACGACGGTCTCGTCGCCGCCGGGGATCACCAGTGCACAGGCGGAGACGAATGCCGCGCCTCGACGCTCGTCCGGCACGTCTCCCAGCTGAGCCAGGACCAGAGCCGTGTTGGCGCCGTCGTTTCCGTGAGTGCCCGACCATCGCGCGGACAGCACACCGGGCATACCGTTGAGTGCGTCGATCTCGACACCGGAATCGTCTGCGATGCAAGGCATTCCGGTTGCAGCTGCTCCGTCACGCGCTTTGGCGAGCGCATTCTCCTCGAACGTCGCTCCGGTCTCGGGGGCTTCGGGGAACGGCGAGACCTCGTCGAGCCCGACCAGTTCGATTCCGTTCACTCCAGCGGCGTCGAGCACCCGGTGAAGTTCCTTCAGCTTCTTGGCATTTCGGCTGGCAACCAGTACTCGTACGCTCACAGCTCAGGCACCGAACTTCTTCTTGGGTTCCGGATTCTTCGGTTCGGGTAGCACCCCGGGATACGGCTCGGCCAACGCTTGACGCTGGATCTCGAAAAGTTGCTCACAACCAGCCAGAGCGGAGTCGAGCAGCTTGTCCAGCGTCGAGCGTGGGAACGTGGCGCCCTCACCGGTTCCCTGGATTTCCACCAGCGTGCCGGTATCGGTGGCCACGACATTCATGTCGACCTCGGCGCGCGAATCCTCTTCGTACGGAAGATCGAGGCGCACTCGTCCGTCCACGACGCCGACGCTGACGGCCGCTATGCCACACGAGATGGGCTGCGGGTCGGAGAGCAGGTCGGCTGCGCGCAGGTACGTCACGGCGTCGACCAGGGCTACGTATGCCCCCGTCACTGCCGCGGTGCGGGTGCCGCCGTCGGCTTGGAGGACATCACAGTCGAGGGCGATGGTGTTCTCACCGATTGCCGCGAGATCGATGCACGCTCGAAGTGATCGGCCGATGAGTCGACTGATCTCCTGCGTGCGGCCGCCGACCTTGCCCTTGACCGATTCGCGGCCACTGCGTGTGTGCGTGGCGGCGGGAAGCATCGCGTATTCGGCTGTCAGCCAACCCAAGCCGGAGCCCTTGCGCCAGCGGGGTACACCCTCTTCGACGCTGGCCGTGCACATGACGCGAGTGTTCCCGAACTCGACCAGAACGGATCCGGCCGGGTGACTGGTGAACCCGCGGGTGATCTTGACCGTGCGGAGCTCGTCGTCCGCCCTACCGTCTTCTCGTGTAGTCACCTTCGTGAGCCTAGCGGTCGCCCGGTGAGCGCTGCACCGAATGTGAGGGGAATCAGATGTCGTAGACACTTCCGGCGGAGACGGCATGGACCGGTCCGGAGAATTCGGATTTCGCTTCGGCGATCACGTCTTCACGCGATGTCCACGGCGGGATGTGCGTTAGGAGAAGTTCCTTGACGCCGGCGAGCGCAGCCACACGGCCGGCTTCCTTACCGGAGAGGTGAACTCCCTCGGGGCGATCCGGACTGTCGGTCCACGACGCTTCGGAGAGCAACACGTCTGCACCACGCGCGAGTTCGACGACGTTGTCGCACATTCCGGTGTCGCCTGTATAGACGAGGACGCGGCCGTCGGCGCCGGTGATCCGGAAACCGTAAGCCTCGGGTGGATGATTCATCCGGCGGGCGACGACGCTCAGTTCACCGAACGTCACCGGCTCGTTCTCGGCCCAGAGCCGGACGTCGATGGTGTCGGAGATGTCGTCCATCTCGCCGGCGCACTCGGCGGAGGACACTCCGATGCGGCACGCGGTGTCGGTGGGGCCGTAAACCAGAGCACGGCCGACCGGCGGGTTGGGGTGATAGCGACGCCAGACGAGCAGGCCGGGCATGTCGAGACAGTGGTCCGCATGAAGGTGCGAAAGCAGGATCGTCACCTCGCCCGGATCGGCGTATCGCTGCAACGCCCCAAGAACTCCCGGGCCGAAGTCGATCACGAGCGGCGGAGTTCCCGGTGCCGTGAGCAGGTATCCCGAAGCCGGTGAATCCGGACCCGTGACGCTGCCGGAACACCCCAGGACGGTCATGCGCATACCGGTCATGCTGCCACGTCTACCCGTCTGGGAAAAAGCTCTTGGTGGTTTTGGCGCGTCGAAGTCACACCGCAGTGAGGGTGTGACCCACGTCCGTTCAGAAACTCGGTGGTCGAACGGCCGGCGCCGACCCGGCGCGCTTGGCCCTCTCCCCCGACGTCAACGCCCAGGCAGCAACCACGCCGCCGATCGCTCCGAACAGATGCCCTTGCCAGGAAACCCGTGGATCGCTAGGCAGAACGCCCCACAGCACTCCGCCGTACAGGACGAAGACGGCAACGCCGATCAGGATCTGTGTGAAGCTCCGCGTGAAGAACCCGCGCACCAGCAGGTAGGTGACCCAGCCGAAGATCAGCACGGACGCACCGACGTGATTCGAGTTCGAGCCGGCGAACAACCAGGTCCCGACGCCGCCGATCACCCAGATGATGCCGGTCGCCGCGAGTCCCCGCGCAATTCCCGACACCAACACGAGGTATCCGAGGATCAGCACCGGAATGGTGTTGGCGATCAGATGACCCCAGTCGTCGTGCAGCACCGGGGCGAACAGGATTCCCCACAGGCCGTCGAGCGTGCGCGGGGTCACGCCGGCGTTCTGGACATTCTGACCGGAGATGACATCCACGATCTCGATCACGTAGAGCAGGATCGCGAAGCCGCCCACCACCACGGCCGACTGCTTCCACACCGAGGGCGGACCGGATTTCGGTGCCGGCGTCCGGGTGCCGAAGTCCGGACTGTTGAAATCCATCGTCATCGTGTGCGTCCTCCACCGTCGATCCGGTCTTCTGATCCGGTCACTCGCGACCAGGCTCAATTCGAGATTACCGCCGATTCCAGGAGTGCTGCCTAGAGAAATGCGGACGGGAAGAGTTCGCGATAGCTCGGGATTCCGGCTACCGACGTGGCGTCGAGAATCGCTGTGACGATCGCACGTTCGACCACCTGGGCCGAAGCCGCGCACACCGCGTCGAGTATCGGCAGATCGTTCGGGAAAGCGTCCGGAACCGTGATCTCCGAATTCGGAGTGTGATCACCGGTGGCGAGCGCAAAGATCGTGTCGCCGTCGAGCGGCGAATGTGCGGGCCGAATCGCTCGGGCCAGGCCGTCATGACCTGCGACGGCGACGCGTCGGCACCCGGCTTTCGTCAAGGCGGCGTCAGTGGCGACCACACCGATCGTGGTGTTGAGGACAGTTCCCTTGGCTGCAACGGCATTGGCCGCCGCGAGTTCGGACGCGTCGGGGAGCCTGACGCCGAACGACTCCGCGCTGTCCGAGCCGACGCCCCACGGCAGGCCTGTTCTGGGGTCGAAGACCGAACCCACCGGATTCGCCACGATCAAGGCGGAGACCGTCGTCCCCTCGGCGGGGCCGTCGGCGATCACGACACTGGCCGTTCCCACCCCACCCTTGAGCGCTCCGGCTCTGGCACCTACCCCCGCGCCGACCGTGCCCGTGGCGAATTCGCGCGAAGCAGTGTCGGCAGCGAGGAATCCGAAATCGCCGGTCGGACGAACGGTCCAGTCACCCACCGGCAGATCGAAGATCACGGCGCCGGGCACGATCGGTACCACCTGGCCGGGAGCGCCCATCGCGATCCCGTGACCGTGTTCCTCGAGCCAGCGCATCACTCCGTCGGCCGCGGCAAGTCCGTAGGCACTACCGCCGGTCAACAGCACGGCATTGACCTGCTGGACCGAATGGCTCGGGTCGAGCAGATCGGTCTCGCGGGTACCCGGACCGCCGCCCCGGACGTCGACTCCGGCGACCACACCGGCCGACGCGAGCACGACCGTGCAGCCGGTGGCTGCGCCGCTTCCGAGAGTGGCTCCCTCGTCGAGCTTGTGGTGATGACCGACGGCGAGGCCGGCGACATCTGTCAGTGAATCAGTGGGCCCGGTCCGCGTTGTGGTCATGGCATGAGTGCCTGGACGAGGGAGTCCTGCATCCACGTCAACCAGTGATAGACGTCGAGATGCGGGGCTCGCGAGTCGTCGGGTTCGAGGCTCTCCGGGGTGTCGGCGTCGATGCCGAGATTGGTTCCGAGCGCGAGACGGACGTCGTTGAGCGAGGACAGCCAGGCGTCGGCCTGTTCCTGCGTGAGAACGACCTTGCCGCCGGCCTCCGGAAGCGAAGCCAACAACATGCGAGCGGACTCACGCTTGGCGTCGATGATCTCGGGTTCGTGCAAACTGCGCAGCGCGCCGTTGACATTGGCGCCGGCGTCGTCGAGATCGTCACTGTCCGGAGCGACCTTGTCCGGATCGGTGCGCTGGAAGTCGGGAAGCAAACGCGCCAACACCGGATTGTCGGGCGTCTCCGAATTTCCGGTACGAAGACCCGTCAGCGCGGCGAGCTCGTCTTGCGGCGCCGAAGACGCGCGCTCGTCGAGAAGCCCGGTCACCGACTCCACGAGCGAGCGCAGAACCGCCGCCTCGTGGCCGTCCATCTCGGACTTGAACTTCACTCCGCCGAGTGAACTCTTCCTACTCCACGTCCGCACGCGTCGGACTCCCGTCTACGAGTTAGGCGAACAAATCGGTCGAAAAAGTGCTTTTCTCAGGTGTCGTCGCGTTGCATCGTGGCCCAGAGACCGGCAGCGTGGAGGCGACGAACATCGGCCTCCATCTTGTCGCGCGAACCGCTCGAGACCACGGCCTTGCCCTCCGAATGGACCTGCATCATCAGGTCGGTGGCCTTGGCTTTGCTGTAGCCGAACAACTTCTGGAACACGTAAGTCACGTAATGCATGAGATTGACCGGGTCGTCCCAGACGATGGTCACCCAGGGCCGATCTGCGGCTTCGATGGTCGAAACAGCCTCCGACTGCTCGGGCGTGGCTTGAGGAGAGGAAGCCGTAGCGCCTCTCATCGTTACGTTCGCCGAGTAAGTGCCGGACACGGTCGCGCCGCCGAAAACCATGTATCCAGGGTACGGCGCGACGAGAGGCGACAACACCCACCCACGTCGTCTCGCGCATAGAGTTGTGTGCGTGCCTACGCAAATTTCCGACATCCGCGACGCCGGTGCCAGCACCGCACTGCTCACCGATCAGTACGAACTGACCATGCTCTCGGCGGCTCTCGCCGACGGATCTGCCTTCCGCAACTGCAGTTTCGAGGTATTTGCACGGCGGCTGCCAGACGGCCGTCGCTACGGCGTCGTCGCCGGTACCGAGCGCCTTCTCGACGCACTCGAGCAGTTCCGGTTCGGTGAACCTGAACTGGCGATCGTTGCAAAATTTCTCGACGACACGACCGTCGAGTGGCTGCGCAACTATCGATTCTCCGGTGACATCGACGGCTACCGCGAGGGAGATTTCTACTTCCCCGGATCACCGATCCTCTCGGTCCGCGGAACTTTCGCCGAGTGCGTCATCCTCGAAACCTTGATTCTCTCGATCCTCAACCACGACAGCGCGATCGCTTCGGCCGCAGCCCGCATGGTGAGCGCAGCGGGCGGTCGACGGATGATCGAGATGGGCTCGCGTCGTACACACGAACAGGCCGCCGTCGCCGCTTCACGTGCCGCCTATCTCGCCGGCTTCGACGCCACCTCCAACCTCGAAGCCGCGCGGCGTCACGACGTACCCAGCGCAGGTACCAGCGCGCACGCCTTCACGCTCCTGCACACCACCGAGGACGGTCCGGACGAAGCCGCGGCATTCCGCGGTCAGGTCGCCGCTCTGGGCGTATCCACCACCTTGCTGGTCGACACCTACGACATCACCGAGGGCGTGAAAACGGCTGTCGCCGTTGCCGGTCCCGAACTGGGTGGAGTTCGCATCGACTCCGGCGATCTCGGCGTTCTTGCTCGTCAGGTACGCCAACAACTCGACGATCTCGGCGCTACCAAGACACGCATCGTCGTCTCCGGCGACCTGGACGAGTACGCGATCGCGGCTCTGCGCGCCGAACCCGTCGACTCGTACGGCGTCGGTACTTCCCTGGTCACCGGATCAGGCGCCCCCACCGCAGGCATGGTTTACAAGCTGGTCGAGGTCGACGGAATCGCGGTCGAGAAGAGAAGCACCAACAAGGCATCTCGCGGCGGCGCCAAGAAGGCACTGCGCGTAGTGCGTCCGACCGGCACGATCGTCGAAGAAGTCATCTACCCCGCCGGATCACCGTCACCTGTCTCCGAGGCGGACGGAGCGACCGAACTGCTGATCCCGCTTGTTCGCGAAGGCAAGGTCGTCGACAGCGCGCCGACGCTCGAAGAGAGCAGAGCGGTTCTGAAGGCAGGGCTCGTGAGCCTGCCGTGGGAAGGCCTCAAACTCTCGCGCGGAGACTCGGCTGTGCCCGTTCGATTCACCGGAGGTGAGCACCAGTGAGCGCAAAAGCACTGATAATTGTCGACGTTCAGAACGATTTCTGCGAAGGTGGCGCTCTTGCAGTCGACGGCGGTGCTGCGGTTGCGGGAGCCGTCAACGATTTCGTCAACTCCCACGAGTACGACGCCGTAGTCGCGACTCGCGATTTCCACATCGACCCTGGGGCGCACTTCTCCGAGAATCCCGACTTCATCGACAGCTGGCCGGTTCACTGCGTCGTCGGGACAGCCGGCGCCGAGTTCCATCCGGCGTTCGACGCTTCCGTCGCCGGGTCGGCGATCTTCTCCAAGGGCGCCTACAGCGCGGCCTACTCCGGTTTCGAAGGAGCAGCCGAGGACGGAACGACGCTCGAGGACTGGCTCCGCGCCCACGAGATCACCGACGTCGACGTGATCGGAATTGCCACGGATCACTGTGTCAAGGCCACGGCCGTCGATGCCGCGCGCGCGGGGTTCGCCACGACTGTCCTTCTCCCCTTCACCGCTGGTGTGTCGACCGCCACGATCGAGTCGGCATTGGTGCAGATGCGGGAGGCGGGAGTGCAGCTGATCGGGCGAGACGAGGCGTCGCCGGAAGAAGACTCGAATGCCGGGGAACTACCCCGGGAATCATCCGTGGACGTTTCTGACGTAGGGATCCATTAACCTTCGTGGGTGGCCGATCAACTCCCGAACGTTCCCGAACTGCTCCAGACAGCGGTGCGGTCGCTCGGCGGTGCCGAACGAACCAGTCAGCTGACGATGGCGTCCGCCGTGGCGCACTCGATCGACACCGGCGAGCATCTGGCCGTCCAGGCCGGCACCGGTACCGGTAAGTCGCTCGCCTACCTCGTTCCGAGCCTGCGCCACGCGGTCGAATCGGGACGCACCGTGGTCGTGTCCACCGCCACCATCGCGCTGCAGCGTCAGCTCGTCGACCGAGATCTGCCTCGGCTCGCCGATGCCCTGAAGAAGCCACTCGGCCGACGCGCAGAGTTCGCAATCCTCAAGGGCCGCAACAACTACCTGTGCATGAACAAGATCCATACCGGCGCGTCCGAGCAGCCGCCCGAGGACGAGTTGTTCGATCCGTTCACGGTCTCGCGTCTCGGCCGGGAGGTCGTCCGCCTCACCGAATGGTCCTCCGACACCGAAACCGGTGATCGGGACGAATTGGTGCCGGGCGTATCCGATCAGGCGTGGCGGCAGGTCAGTGTCACCTCCCGCGAATGCATCGGTAAGAACCAGTGCCCGGTCGGTGAGGACTGCTTCGCCGAGCGCGCCCGAGTCGAGGCGTCGAAGGCCGACGTAGTGGTCACCAACCACGCACTGCTCGCGATCGACGCCATCACCGGCATCCAGATCCTGCCTGACCACGACGTCGTGGTGATCGACGAGGCCCACGAGTTGGTCGACCGCGTCACCGGCGTCGCCACGGCCGATCTCACTGCCGCCTCGATCAGTGCCGCGGCCCGGCGTTGCGGCAAGATCGCCGAAGAGCAGGATGCCGATCGCCTCGAAGCTGCCGGCGAGGGGTGGGCTGGGCTCCTCGAGGAATTGCGCCCAGGTCGATGGGAAGGCCTCCCGGACGGGGCGGCACCCGCACTGGCTGCGATCCGCGACGCGGCCTGGTCGCTGCGCACCGCTATCGGTCCGGCCAAACCGGGAATGGCTGCTGCAGATCCCGAAGCCGCTGCGGCCCGCAACGCCGCACTCTCGTCCGTCGACGACGTCCACGACAGTGCCGTGCGTATTCTCACCGCTTTCGACGAACCCGACCCGGCCAAGCGCAAGGACGTCGTCTGGCTGTCCTCGGACGAGTTCCGCGGATCGGTGCGGCGCTCCGTCCGGATGGCTCCGCTCTCGGTCGGCGGATTGCTGCGCTCGCGACTGTTCGCCGAATCCACCGTCGTTCTCACTTCCGCGACACTGACCGTCGGCGGATCGTTCGACGGTCTCGCCGTCAACTGGGGTCTTCCTGCGGAATCGTCCGCGCGCCCCGACTCGGGTACCGCCATCGGCACCGAAGCACCTTCTGACGCTTCGGCTTTCCGCTGGAACTCACTCGACGTCGGGTCGCCCTTCGACCATGCAAAGGCCGGAATAATCTACATTGCCCGCCACCTGCCCACGCCCGGCCGCGACGGCCTCTCCCCGGTCTATCTCGACGAGATCGCCGAACTCGTCGAGGCTGCGGGCGGACGCACCCTCGGCCTGTTCTCGTCGATGCGCGCCGCCAAAGCCGCCTCGGAGGCGATGCGTGAACGCCTCGACACCCCCATCCTGTGCCAGGGCGACGACGCCACCGGCACCCTCGTCAAGGCCTTCGCCAAGGACGAACCCACGTCACTGTTCGGCACGTTGTCCCTGTGGCAGGGCGTCGATGTTCCGGGTCCGTCACTGAGCCTCGTCATATTGGACCGGATTCCGTTCCCGCGCCCGGACGATCCACTGTTGACGGCTCGCCAGCAGGCTATCGAATCCCATGGCGGTAACGGCTTTCTCAGCGTCTCGGCCAATCACGCGGCGCTGCTCCTGGCACAGGGCGTGGGTCGCCTGCTTCGTAGCACCGACGACAAAGGTGTGGTGGCCGTGCTCGATCCGCGTCTGGCCACGGCGAGATACGCGGGTTACCTTCGCGCATCACTGCCTCCGTTCTGGGAGACGACCAACCCCGAAGTCGTCCGCAAGGCACTCACCCGCATCCGCGACTCACGTCCCTGAGCCGGTTCTCACGCGGGCACAATTCTGCCCCGGTACCGACCGAACGGACCGGGGCAGAATGCAATACGTCAGACGCTCGGAGTGGTCACCAACCCGAGTTCGGACGCATCGACCAACAACCGGTGATGCGGCAACACCCGCACGGTGTAACCCACGGAGCCGGAGACCGGAAGCGCAACCTCGGCTTCGAAGATCTCGGTTCCGTCCTCGGCGCCGAAGTGCGTCATCGGGAACGTCACCACGTCGGTGAGTTCCTCGCCTGGGCTGACGCGTCCCAGGACTGCCTGAACCTCCACATCCGAGACCGACAAGCCGCCGAGGCGGACCTTGGCCTTCAAAGAGATGGTCGCACCGATCTCCGGAGTGTCCGGCAAGCCGGAACCGTCCACCTGCTCGACGGCGACCGACGGCCACTGCGACTCGATACGGCGACGGAACTCGGCCACCTCACGCGCGCCGGCAAAATCATCCGCCACTACCGCTCGAGCTGATTCCGCCGAAGGGGCGTAGTAGTAGACGGCGTAGTCACGAACCATGCGTGATGCCAACACCTTCGGGCCCAGATTCTCGAGGGTGTGGCGAACCCTCTCGACCCAGCGCGTCGGCAGATCGGCTGCATCACGGTCGTAGAACGTCGGCAGTACCGCGTGCTCGAGAAGTTCGTAGAGGGCGCTGGCTTCCAGATCGTCACGCCGCACGTCGTCGAGAACACCGTCGGCCGTCGGAATGGCCCACCCGTTCTCGCCGTCGTACATCTCGTCCCACCATCCGTCGCGAATGGAGAGGTTGAGGCCGCCGTTGAGCGCGGATTTCATGCCGGAAGTACCGCACGCCTCGAGGGGGCGAAGCGGGTTGTTGAGCCACACGTCGCAGCCCCAGTACAGGTAGCGGGCCATCGACATGTCGTAATCAGGCAGGAAGACGATGCGGTGACGCACATCCGCTTCGTCGGCGAACCGCACGACCTGCTGGATGAGTGCCTTACCGCCGTCGTCGGCGGGGTGCGACTTGCCGGCCACCACCAACTGCACCGGACGTTTCTCGTCGAGCAACATCGCACGCAGACGCTCGGGATCACGCAGCATCAGCGTCAACCGCTTGTACGTCGGAACGCGCCTCGCGAATCCGACTGTCAAGACGTTGGGATCGAATACTCCAGTGGTCCAGCCGAGTTCGGCCTCGGTCGCGCCGCGTTCGAGCCAGGACGCTCGGACGCGACGACGAACTTCGTCGACCAACTTGCCGCGCAACGCATTACGTGTTTCCCACAGTTCGGTTGCCGACAACTCGTGCAGGCGCTCCCACCCGCGTGCTTCTTCGAGTTGCTCCTGACCGACGATCCGCCTGGCCACGTCCATCCATTCCGGCGCCGCCCACGTCGGCGCGTGAACACCGTTGGTGACCGAACCGATCGGCACCTCGTCGGCGTCGAAGCCCGGCCAGAGACCGTTGAACATGTCGCGGCTGACGATGCCGTGCAACTTCGAGACGCCGTTGGCTCGCTGGCCCAGGCGAAGACCCATGTGCGCCATGTTGAAGATCGACGGATCGGCTTCACGCCCCATCCCGACGATGCGGTCGACGGTCAGGCCGGGAAGCAAACTCGATTCGTTCTCGCCGTTCGCTCCGCCGAAGTAGTGACGGACCAGATCCGCCGGGAAGCGGTCGATTCCGGCGGGAACCGGAGTGTGCGTCGTGAAGACCGTTCCGGCACGGACCGCGGCCAGAGCCGAATCGAAGTCCAGACCGCTGGTGGTGACAAGTTCCCGAATCCGTTCGATGCCGAGGAATCCGGCATGCCCCTCGTTCATGTGGAACACCTCGGGATCGGGCAATCCGTACGCCGCGGTGTAGGCGCGCACCGCGCGGACGCCGCCGATACCCGCGAGGATCTCCTGCTTGATGCGGTGATCCTGGTCCCCGCCGTAGAGACGGTCCGTGACGCCGCGCAGATCCGCGTCGTTCTCGGCGATGTCGGAATCGAGCAGCAGCAACGGCACTCGTCCGACCTGAGCGATCCACACTCGCGCACGCAGCACCCGGCCACCGGGCATGGCGACGTGAATGACGACCGGCGATCCGTCTTCGGAAGCCGGGCCTGCGTCCGTCAGCAAACGAAGAGGCAACCCTTGAGGGTCGTGCGGCGGGTAGTGCTCGGCCTGCCAACCGTCGGCGGTCAGCGACTGGCGGAAGTAGCCGGATCGGTAGAGCAGTCCGACGCCGATGAGCGGCAGCCCGAGGTCGGACGCGGCCTTGAGGTGATCGCCCGCCAGGATGCCCAATCCACCGGAGTAGTTGGGCAGAACTTCGCTGACTCCGAACTCCATGGAGAAGTACGCAATTCCGCTGGCTAACGATGTGCCCTTGGCCTGCTGGGATTGGTACCAGCGCGGGGTGCTCAGATAAGCATCGAGATCGGCTGCTGCAGTGTCGAGGTCACCGAGAAATGCCTCGTCACTGCTGAGTTCGTCGAGACGGGTGGGGTCGACTTCCCCGAGCATGCGGACCGGATCGAACTGGACTGCTTGCCAGAGTTCGGGGTCGAGTCGCGAGAACAGATCCTGTGTCTCGGGATGCCACGACCACCGAAGGTTGGTGGACAGGGGGCCGAGCGCGGCGAGGCGCTCCGGAAGGTGGGCTCGGACAGTGAACCGACGCAAGGCTTTCACCCCGCGAACCCTAGTCGAGTTCCTTGCACTCTGTCCGGTGGAACCGAACGCCCGAGCCGACCTGACCACCGACAGACCCGAATTCGTCGTTATCAGCACTCCAGCGCCGCACCCACTACGGTTGAACCCGGCGAAAGAAAGTTTTACCGCGATCCATCACCAGAAATGGAGCTTCCCGTGTCAGGACGCCTCGGTATCGACGACGTGGTACCCGAGATCTCGGGTAACTATCCGGCAAAGGCCGTGGTCGGTGAAGTCTTCCCAGTGCACGCCACCGTGTGGCGAGAAGGCCACGACGCCATTTCCGCCACTCTTGTCGTGCGTGGTCCGCGCGGTACCAAGCCGCTGCGCATTCCGATGGATCCCGGGACCGAACCGGACACCGTCGACGCGGTGTTCACGCCGTCCGCCGAAGGCATGTGGTCGTTCCGGATCGAGGCGTGGAGCGATCCCATCGCCACCTGGAAGCACGCCGTGGAAGCAAAGCTCGCCGTCGGGCAAGGGGCGGCCGAGTTGGCCAACGACCTGGAAATCGGTGCGCGCCTGTTCGAACAGGCCGCGCACGAGGTACCGCGGGGCAACAGGTCCAGGCTCGAGGCCGTCACGGCGTCGCTGCGCAGCGATCAGGCGCTGACGGCTCGCGTCGCGCCGGCCTTCGCCTCCGACGTCGCCGAACTGCTCCGCGCCACTCCGCTCCGTGAACTGGTCACCAAGGGCGAGTCCCACCCCGTCGTCGTCGATCGCAACCGTGCACTGTTCGGATCGTGGTACGAGTTCTTCCCCCGCTCGACGGGCGGTTGGGACGAGAACGGGGTGCCGCAACACGGTACTTTCCGAACCTCGGCCGAAGACCTACCCCGCATCGCCGCAATGGGTTTCGACGTCGTCTACCTTCCGCCGATCCATCCCATCGGCGAGATCAACCGCAAGGGACGCAACAACACTCTCACTCCCGAACCCGGTGACGTCGGCTCGCCGTGGGCCATCGGCTCGGTCGACGGCGGGCACGACGCTGTTCACCCGCAACTCGGCACGCTCAAGGACTTCAAGGCCTTCGTCGCTGCGGCCCGCAGGCTCGATCTCGAAGTGGCACTGGATCTCGCGCTGCAGTGCGCCCCGGATCATCCATGGGCCAAGAAGCATCCGGAGTGGTTCAACGTCCTTCCCGACGGCACCATCGCCTACGCCGAGAACCCGCCCAAGAAGTATCAGGACATCTACCCGATCAACTTCGACACCGATCCTCGCGGTCTGGACAAGGAAATCTTGCGAGTCGTCCGACACTGGATCAGTGCCGGCGTCAAGATCTTCCGGGTCGACAACCCGCACACCAAGCCGCCGAACTTCTGGGAGACGCTCATCTCGGAGGTCAAGAAGACCGACCCCGACGTCCTGTTCCTCGCCGAGGCATTCACTCGTCCGGCGCGCATGTACGGCCTTGCCCGGCGCGGGTTCACGCAGTCGTACACGTACTTCACCTGGCGAGTTGCGAAGTGGGAACTCACCGAATTCGGTAACGAGCTGGCGGCGAAGGCCGACGAAGCCCGACCGAACCTCTTCGTGAACACGCCGGACATCCTGCACGAGTCCCTCCAGCACGGTGGGCCCGGAATGTTCGCTCTACGAGCAGCTCTCGCCGCCACCCTGGCGCCGACGTGGGGCGTCTACTCCGGTTACGAACTCTACGAACACCAAGCCGTTCGCCCCGGCAGCGAGGAATACCTCGACTCCGAGAAGTACGAACTTCGGCCGCGCCGTTTCGCCGAAGCAGCAGCGCGAGGCGAATCTCTCGAGCCGTGGATCACCGCACTCAATCGCATCCGGCGTGCACACCCGGCCCTGCAGCAGTTGCGGAACCTGCACTTTCACCACATCGACAACGACGCGTTGATCGCCTACTCGAAGTTCGACGCCTCGACCGGTGACGCCGTCCTGACGGTGATCAACCTCAACCCGTTCGCTGCAGAAGAGGGCACCGTCTGGTTGGACATGCCGGCGCTCGGACGCGAATGGCACGACCACATGACCGTGCTCGACGAGGTAACCGGTGAGCAGTTCAATTGGGGCCAAGCCAATTTCGTCCGCCTCGAGCCCTGGCGTTCGGTGGCGCACATCCTCGCGCTCCCACCCGTTCCGTATCCGGCCCGGATCTCTCTGGCCTACCAAGCACGCAATGCGCACCGCGCAGGTGGAGGCAAGTGATGTCAACCGAGAAGTTCCCTTCGGGTATCGCACCGGACAATCACGATCTGGAGCTGTTGGCGCGCGGTGAACATCACGATCCGCACAGTGTCCTCGGCGCCCATCCCCACGCCGACGGCACCGTTCTGCGAGCGTTGCGTCCCAACGCCGAGTCCGTCAGTGCCGTCATCGGCGGCAAAAACTTTCCTCTCGAACATGTTTCGAACGGAATCTTCGCGGCTCTGGTCCCCTACCCCGACCTGATCGACTATCGCTATTCCGTGACGTACCCGGGTGGACACACGGTTCTCGCAGCCGACCCTTACCGGTTCCTGCCTACTCTCGGTGAACTCGACCTACACCTGTTCGGCGAAGGTCGGCACGAACGACTGTGGGACATCCTCGGTGCACATCCGCGTTCTTACGAGACACCGGACGGCCCCGTCGACGGCACCTCGTTCGCCGTCTGGGCTCCGGCCGCCCGCGGCGTGACCGTCGTCGGCGACTTCGACGGGTGGAGTGGGCAATTCGCCCCCATGCGAGTCCTCGGATCCACTGGGGTCTGGGAACTCTTCCTGCCCGACATCGCAGTCGGTTCGCTGTACAAGTTCCGGGTCCACGGCCACGACGGCTCCGTTCGCGACAAGGCCGATCCCATGGCATTCGGTACCGAGGTCCCGCCGGCGACTGCATCGCGAGTGACCACCAGTTCGCATGAGTGGAACGACGCGGCCTGGCTCGAAACCCGCGCCAGTGTCGATCCTTCGCAGTCCCCGATGAGCGTGTACGAGGTGCACCTCGGATCGTGGCGTCCGGGACTCGACTACCGGCAGATGGCCGAGCAACTCGCCGTCTACGTCACCGAAACCGGATTCACCCACGTCGAACTGCTGCCCGTCTCCGAGCATCCGTTCGGTGGATCGTGGGGATACCAGGTCACCTCGTACTACGCACCGACCTCCCGCTTCGGCACCCCGGACGACTTCCGCTGGTTCGTCGACCACCTGCACGCCGCAGGGATAGGTGTCATCGTCGATTGGGTGCCTGCACACTTCCCCAAAGACGAGTGGGCCCTGGCTCGTTTCGACGGAACTCCCCTGTACGAGCACGCCGATCCGCGTCGCGGCGAGCAGTTGGACTGGGGCACATACGTATTCGACTTCGGTCGCCGCGAGGTGCGGAACTTCCTCGTCGCCAATGCACTCTTCTGGCTCGAGGAGTTCCACATCGACGGACTTCGCGTCGACGCTGTCGCATCGATGCTGTACCTGGATTACTCACGCCCGGAAGGTGGATGGACTCCCAACATTCACGGCGGCCGCGAGAATCTCGAAGCCGTTGCGTTCCTGCAGGAGATGAACGCCACCGTCCACAAGAACCATCGAGGAGTCGTCACCGTCGCCGAGGAGTCGACGGCGTGGCCCGGAGTCACTCGGGCGACCAATGTCGGCGGCCTCGGATTCAACATGAAGTGGAACATGGGGTGGATGCACGACACCCTCGGGTTCCTCGGTCACGACCCGGTACACCGGACCTACCACCATCACGAGATCACGTTCTCACTGATGTACGCGTGGAGTGAGAACTACCTGCTACCGATCAGCCATGACGAAGTGGTGCACGGCAAAGGAACTCTGTGGACCCGGATGCCCGGGAACGACTTCGCCAAGGCGTCCGGCCTGCGCTCACTGCTTGCATACATGTGGGCGCATCCAGGCAAGCAACTGCTGTTCATGGGACAGGAATTCGGTCAGAGTGCGGAATGGTCGGAAGAACGCGGCCTCGACTGGTGGCAGCTCGACGATCAGTACACCGGCACTCTCCATCGCGGCGTCCAGCGACTGGTCGGCGATCTCAACTCCGCGTACCGACGTCATCCGGCCATGTGGACCCTCGACACCTCGCCCGGTGGATACTCCTGGATCGACGCCAACGACACCGAGAACAACGTCCTCAGTTTTCTGCGTTACGGTACTGACGGTTCGATTGTCGCCTGCCTGTTCAACTTCTCGGGCAGTGAGCACTCGAGCTACCGCGTCGGGCTACCAGAGCCCGGCCGATGGGTGGAAATTCTCAACACCGATGCCGAGGTGTACGGCGGCTCCGGAGTCGGGAACCTCGGAGCGGTCACAGCAACGTCGCATTCGTGGCACGGTCGGCCAGCCTCCGCACAGGTGGCGCTGCCAGCTGCTGGAGCGATTTGGATAAGTCTGGAGCGTTGATGGTCGGCCGGCGAGTAGTCATTGTCACGTCGTCACTGTTGGCAGTGGCAGCACTGCTCGCCGGTTGTGCCCAGGGAACGAGTGGCCACGCCGTCTCGATTTATCACGATCCCTTCCGCGTCGCCGGACTCGACGCAACGGCAGGACCAAGTGGGTTGCGTCCGGGAGCCCCCAACGCCGACCGAGCAATCACCGGCACCGACGGCGGGGACATCGACGCGCTGGCAGCCAACGCCATCACAGACATCGAAACCTACTGGGCCGCCGAGTACCCGGCTCTGTTCGACAAGCCCTTCGAACCGGTCGACGAGCTGATCTCGTGGGACCCCACCGAATCGAACGGCCCGGACTTCTGTGAGGAGACCACCGAAGAACTCATCAACGCCGGGTACTGCAGCATCGATCACACCATCGGTTGGGATCGTGAATTGCTGCTGCCCGAGGTGCGGGAGAAGTTCGGTGAAGTGGCCGTCGCGTTCATCTTTGCGCACGAGTACGGCCATGCCGTTCAACGCAAGGCCGGGATCGTCGGCGGTAAACGAGACGCAGCCCTGGTGCGCGAACAGCAAGCCGACTGTTTCGGTGGCGCCTTCTTGCGGCACGTCGCCGAGGACAAGGCCGCACACTTCACGATGAACACCTCCGACGGACTCAACAAGGTGTTGGCGTCGGCGGTCGCCATCCGCGACGAAGACCCTAATGATCCTGAGAGCCACCATGGTTCGGCGTTCGAGCGCGTCACCGCCACTCAGATCGGCTTCACCGACGGCGCCGGTGCGTGCGCGAAGATGGACGCCGACGAAATCGAGTCACGACGTGCAGACCTCCCGCAGCAGTTCGCCGAGGGCAACGATTCCGGAGAACTGCCCGTCACCGAGGCAACTCTCGACGAGTTCGTGAAGACCTTCCAAGCGATCTTCGATCTACCTCAGCCACCGAAGGTCGTGTTCACCGGCGCAGACACCGGGTGCAGCGATGCCGTTGCGACCGAACCCGTCTCGTACTGCCCGTCGACGAACACCATCGGAATCAGCGTCGACGACCTTGCCGAGCGCGGCACGCCGGGTCGCGTCGGGCGACGCGAGTTGATCCAGACCAACATCACCGGTGACTACAACGCCTATGTCCTGCTCGCGTCGAGGTACACCCTCGCGATGCAGAAGGAGAACGGCCAATCGCTCGACACTCCGCAGACTGCCCTGCGCGCCGCCTGCCTGTCCGGCGTCATCACCGCAGCGCTCAGTCCCACCAACGCCGCGGCGTCCGGAGCACAGGTCACACTCTCCCCCGGCGACCTCGACGAAGCCGTATCGGGGCTGCTGACCGACGGCCTGGCTGCCAGTGATGTCAACGGTGAGACGGTTCCGAGCGGGTTCGCACGTGTCGACGCGTTCCGGACCGGCGTTCTCGGTGGCCGGGAAGTGTGCGACAGCCGCTACACGGAGTAGCGACTGCCGGTCCACACGTCAGTAGAGAGCGGAAGCCAACTTACGACGGGCCGCGATGACGATCGGTTCTGCCGGGTCGAACAGTTCGAACAGTTCGAGCAGGCGCGTCCGAGCGGCAGCCTTGTCGTCGCCGGCAGTTCGCGAGACCACCGAGATCAAGCGGGCGAACGACGCCTCGGGTTGCTGGGCGAACATTTCCAGGTCGGCCGCAGCGAACTGCAGTTCGAGATCGGACGGATCAGCATCCGCGGCCGCAATCGACTCGGGATCGACACCCTGAACCCGAGCCATGAACTTCACCTGGCGGACAGCGCTCTTGGCCTCCGCATTGTTGGGTTCGGCGTCGAGAATTTCCTGGTACGCAGCGATGGCGGCGTCGAGATCGCCCTCGTCCAGCGCGGTTTCAGCGGCCACGAAGCGAGGATCATCGACCTCCTCCACCGGTTCGTCCGCGTCGGAGACCGGCCCACTCAACTTGCCCTCGACAGCTTGGAGGACTGCGTCGAACCACTGGCTGAGCTGCGCCTCTGGCTGAGCGCCCTGAAAATCGGCCAACGGCTGACCAGCCGCGACAGCAACAACCGTCGGAACCGACTGGACACCGAATGCCTGCGCGATACGAGGGCTCACGTCGACGTCGACGTTGGCAAGAATCCACTTGCCGCCGGCTCGCGCTGCAAATGATTCGAGAACTTCGGTGAATACGACCGAGGGCTCGTATGCGCGGCCACCGATGTTGACGATCACCGGCACCTGGCTCGACTTCAGCAGGACTTCGCTTTCGAAGTTCTCCTCGGTCACCTCGATCACTGCCCCGGAGACAGCAGAAACGGCCCCGTCGCCGCTGGTGTTACGCGGCGGTGGTGGGGCCGTCGCCCGCTCTTTGAAGGCGGACAAGTCGACTGCGCCGCTCATGGCGGCAGCAACTGCGGACGAACGCGCGGGGGGCCTGGAACCTGGTCGAGTCACGGCTCCCAGTTTGTCACGAGTTGCGAGAAGCTACGTAGAGGGATGCAGCACTCAGACGAGCGCCGCGTTGCCCTTGGACGCCTCGAACTCCGTGGACAGCTCACCGAGCTTGCCGTTTCGCACTGCCCAGCGTTCGAAGATGACGGTGCCGAAGGGCGGAACGCTCGAGATCAGCGCAAGGATCGTGGTCTTGACGTCCCACTTGAGCGACCACGCGGTCAGGAGTGCAACAACGATGAACACCAGGAAGCCGGCGGTTCCGTGGACCATTCCGGGGATGCGAATCGCTTCTTCGTGTCCGAGGACCCACTTGAAGAACATGGCAACCAGCAAGGCCGCCCAGGTCACAGCTTCCCACCACGCCACCAGACGGAAGCGTTTCGCGGGAGTGGATACGTCAAAGATGTTCGCCATGAGGCCATTGTGCCCGAACAACTACGACGCCCCGTAGTTGTGTGAGCAAAACCACGGGGCGTCGCAGAGCGAGAGCGCTCGTTCAGGTGTATTTAGACACTCAGGCCTTGGGGACGCGGACGATGAGTGCGTCGCCTTGC
>NZ_JBMAIQ010000015.1:0-98812 GCF_048573875.1 Rhodococcus sp. SB1D
AGTCAGTTAACAGGCGATACTTTTCTCGAATTTTTGCTTCTCGCGATGACTTTCTGCGCCCACTGCGGTCTGTATGAGCAGGAACCAACAGGAACCGAAGCGTTCAGTAATCAATCAACCGACTTCAAGGAGCACCCAATGTCTCGTCTTCTCTTCGTCAACATGCCGGTCAAGGACGTCGCCGCCACCCGTGCATTCTTCAGTGGCCTCGGCTTCGAGTTCAACGACATGTTCAGTGACGAGAACACTGTCTCGATGATCGTCAGCGATTCCGCCACCGTCATGTTCCTGAACGAACCGCGTTTCGGGGACTTCATCGCCGACGACATCTGCGACACGTCGAAAGCTCGTGAAGCACTGATGTGTGTGTCGGCCGACAGCAGGGAGGAAGTCGACACCTTCGTCGACGCGGCGATTGCTGCCGGCGGCAGCAAGTGGATGGAGCCCCAGGATCACGGCTTCATGTACGGACGCGCATTCCGCGACCTCGACAATCACGTCTGGGAGGTCATGTGGATGGACCCGGCTGCGACTGTTCCCCAGCAGTAACGCACAGCAACAGCAGTAACGAGCAGTCGCGCGGGTCCCTCCATACCGGAGGGCTCGCGCAACTCCTTGCCCCTACAACTCGGCAGGGCCCCTACAGCTCGGCAGGCAATCCGAACCGTGCGAACAGACTCAGATCGAAGAAACACGTCACGTGCGAGATCCCGGACTCGGTGACATCGAGAACGTGCAACTGGAAAGCGCGGTGAACACCATCGGGCTCGCGCATGTAGAGGCCGAACGCCGGCTGACCGTTCGCAGCGGTCGGAAGTAGGCGCATCGCTCCTGGTCCGTCGGCCGGGCATTTGGTTCCGATGAGTTGCCCGATTGCCTCGGGGCCCTGGTACCAACCCTCGAACGGAGGCATCTCCCAGATGGCTTCGCGCGTGAACAGTTCGACGATGGCCTCGACGTCGTAGCTCTCGAAGCTGTGCACGTAGTCGCGAAGCAACTTCCGGGCAGCCTCGGTAGTCGGTTCCACGAGATCGTCCTCGGTGGGTCCGATGTGATTGATCTGCGCGCGAGCCCGCTGCAGCAGGCTGTTTACCGCAGTGGTTGTGGTGTCCAGCGCCTCCGCAACTTCCGACGCCTTCCACTGCAGAACGTCACGTAGAACCAGAACCGCACGTTGGCGCGCGGACAAGTGCTGCAAAGCGGCAACAAGCGCGAGCCTGACCGAATCGCGATTGACGACCATGACGGCCGGATCATTGACGTCGCCCAACGCAGAATCGGCGATCGGTTCCAACCAGGCAATCTCGTTGCGCTCGATCAAATCGTCGGCCGGGTCCGAACTAGGTGCGCCGAGGCCGGTCGGGAGGGGACGCCTCGATCTCCCCTCCAGCGCGGTCAGGCAGGTATTCGTCGCGATGCGGTAGAGCCAGGTCCTGAGAGATGACTGGCCCTTGTAACCGTCGAACCCGCGCCAAGCCCGGATGAACGTCTCCTGGACCTGGTCTTCGGCGTCGTGAATCGACCCCATCATGCGATAGCAGTGCGCCAGCAACTCGCGGCGGTACGGATCGGCAAGAGTGAGGAAATCACTGTCCAACGCCTGATCGACTGTCATTTGTTCAGACTAGTGGCCGAGCGCCCGATACACAGGCGTCGGCGAGAATTCGATCAGGCAGGCGCCTGCACCGCAGTCAACCTGGATCTCTTCCGGAGAACGAACCCCAGCGATTCGTAGAGTCTGATCGCATTCGTATTCGATTGCACTGCATGGAGAAATGGCAGCTCGCCGCGCTCGCGAATCCCGGCAGCGACGGCACGGATCAGCGTCGTACCCAGGCCTCGACCCCGAAAGTCGCTGTCAGTGCACACCGCACTGATTTCCGTCCATCCCGGAGGGTGCAACCGCTCCCCCGCCATGGCAACAAGTCTTCCGTCGACGCGAATGCCGTAGTAACTGCCCATCTCGACGGTACGAGGAAGAAACGGTCCTGGCTTGGTGCGCTCGATCAATGCCAGAATTTCGGGAACGTCGCCCGTTCCGAGAAGTTCGACCGACGGATCAACGGAGACTTCGAGTGCGGATCCGTCCATCTGCACCGAGCCGAACTGATCCACAATGCGCCACCCTTCCGGCGGGCGGTGATCAAATCCTCGCAAACCTACTGTGCCGCCAGGACCTACGAGTGTGAGTAGGTTCTCCCAGTCCTCGGCGTCCAACTCGGGCGGATGACCGACAAACGGCGCGACCGTCGGGTCGTATCGCGCAACTCTCCCTGCCCAGCGAGCGAATTGCGCATGATGTCCGCGAAGTCCTTGTCGCACAGGATCGTCCAGCGGATGGGTGTCGACATCCGTGTCAACTGTCTCGACAAACGACGCCAGGGTCGCCTCCGTGGTCATCGAACCTCTTCCTGCCCTATTTGCCTGTGATGGAGGCGGACGAACCTCCCCGCCCACCTCTATGACAACGCTAGGAACACTTGCTGTCGTAGTCGCCGGATAGAATCAAGATGATTCTGACCTCGACCTGTATTTCCGGCGTCAATCAGGGCTCGATTGCAGATCTGCACCAGGACATTCGTCGCGACGCCTCACCAACCGGAAGGCTATTTGGCATGAGCAACTCCGACCCGATCAGGTCTGCATTCGACCAGTTGCCCCTGAAGGAGATGGACGCTGCAACGCTGGTCTTCGCCATCGAGAGCGCCGTCGACGAGCTGGCGATCTCGGGTGAAACCCTACGGCTCGCCATGGAGGTCGCGACCCTTGCGCACCTCGATCAGTTCAGAAAGAACGGGATCAAGTCCGACGAGGATCCCTACATCGTTCATCCCCTACGAAATGTATTGCGGCTGCTTCGGTACGGGTGCTCCGATGTCGAGATCCTGAGCGCAACCGCGCTTCACGACACGGTCGAAGACCGACCACACGCCGTCATCGCGCTCCTCGGTGGCCAGACTGCAGACGACATGTCCGCATCCGAAGCGCAGGAACGTGCGTCAACACTCATCGCCTCGCGCTTCGGCCACAGAATCTCCGAACTTGTTGAGGCAGTGACCAATCCAATCGACTACCCATGCGACAACACCACCGCCGGATATCAGGATCACGTCATCCGCGCGATAGCGGATCCCGCAGTGTTCCTCGTGAAGTTCAGTGACTTCGTCGACAACGCGGGAAGCGTGAAGTACCTGAGCGAGACCGACAGGCTGAGACTGGTCACGAAATACGAACCACTCGTGGAGCACTTCAAGCGGACTTCACTTGCTCTCGGCAACGGATTGCACCTCCCTCCCTCAGGACTCGACGCGATCGCAAAGCACATCGCAACCATCGAAGGCGATTTCTCGAATACGGTCCGACCGGACATAAAAAATACTCGCCAGTAGTACCGATCAGTAATAATCGAGCAACCCAGAGAATTCTCCGAATATGCGATTTTGTTACCAGTGAGTATTCACTTTCTTGCCGATTTCATTACCATCGTGATCCGTGTCACAAGTCCGAATTCGATTGCACCGCAATGATTTAACGCCATATGTGTAACCGTGGTTCACGTTGACTAATATTCTTCAATTCGCCCAGGTGACATGAGCGTCGACATACTGCATTCTTAGATAAACCAGGGATTCCCTGGAAGCAGACACAATATGTTGCTGATTCGTGATTGGAGCGGTTCTGAGTCCACGCCTGCAGGGTGGCGCACAAGGCACACAGTGCCTCAGCGCACACAGCGCTTCGGTGCACACAGTGCTTCAGCGCAGGGGACTCGACGAACCGGAAGGGCAATCACTTGCCGACGCGCAACCGGGGGAAACACAGCGCATCGCGGCGTAGTTCACGAACCGGGGAATCCGGGTACGTGGGACACGGTCGGCTCATATCGCAACGTACGTGACGAAGAATCTCATCAAGGACGGTGGCAGTGACAATGTTCAAACGAATCGCAGTGGTCAATCGAGGTGAGGCCGCGGTCCGGCTGATCAGGGCTGTACGCGAACTGAACGCCGAACACGACTACGGCATTCGCGTCATTGCGCTGCACACCGAGGCCGAGCGCCGCGCCATGTTCGTCCGCCAGGCCGATGAGGGCGTGACCCTGCGCAGCACCGGCACCGGTAGCCCGTACCTCGACTACGCCGAACTCGAGCGAGCACTCCTCGCAGCGAAGGCCGACGCAGTCTGGGTCGGCTGGGGCTTCGTGGCCGAGGATCCCGCCTTCGCGGAGATCGTCGCGAAACTGGGCATCACATTCATCGGCCCGAGCGCCGACGCGATGCGCCTGCTCGGCGACAAGGTTGCCGCCAAGATCCTGGCCGAGAAGGTCGGCGTACCGGTCGCCCCGTGGAGCGGCGGACCGGTCGAAACGCGCGCCGACGCTCGTCGTCATGCTCAGTCCATCGGATATCCCCTGATCATCAAGGCCCGAAGCGGCGGCGGCGGACGCGGTATCCGCAAGGTCTGGGCCGAAGACGAACTCGAAGTTGCACTCGAGCGCACGCAGGGCGAAGCAGAGCGGTCCTTCGGCGACCCCGTCGTCTTCCTCGAACGCCTTGTCACCGATGCACGCCACGTCGAGGTACAGGTCATCGCCGACAACCACGGCAATGTCTGGGCTCCGGGCGTTCGCGACTGCTCGATTCAGCGTCGCAACCAGAAGGTCATCGAAGAATCCGCCTCCCCCGTCCTGACCGAAGAACAGTCGGACCACCTCAAGAAGGTGTCCGCCGAACTGGTCAAGGCAGCCGGATACCAGGGCGCAGGCACGGTCGAATACCTCTACCAGCCCGAGAACAAGCTCTTCACGTTCCTCGAGGTCAACACCCGCCTGCAGGTCGAGCACCCGATCACCGAGGTCACCACCGGAATCGACCTCGTCAAACTGCAGATCCTGGTCGCCAGTGGTGACGAATTGGTCGGTGACTGCCCGCCCGCATTCGGCCACGCCGTCGAAGCCCGCCTCAACGCCGAAGACGCCGACAACGATTTCGCGCCGGCACCCGGCACCGTTCAGCTCCTCAAGTTCCCGCTCGGCTCCGGCATCCGGGTCGACACCGGCATCGCTGCCGGGGACGTCATTCCGCCCGACTACGACTCGATGGTCGCGAAGGTCATCGCGTGGGGCCGCAACCGCTCCGAGGCACTTGCGCGTCTGCGCACTGCCCTTCGTGAAACCACTGTCGTACTCGACGGCGGCACTACCACCAAGTCGTTCCTCCTCGATCTACTCGATCGCAACGAGGTCATCTCGGCATCCGCGGATACCGGCTGGCTCGACCGCACGGGCGCCCTCACCGGCACCACTCGCCGCGCGGACGTCGCGCTGATCGCCACCGCCATCGATGCTTACGACGCCGAGGAGTCACTCGAGCGTGCGGCCTTCCTCGCCTCGGCACGTGGCGGCCGCCCACGCGCCAATCACGCGATCGGCCGTACCGTCGAGCTCAACTACCAAGGTCAGGCATACAAACTGACCGTCGGGCGTATCGGCCCGCACCGCTACCGCGTCGACGGAGACGCCGGAGACATCGAGGTCGACGTCGATCGTCTCGGTGACTTCGAGTCACGGCTGGTGATCGGTGATCGCCGCTTCCACGTCGTTTCCGTCGTGAGCCCGGCTCGCTATCTCGTCGAGGTCGACGGCATCAGCCACCAGATCAGCCAGGACGACGCCGGCGTAGTCCGCGCGCCGGCTCCCGCCGTAGTGGTAGCAGTACCGGTCGCGGTCGGCGACGACGTCGAAGCCGGATCCACTCTGGTCGTGCTCGAATCCATGAAGATGGAGACCGCGGTTCGCGCTCCGTATGCGGGCAAAGTGCGTGAGGTTCTCGCTACCGTCAACTCCCAGGTCGATGCCGGCGCACCGCTCCTGCGCGTCGACCAGGTCAGTGAGGAAGCTGTCACGGAGAAGGCTCCGCGAGTCCAATTCGATCTTCCCGCAGCAACTTCCGGGTCCGATACCCGCGCAGATGCATTGGCACAGCTGGAAGCACTGACCGCGATGATCAGTGGCTACGACGTCAGCGGCAAGCACGCAAACGCTGTTCTGGCCGAATACGACGCACTTCGCAGCGCACTCGAATCCGAGGACCGCGAACTGGTCCAGGCAGAACTGGCTGTGCTGACCACCTTCGCCGACATCTGCGAACTCTCGCGCAACAAGCCCACCTCGGGCGAGTCCGCGAAGGACGAGTCCGTCCACAGCCCCCGCGAGCACTTCCACACCTTCCTGCACTCACTCGACTCCGAGCGCGAAGGTTTGCCGGCGTCGTTCCGCACGAGACTCGAACGGGCACTTCGCCACTACGACGTCACCGATCTGGAAGATCGCCAGGCCGTCGAGGAAGCGGTGTACCGACTCTTCCTGGCTCTGCAGCGCATGGAAGCCCAGATCCCGGTCATTGCAGCACTTCTCGAAGGCTGGCTCGTCGGCGACAAGGCTCCCGGTTGCTCGGCGCAGGAGCTCAACGAGGTTCTCGATCGACTCATCGTCGCGACGCAGGTCCGCTACCCCGTCATCGGCGACGTCGCCCGCAACCTTCGCTTCCGGTTCTTCGACGAGCCGCGCATCCGCAAGGTTCGCGAAGACGTCTACGACGGAGTACGCGGCAACCTCGCCTACCTCGAGGAGCAGCCGGACGCTGCAGATTTCGACGAGCGAATCGCCAATCTCGTCGCCACTCCCGAACCGCTCCTGGACCTGTTGGGTCGAAAGATCGGCCTCGGCAACCGCGATGGCGGCCCTCTGCTCGAGGTCATCACGCGTCGCTACTACAAGATTCACTCGTTCGAAGACGTCCGCGTTTTCGAGCACGTCGACCGCCGTTTCGTAACCGGTAACTTCGACCTCAAGGGCGACGGGCTGCATCTGGTCTCGACGGTGGCCGAATTCGACGCTCTCGGTACGGCTCTCGACGATGTCGCCACGATCGCGCAGGATGCTCCATCCGGTCGCGGGCTGGTAGTCGACATCTACCTCGACTGGCCTGATCAGCCCGCCGACGGCGACGCGCTCGTCGAGACGCTGCGCACCGAACTCTCGCGCAACGAGACGATCACACGGTCTCGCCGCGCGACGGTGATCATCTGCAACCCGAACGGGGATCCGGTCCGGTGGGTCACCTTCCGCCCCGTCGACGGCGAACTGGTCGAGGACCACATCATCCGCGACATGCATCCGCTCACGGGTCAGCGTCTGGACATGTGGCGCCTGAAGAACTTCAACGGAAAGCGCCTCCCGGCTCCGGAGAACACCTACCTGTTCCACCTCTCGGCCAAGGAGAATCCGAAGGACGAGCGCCTGATCGCTCTGGCCGAAATCCGCGACGTGACACCGCAACTCGACGACGAAGGTCAGATGGTTGCACTCCCGGCCATCGAGCGCACGCTCGCTGCCTGCCTCGACGGTATCCGCCGTGCGCAGTCCCAGCGCGGCGACAAGCGTCGACTCGCAGCCAACCGCGTCGTGCTCTACGTGTGGCCGGTCGCCGACGTTCCCAGCGAGCGGTTCTCGGTGATCGCTCAGAACGCAGCCCGACTGACCGTCGGCGCCGGGCTCGAAGAGATCACGCTCATCACTCGGCTGAAGGACCGAAAGGGCGGCGCGCCCAAGGAAGTTGCGCTGCGATTCTCCTACCGCGCGGGTGCCGGTGTGGTCATCAACAAGACCACACCTCCCACCGAACCGCTGCTCCCCCTCGACGCGTACGCCCAGAAGGTCCAGAGTTCGCGGGCACGCGGCACGGTGTACCCGTACGAGCTGATTCCGCTCCTGACCGGCACCAAGGGCACCTTCGTCGAGCACGACTTCGACGAAGCGGGCGTCCTCTCACCTGTCGAGCGTCCGTACGGGCTCAACAAGGCCGGCATCGTCGTCGGCCTCGTGAACACGCCGACGCCGCGCTATCCCGAGGGAATGACCCGTGTCGCGCTATTCGGTGACCCCACCAAGGCGCTCGGTACCGTCGCCGAGGCCGAATGCTCACGCGTCGTCGCTGCCATCGACCTGGCCGAGAAGTTGAACGCTCCGGTCGAGTGGTTCGCACTGTCCTCCGGTGCCACCATCTCGATGGAGAGCGGCACCGAGAACATGGACTGGGTCTCCCGCGGCCTGCGCCGAATCATCACCTTCACCCAGAACGGCGGCGAGATCAACATCGTCGTCACGGGCATCAACGTCGGCGCTCAGCCCTACTGGAACGCCGAAGCCACCATGTTGATGCACACCAAGGGCATTCTGGTGATGACCCCGGACAGCGCGATGGTGCTGACCGGCAAGCAGTCTCTCGACTACTCCGGTGGTGTGTCGGCCGAGGACAACTTCGGTATCGGTGGTTACGACCGCGTCATGGGCCCCAACGGCCAGGCACAGTATTGGGCCCCCGACCTCACTGCGGCGTGCGAGATCCTGTTCCGTCACTACGCACACTCGTACCTCGCTCCCGGCGAACGGTTCCCGCGCCGCGCAGCGACGACGGACCCTGTCGATCGCGACGTGCGTAGCTTCCCGCACACCCACCCGTCGAGCGACTTCGAGACGGTCGGCGACATCTTCTCCTCGGCGAAGAACCCGGATCGCAAGAAGCCCTTCGACATTCGCACCGTAATGCGTTCGGTGGTCGACCAGGACCACTCTGTTCTCGAGCGTTGGGCCGACATGGCCGGCGCCGACACCTCGGTCGTTCTGGACGCGCACCTCGCCGGACATCCGGTCACAGTGGTGGGCATCGAATCCCGCGCGATCCCACGTAAGGGGCACTTCCCCGCCGACGGTCCCGACACCTGGACGTCGGGAACGCTGTTCCCGAACTCGTCGAAGAAGACTGCCCGCGCGATCAATGCTGCGAGCGGCAACCGTCCGATCGTGGTGCTGGCCAACCTGTCCGGCTTCGACGGTTCCCCGGAGTCGCTGCGCAACATCCAGCTCGAGTACGGCGCCGAGATCGGCCGCGCCATCGTCAACTTCGACGGACCGATCGTGTTCTGCGTCGTCTCCCGCTACCACGGCGGCGCGTTCGTCGTGTTCTCCGGTGCGCTCAACGACAACATGGAAGTTCTTGCTGTCGAAGGCTCGTTCGCGTCGGTACTCGGCGGCGCCCCCGCCGCCGCAGTGGTCTTCACCCGTGAGGTGAACACCCGCACCAACAACGACCCGAAGGTGCAGCAACTGGAGGCAGACTTGGCAGCAGCCAAGGATGACACGGAGAAAGCACATCTGCGCGTAGAACTGAACGCTCAGCGCATCGCCGTCCGCTCCGACAAGCTCGGCGAAGTGGCATCCGAATTCGAAGCGATCCACAACATCCAGCGGGCCCGAGAGGTCGGCTCGGTGGATGAGATCGTCCCTGCCGCAGAACTGCGTCCGCAGATCATCGCAGCAGTCGAACGCGGCATGAAGCGCGCACTCGCGCAGTAAGTTTCTCCGCACGTCGAGCGGTCCCGCGAAATGCGGGGCCGCTCGATTTGTGTCCAGGCCTCGATTTGTGTCCAGGCAGCGCCTGCGTCAGACCCCCTCGAGCGCCTCTCCGATCTCTTCGAGGACGTGATTGTGCTGCTCTGTTGCGAGCAGATGCCCCGCTGCAATGGTGACTGCCACGGGCCACTCGATGATCTCGAAGGCGACCATCAGTCCCATCACCGCAAAGTAGGCGATCTGCTCGGGTCTCGGAACAGGGATGGCACCGACGATCGGTAGCTCCAACTCGAAGCTCCGTGCCGAACGGACGGATTCGACTACCGCGCGGTGATCGACGGGGTTCGTGTGGTCGACGGTGTTCTGGGACATGTCACGATTCCTCAGGATTCATCTCGGGTCGCCCGGGAGTTCGGCGACGTGTCACTTCCAGCAGCGACGCTCACAAGCGTGTCTGATTCACCGGTTTCCGCTTCTTTGATTTCCACGTCGCTGATTTCCACGCTGTCGCGAGCGCTGACTCCCCCGGTTCGGGAGGTGTACGCAGTGCTCGTTCGCGTCGGGATCTTGCGAATCGTCGACTGACCGTTCGCGTTCTCCTCAGTTGCGGCAATCCGCTCCAACACCCGCGGAGCCAGCGCCGCGAGCAGCGTCGCCGCCGACGCGCAGCCCACCGCTTGGCCCCAGGCGATGGGACCGAGCGGCGTGCAACCGAGAAATTGGCTCACCACGGGTGTGCTGACGAGCGTCGCCAGCGCCGCAGCGGATCCGGCAACGGTTGCGACCACCAGCGGACTGCGTGATTCGAGCAGCGTCTGCCCCAGTTGGGTGCCCACCAGGGCAACCAACGCCACCGTCGACGCTCGCCGCCTCCTACCGCTCGCCCGGGCTAGAAGCCACGCTGCCAGCGCACCGATTGCCGTGGCACCGCCGCGGACAGCGATCGTCTGCCACAAGGCATGAGCGTCCATCTGTTCGGACTTCTCGGATCCGTTCTCGGACGGGGTGCTCACCGCAAGCGCGGCAGCGGGCAAGGCGTCCGTCATCAGATTGACCAGTAGCAACTGCCTTGCGTTGAGCGGTGATTCGCCGGACAACGCAGAACCGATCAGCGCGAATGCGACTTCACCCGCGTTGCCTCCGAGCAAAACCCCTACCGCTGATCTGACCCGCCGCCACAATTGACTGCCCTCGTCCAATGCGTCGGTCAGTCCGCCGACACGGCCGTCGAGGAGCACGATGTCTGCGGCGCCGCGCGCCGGATCACTGTCGGTCGACGCCACCCCGATTCCCACGCTGGAAACTCGGATCGCCGCAGCATCGTTCGCGCCGTCACCGACCATGGCGCACACCCGCCCGTCGGTCTCCAACGCTTGCACGATCTCGACCTTCTGCTCGGGTGTCACGCGCGCAAAGACGCTGCTGCCGCGGACCGCATCCCGTCTTTCGGTGCGAGAGAAGTTCTCCCAGTCAGGACCGGTGACAACATCCTCGCGTGCGACGTCCAACCCCAGTTCGGTGGCGACCGCGGCCGCTGTTGTCGGATGATCCCCGGTCAGCACGCGCACTTGCCGTCCGTCGCCTCGAAGTTCTCGAACAAGTTGCGTTGCTTCGGGTCTCAGCGTGTCCGAGAGTCCGAGAAGGCCGACCGCTTCCAGCCCCTCGGAGCAACACTGTTCGAGAAATTGCGAGTCTTCGCCTGCGCGTCGCGCGTCGTGTTCCGACAACTCGCGCTGGGCGACGGCAACCACCCGCAGTCCGCGTCCGGCCATGCTTTGAACGTGCTTCGCCGACACAGCATTCGGATCTCGTCCTGCTTCGGTCACGAATTCCGGCGAACCTTTGAGTGCGATCCGCCTGCCGAACAAAGCTGCCGAGTACGGCCGCCCCGACCTGAACGGAACGAGGTTGTTCGCCTCGACGTCACCGAAAACCGAAGCATCGTCCAGAGCTTGCTGGGCTGCATCGACGACGGCGGCATCCGTCGAATGAAACACGCGATCGTCGCGACTTCCCAGGGCACTGCGCGCCGCAACTTCCAGAATCTCGCTTTCGTCCCAGCCGTCGACGCGTTCGACCGCGGCCACCCGTAGCTTGTTCTCGCTGAGGGTTCCGGTCTTGTCGAAGCAGACCACGTCGACACGACCGAGCGCTTCTATCGATCGTGGCGCACGAACCAACACTCCTGCTGCAGTGAGCCTTCGCGCTGCGGCCTGCTGAGCCAGAGTGGCAACCAGAGGCAGCCCCTCCGGCACGGCAGCCACAGCCACGGCCACACCTCCGGTGACGGCGCGGCGCAGACCGGTACCACGAAGCAGACCCGCGACTGTCACCAACGCCCCACCGCCGATACTGGCCGGCAGGGTCGCCCTCGTGAGTTCGCGAAGTCTGTTGGTCAGGCCCACAGCAGGTCCGGATCGGGACACACCGACATCGGCACGCCTGGTCACCGTTCGGGCTCCGATGGCCGTGACCACGCCACGACCGGATCCGGCAAGCACTGTTGTCCCTGCGTAGGCCATGCACCTTCGCTCGGCCAGTGGCATCCCAGGGGTCGGGTCGGTCTGCTTGTCGACGGGCAGGGACTCTCCCGTCAACGACGACTCGTCGACTTCCAGCGATTCGACGCTCAACAGGCGACAATCTGCGGGCACGATGTCCCCGGACTCGATTGCCACGACGTCACCGAGTTCGAGCGCGTCGGCCGCTGTCTCGACCGTGCCGTCGTTGGTTACTCGCCGAGCTACCGGTTCCTGAGTCCGCAAGAGCCGCTGCACCGCCCGCTCCGAATGAAGCCGTTGAACAGCGGACATCGCGGCATTGCCGACCAAGACCGAGCCGACCAGGACGGCGTCTACCGGTGAACCGAGGACTGCACTGGCAGCGGAGCCGGTCGCCAACACAGGCGTCAGTGGATCCGCCAATTCTGTTCGCAACGCCGACAATCCGTCACGGATCAACCTGAACCGTGCGGGCGCTCGCACACGAGCTTCCGCACGGTGCGGTGTATGTCGGATGGATTCGGATAGTTCGCGAACGACAGCATCACCGTCCATCTCATGCCAGGTATCGCTCGGAGTACCGACAGGGACGGGCGCTTTAATCACAGATCGGGACAAGGTGTATCCGGTCCACAGTCCCGCGGCCGAACCAGCTGTGATCGGCCCCGGCCCAGCCCCTCGAACTCCCGGAAGCATGATCAAGGCACCCAATGCCGAAGAACCTGAGGAGAGTTCGACACCGCGCCTCGTCGCTGTTCGAGCAGCCGGGAGCGCATGGACAACCCGCCACGCCCCGGCCAAGTCGGTGTGGATGTCGGCACTCACGTGCTCGCCACTCGGTGGTGAAATCCCGATGCGTAGCACTGCCTGTCCCGATATCGCCCTACTCGACACGATCGCAACTGTCCGACCCTCGGCCACCAACGCCGAGAGAGCTTCGCGCAGGCCGGCTTCGGCAGTCGATTGCGCCGGATAGAGCTCGTCGAATCCACTTCGCAGTGATCCGAGCCCGTCGTCGTCGATCGTGACGGCTGCGACCCCGGCCGCACGTATTTCGCCTATCAGTGTTTCCGCCAGACCTTTTCGCACGGGTCGCACGACCACTTCGGCGCCGCCGATGCGGTGCCTTCCCACTCCCACAGTTCCGTCGTTCAGAGCTTTCCTGGCTTGTTCCCACACTGCGACGCGATCCGACTCGGCCACCTCTCGTATGTCGGAAACCCGGAGCGAGTCGTCGAAGAGGACACTCGGATCGACGAGGACGGTGTCAATACGATCGAGCATGCGTAGAGCCGCAGAGTCCGAAACGGCGGTGTGGTGCGTCCGCCACAGACCGTATGACACACCAGCAGCGAATGATTCGCGCGACATCCGAAGCGGCCGCGGCGCCGAAACCTTGATACTCGTCGCGACGGTGTCGCCGCCGGCAGAGACGGTAGCCAGTGCAGCCCCGGCCACCAACTGAACCCCTGCGATCCTGTCTGCGTAACGCTCCCCCGGACCACTCGGTTCAGGCCTCGTGGAAGAACCGCGACCGCCAGGTTCGAATGACCACACCCGCCGAGAGTTTCGCGCCGCCAGAGTTTCGCGCAGCAGCATCGTCCGCAGCCAGAAATCCACGCCCAATGACGCAGGCGCATAGGTCAGAACATCCGCGAACGACGTCGCCGACTCCAATGCGAAGTCGGTGAGCGAACGGCCAAGGCGCTGTTCGATTCGCCGACGCACCCGGGGTTGATAATTGATCGCCGACACCGCCGCCGAGACATAGGCGGAACCTGGGATTCGCGGGGCACCGAATATCGATCCCGCTGCTGCAGGAATCATCCCCACACCCGCCAACGCGAGGGTGCCGGTCCGCAACGCCACGTCACTGACAGCGGTTCGCGGAATCGTCGAACCGCCCACCAACGCGAGTCCCGACAACGCCAGGCGCGGCGGCAAAGTTGCCACCGACACCGCACGCCGGGCCATCGCTGAGAACATCAGTGAGTGGATCGAGTGTGCGAAGAACTGTGAGTTCGATCCTGTGACCGGCCGGCCGCCTTGTGGGAGTTTCCGCTCGATTCCTTCTTTACCTGTTCCGGCTTGCTCGTGCGGCCAACCGCCTTGACCTGGCGATCCGGCCGACCGCTCTTGCGATCCCATTCGTGGAGTACCAGGGCCGTGCCGCCGACTGCCAAGAGCACCGGCCATTCCACCAATCCCGCCGCACCCACGGCCGCCATCGTGAGAACCGCCGTCGGCGTCGAGGAACTACCCGCACGAATTCCGTCTCGGACACCCTCCGCCGTTCCGCGTATCCCGCCCGTCACTCCACCGATCACTCCACCGCCGACGGCTCCGGCCACCGTCGTCGTTGCGTCTGCCACACCACGAACGACGCGGGTGGCTTCGTCCACAATCATCATCGGACGCTCCTATCAGCAGTCCATCGAAGAATTCAGTATTTGAGGCCATACCCAACACCGACGGCGGCAATCACGATCCGATACATTTTTCGGCGAACCTGGCGAGGGCGCGCCATCGCCAGCGCCGTGAGAGGGTACGGTGCGGGATGCAGCGACCACCTTCATCGACGGGAGTTCCACACAGTGGCGATCATCGGAAATTCGGATCTCGACATCTTCCGAATCAGCTTGGGCGGCAACCCTTTCGGATGGACCGCGGACGAGAAGACGTCCTTCGAGATCCTCGACTCGTTCGCCGAAGCCGGTGCAAATTTCATCGACACCTCCGACTCGTACACGGCGTCGGCTCCCGGCAATTCCGGTGGGGAATCCGAAACGATCATCGGGAAATGGATCACCGATCGGGGACTGCAGAACGACATCGTCGTCGCCACCAAGGTCGGTAGCCATCCCGATTTCAAGGGCCTGAAGGCCGACAACATCGCAGCCGCAGCAGAGGCGTCGCTGCGGCGCCTGCAGACGGACTGCATCGATCTGTACTACGCGCATTTCGACGACCCACAGACTCCGCTCGAAGAAACACTCGAAGCCTTCAACGCGTTGGTCGTCGCCGGCAAGGTTCGCTATCTCGGAATCTCCAACTACAGCCCCGATCGCGTCCGGGAGTGGCTGCGAATCACCGAGGAGAACGGTTACGCCGCGCCGATCGCCCTGCAACCGCACTACAACCTGGTTCACCGCAAGTCGTACGAACCCGAACTTGCCAAGATCGCCACCGACAACAACATCAGCGTCTTCCCGTACTTCGCTCTCGCTTCCGGCTTCCTGACCGGAAAATACAAGACCCGCGCGGACATCGAAGGCAGCTCCCGCGAACGACTGACCGCCGGATACTTCAGCGACGCCGGACTCGACGTCGTCGCGGAACTGGCGACAATCGCGCAGGCACACGACAGCGAGATCTCGACCGTCGCGCTGGCCTGGTTGCTGACTCGACCGGGCATCACCGCACCGATCGCGAGCGTCAGCCGGCCCGAGCAGCTCCCGGCGCTACTGGATGCCCCGAATCTGGTGCTCTCGTCGAATGAACTGGACACTCTCGAACGGGTGTCGGCGGCAGTCGGAGCCTGAGATCAGGCAGTTTTGAGATGAGCGCCGAGGGCCGTGTTGTTGATCGTCCAGAACGACCAACCGTCATGGCTCTCGGTGTCGCCTGAGATGTGACCGGTGACAGCATTTGCGGCCGCGGTCGGATCTGGGAATCGGCGGCCTTCCATCGGTCCGCGCATGATCTCGACGACCTCGGTGGTTTCGTCGAAGCGCCCGACCCAGCGATATCCGTGGCAATCGGCTGTCATCTCGAGGCGATTGTCGACGACTTCGATCTCCTCGACACCGCTGGCGCGACGCTTCTTCGCGGCGACTGGCGACGTCTTACGCTTGGTCGCAACCGGGGTCTCGACGTAAATGCTCGGATCCTTGACCGCGGCCAAGCCCAGCGCATCCCAACGATCGTGACCGTGCACGACGCGCCCACGCGGAATCGCGTGATGGCCGGTGCGATTACGTCCGGGGCTGTCCATGATCCACAGGTCGACCTCGGCACGGATGTCGTCGGCGACCTCGTTGGAGGGCAACATGTAGAACTCGTGCGGATCTGCTGCCAGATCGACGAACACCCAGAACTCGGAGCGGGTGTCGTCACTCTCGAGCGACTCGTCCTGACGCCTGGCCTGCCAGTCACCGTCGAGCTTGGACCGCACGCGGACGATTCGGCTGACACCGTCAGCGCCCGTCACCTCGACGGGATTACGACGTGAGTGCGTGAGACGGACAGCCTTGCCCCCACGCTGCGTAGCTTCGGAAATGAACGCATTGATGCCGCGGCTTGCGGTGTCTTCCATGATCGACCTGTCTCGAGCGGGTACGCCCGCATCACCGGATCGGCATCGGGGTCGAGCATTGAGCGAAATCCCGGCCCTTACTTCGATCGTGTGGCCGGTCAGTACCCCCGACCTTACAGCTCCGGCGACGGCCTGACTACGGCGCCCGACGCTCGTTCCCAGAGGTCAGCAGTGCAATGTCCCCGTAAAGCGCCGCCCGGTGAGCGAACATCAGCTCTTCCACACCGTCGAATTGATCCCCGACGTAGTGCGTGTTTGCAGCCGAAAGTTCACGTGATCCCGAGCGCGCAAGTAGGTCGTCGATCCGGCTGTCGAGGCTCGCTGCATGCGCAACCGCGCGCTGCGAACTCAACTGATCCTCGGCCCGTGCGACCAGGTCACCGATCCGCGCGAGGGCCGCCACGCGCTCGACCAGCTGGTCCCAGACCGCGCCGAGCGCTTCCCTGCGCGAAGCGATTCCGGCTCGGGTTCCCTCGTCGCGTGCCAGTGCAGCCGCGTCGTCCAACTCCGCAAGAATCGAACGCAGCGCGACGGTGTCGACCGCGATCTGGGTGATCTCGTCGGCCAGGTCGAGTTGGTTGCGTTGAATGACGAAGTGGTCGGAATGCCACGCGCTGGAGCTTTCGATCCGGTCGAACAGATTCCCGGCGAGGTAAAGCAAGGCGTCGTACTCACCGGCGCGTCCCTCGGGTTCTGAATCGACCAGTCCGTCGAGGACTTCCGCGATGCGCCTTCCGGCATCGGCGATGACACCGGTTCCCTGGACCTTCCCGAACTGGGCGGCGAGTTTGTCGAGTGCTGCGTTTCCACTGCTGGCCACGACACCGAGCCCCACCGGCAGCTTGGCTGGAACCGGTGTACGGGTGAGCCCGGCAAAGAGAGCCTCGCGTTGCTCGACGTCGAGATGCAGGCCGTCGCGCCGGTCCTTGCGGATGGCACGGACACTGCTCGCGAAGTGACGATTGGAATGCACGATCGCCGATCGCATCGACTGAACGCGCTTCTCAAGCGCCTGCACCCGTCGTTCGAGGACAACCTGAACAGGGCCGATGCGAGTTGCGAGCAGTCGACGCCTGGTGCGGGCCAGCTCGTCGGTGAGATACCGCAACTCCGAGAAGCCGCCGATCTCCGGGAACGAACGTCCGACACTGCGCCGGTTCGCCAGGATCGACCGCGTCGACTCGTCCGCATAGCCGCCGGCGATCAGCAGCGCGACATCATCGGACAACTCCGGCCGGTTCGACTCGACGGTTCCCGCCGCACACCACTCCCTCACTCGGGTGGAGATGAGCGTTCGCCGTTCGGTCACCGACGCCACGACAAAGACGTCATCAGTTCCGTCTGTCATCTCACGCCTCCTTGTGGTCGCCGGATACCACTGTTCCAGAATCTGCCGACACGCGCCCGACCCCTGCGACCCAGCTCGACGCACCCCTGCCATACCGTAGGCGGGTGACCTCCCTGCGATCAGACGCGCACGCAGGTCACTCGCGCGCACCGAAGACTGATCCAGCAGTTCAACCGCTGCTTCCCGACCTCGCGATCGAACAACTTCAGTCCTTGTTGCAGGTTCGTTCCTGGACTCTCGCGGAATGGTTCGCGATGGCCGACCAACGCGGATTCCTCGCGCCCGCTGCCAGCGTTCCGCTCTTCATGGAAGCCGCGCTGAAGTATCCCGAGCACCGCGAGGCGCTACTTCGCCTCGCCGGTCGACGCGGGCAGTACCTGGCGGAGCAGAACCCGGATTGGGCCCAGCTACGACGAATCGGATCACGCCGGGACGAGCTGTGGCTTTCGCCCGATCCGGACGACCGCACGGCCTGGTTCGATTACATACGTACGGTCGACCCGGAACTGGCGAGCGAAGAGCTCGAGATCGCTTGGGACGACGAGGCCACGGCAAGCCGGCTGCACTTCCTCGACCATCTCGACGTCGGGCTGGGTGAACACGACTACGCACTCCTCGAGCGTGCACTCGACGATCCAGCCGTGCGGGTCCGTGAGCGTGCAATTCAACTACTACGGCAACTCCCCCGATCTCCGTTTGCCTCTCGAATGGTCACTCGGGCTCGGTCCTGGGTGCGGCTCGAGACGAAGCCCTTGCGGCCGCGCCTTGCCGTCCGATTGCCCGGCTCGCTCGACGACCTCGCATTTCGTGACGGCATCGAAGACGTCCACTACAAGAACAAGGGCATCCGGCGCTGGTGGTTACGGCAAGTCGTGACCGCCACTCCGCTGACGCTGTGGGAATCGATGGCCGGTTCGCCACGCGAGGCCCTCACCATCCCCATCGAGAAGCAATGGCGCGCGGTGATGATCGAATCATGGACTGCCGCAACCGTTCTCCAGAAGAACACCGCGTGGGCATCGGCATTTCTGGAGCGGGACGGGCGCACGACGGACCGGAGAATCGTCGCCATCGCGGACCCACGCGAGCGTGTCGAGTACATCGTCGCCGGACACGCGGACGAGTACCTTCTGGGCGTCGACGGCAGCGCACTGCTCGACGGCATCGACCGCCCATGGCCCCTGGCCGTCGCCGAAAAGTTGTTGAATGCCTTGGAGAACGAAGCTCTGGATCATGCTGCGACGGGTGAGGACTTGGGCATCCACTCGCGTCACAGTCACTTTTCCACCCTGCGAAGCGTGCAGGCGCGCTTCCCTTTCGACGCAGTACCGCTTCTGCAGGACGCGGCGGCACGAACGAGCGACCCCGGGTGGCAACAAGCATTCACCGACAGCGCCGTCAACATCGAGCAGCGCCGACTCCGCTTGGACGTCCTGCGCAATCACCGCTGAACGACGAAGGGGCCGCATCCTTGGAACGGAATGCGGCCCCTTCGTCGTTCGTGAAAGATCAGACCACGCTGACCATCTCGTGATCAGCCACACCGGCGGCCAACACCCGAAGGTGATCTTCGGTGCTGCCGAGGGTGTGCTCGATGGCGACGAGTCGGCTCACGTAGTGCCCCACCGGGTACTCGGCGGTCATACCGATACCACCATGCATCTGGATCGCCTCCTGGCCGATGAGCCGAGCCGAACGCCCGATCTGCAACTTCACCCGCGAAGCGATCACTGGATCGACGACGCCGTCGGCAAGGGACATCGTTGCGTACAGACTCATGCTGCGTGCCAACTCGAGCGAGACGTACAGGTCGGCGGCGCGGTGTGTCAGTGTCTGGAACTTTGCGAGGGGAACCCCGAATTGCTTACGCGTCTTGAGGTATTCGGTGGTCAGGCGTAGCGCCTCTTCCATCGCTCCGACAGCCTCGGCGCACAGCGCGGCCTGCTCACGGATCTGCGCGGCCTGGATCAGAGCAGTAGCGTCACCGCCCTCACCGAGTGCTTCGGCCGGCGTATCGGTGAACTCGATCTGCGCCCCGCGCAACCCGTCGTGAGTGGCGTAGGACTTGCGTACCAAACCGGAGGCATCGCTCTTGACGAGGAACAGTCCGACGCCACCGCCGGGGAGCGCAGCGCTCACGACCAAGATGTCCGCCGTCGCGCCGTGGCCGACGGGATTCTTGATACCGGTGATGGTCCAGCCGCCGTCGACCTGCGCCGCCGCGGTGGCCCGTTCGGTTGCCGGCCAACGGATTCCGGGTTCCTGATCGGCGAACGCGAGGAACGTGGTGCCCTCGGCCACTCCGGGAAGAATCGACGAGCGCTGCTCTGCACTGCCACCTTCGGAGATGAGGCCGCCCGGCGTCACGACCGCGTCGAGTAGCGGCTCGGGTGCCAAGCGTCGACCGATCTCGGTCATGACCGCGCCGATTTCCACTGGGCCGGCGTCCATGCCGCCGTCGTCCTCGGAGAATGTCAGGCCGAGCAAGCCGACCTCGGCCAACTGCTTCCAGACCTGCGGGCTCCACCCGGGATCGGAGTCGATGATCGCGTTGCGCTTCTCGGCGTCGTAGCTACGCGCGAGGAGATCCTTGGTGGTGTCGCGGAGAAGTTTTTGTTCGTCGTTGAGTTCGAAGTCCATGCCACGCCTCACAATCCGAGGATCGAGGAGGCGATGATGCTGCGCTGCACTTCGCTCGATCCGCTGTAGATGGATACCTTGCGGTAGTTCAGGTACGTCGGGGCAGTGTGCTGCGCCCAGCTCGCGGAGGCGATGTCGCTGCCCGCGTCGTACGGCAGTGAATCAGGGCCGGCCACGTCCATCAGCAGTTCGACGCTCGCCTGCTGCAATTCGGAGCCACGAAGCTTGAGCAGGGACGACGCCGGGTTCGGCTGGCCGTCAGCGGAACTGGCTACCACTCGGAGCTGAGTGAGCTCGAGGGCAAGCAATTCGTTTTCGAGTTCGGCGAGGCGCGCAGCGAAGAGCGGATCTTCGAGCAGTGTTCCGTTGCCGACCTTGACCTCGGCAGCGCGGGCCTTGGCCTGGGCCAGACGAACCTTCGAGAACCCGACGCGGGTGACACCGGTGCGCTCGTTGCCGAGCAGGAACTTGGCGTAGCCCCAGCCCTGGTTCTCTTCACCGACCAGGTTCTCTCCCGGAACGCGGACGTCCTCGAAGAACACTTCGTTGACCTCGTAGCCGCCGTCGATCAGCTTGATCGGGCGGACCGTGACGCCAGGCGTCTTCAGATCGACAAGGATGAACGAGATGCCGGCCTGACGCTTGGGCGCATCGGGATTGGTGCGCACGAGGCAGAAAATCCAGTCGGCGTACTGTCCCAGCGTCGTCCACGTCTTCTGGCCGTTGATGACCCAGTCGTCTCCGTCGCGGACCGCGCGAGTCTTGAGCGAAGCGAGATCGGAACCGGCCTCGGGTTCGGAGAATCCCTGGCACCACCAGATGTCGAGGTTCGCAGTCGCCGGAAGGAACTTCTCCTTCTGCTCCTGCGAGCCGAAGGCCGCGATGACCGGACCGACCATGTTGGCGTTGAACGCCAACGGTTCGGGAACCGACGCAAGCTGCAGTTCGTCGAGCCAGATGTTGTGCTGGACCGGGGTCCAGTCCTTGCCGCCCCACTCGACCGGCCAGTGCGGTACCGCCAGACCGTGAGCGTTGAGGATCTGCTGCGCCTCGACCATACGGTCGCGCCCCAACTCCTCGCCGTGGGCGTACGCCTCCCTGATATCCGCGGGGATTTGCGTACGGAAGAACGTCCGCATCTCGTCGCGGAACGCTAGTTCCTCGTCGGTCAATGCCAGGTTCATCGGGATTCCTTCGCACTCGAAACCGGATTCATGTTCGGTTCGACCGTACCCCGACAGCTATGGAGGCGGAACAGGTACCGCAAAAGACGGCACTCAGGGCCGACCCCCTACACGGTTTTCAGGACCAACAGGTAACCCCCGCCCGCGGCGTCGATACTTGTTTCGACATTCAACGCGGGAGCCAGACGCGACAACCGATCGATCAACCAATCCGACGCTTCCTGGGCGTCGTCCTTGCCGGGGCAGCGAGCGACGGCGACGCGGCCACCCTTTCGCTCGAGCTGCTCCACGACCCCGATGATCGGGGCGGGATCCACGACGAACAGCCGATCCGGCCATTCCACAACAGGTTTGACCGCACCCTTCTTGGTGTTGCATGCGCGGTGCGCCAAGCGTTCGACGCCACCTTTGGTCTTGCCACCCTTTTTTGCGGTGTTGATGCTGTCGATACTCGGGCCGCGCGGATCATTGACGGACATATCGGGATCGACCGGTTCGTCACACAGCCAGCAGCGCCAGGATTCACGTTCGCCGACTTCTTGAAGGGTGCTCATGTGGCAACGGTACCGTGCGCACTTTCGGCTGCTTCCGCTACCAAAAGTGCGCACGGGGCCGAAGGCCCTACATGTCTGCAATCGCCTCGAGCGGCTTCGTCTTGGCCGCTCGGTTGGCCGGCCACAGCGCCGCCAAGACACCCACCACACCCGAGCCGATCAGCATTCCGACCACCTGACCCCACGGGATCGTGATCTTGTCGAGGCCCTGATCCGCGAGAGTGCTCACGAAGGCCCAACCGAACGCGATGCCGAGAACAACTCCGACCGCCGCGCCGTACACCGCGATGAGCACCGACTCGAGGTAGATCGTGCGTCGCATCTGTCCGCGCTGCATGCCGACAGCTCGCAGCATTCCGATTTCTCGTCGCCGCTCGACCACCGAGAGTGCCAGGGTGTTGATGATGCCCAGGATTGCGATCACGACCGCGAGTGCAAGCAGTCCGTAGAGGATCGCCAACAACGTGTTGATCTGCTGGCCCTGAGTTCCCTTGAACTCCTCACGATCCTGCACCTGGACGACGACGTACTTCTCCGTGGCCGTTTCGAGCTCGGATCGCAGCGTTGTCAGATCCGCGCCAGGCTTCGCCTTCACCAGAACCACGAAGTCCGGCAGACTCTCGGCCGGCATCAGCTTCCTGTACGCCTCGTCCGAGACGATCCACGAGCCGATCAGCTGGTTGTCCTCGAACACTCCCGCGACAACGGTCTGGTACTCGACGCCGCCCGGACCGGTCAACGTCTGGGTCGAGCCGACAGTCCAGCCCTTGTCATCCGCAGTCGACTTCGAGACGAGCATATTGTTGCCGGTCAGATCGACCGTGCCCTCGAGGATCTTGTACTCGAGCACGCCTTCGATCGGGCCGTCGAACGAAGCGCCCTGCTCGTCCTCACCGTCGACCTTCGCACGCACTCCGTGCAACGACGTCGCGCTCTGCACGTCGGGCACCTGTCGGACCGCGTCGGCCGCACCTCGCGGCACGCCGATCGCGTTGGGACCGGTCAGGATGTAGTCGGCCGAAACACCCACGTTGACAAGAGCATTGATGCTCGCCTTGGCCGAGGAACCGAACACTCCGATGACCGTCACCAGCATCAGACCGAGAGTCAACGCGAATGCCGTTGCGGCCGTGCGACGGGGATTGCGCACCGCATTGGTACGAGCCAATCGCCCGATGGCACCGAACGGCTTGGCGAACACGGCACCGAGCGCGCCGACGATCGGCCGCGACAGCGCGGGAGCCCCGAGAAGCACCGCGATGATCAACGAGAACGCACCGAGGCCGACGATCAGCGCCGCGCCGCCGCCGGTACCGCGAGAGCCGAACACGAGCAGTGCCACACCGATCACGCCGAGAATCGCACCGATCAACGTCCGCACTCGCAGTGAGTCGCCGGTGGAGGCGAACTCCTCACGCATGGCCGCCACCGGCGGGATCTTCGACGCACGACGAGCCGGGGCGTAAGCGCTGAGCGTCGTGACGACGACGCCGACCACCAACGCGACGATGATCGTACGGGCACCCACCTGGAGCGGGCCTTCCGGCAGACCGACGTCGAATGTGTTGAGCAGACTGCGCAATCCGTAGGCGAGACCGATACCGCCGAGCAGACCGATGATGCTGCCGATGAGTCCGACCACGAGCGCCTCGGTGACCACCGAACGGCCGACCTGCGCTCGGCTCGCACCGATCGCACGCAGCAGCGCCAGCTCACGAAGACGCTGCGCCACGATCATCGAGAAGGTGTTGTAGATGATGAACGTTCCGACGAGCAGAGCAATCGCGCCGAACGCCAACAGGAAGTAGTTGATGAAGCTCAGCGCCGAGTCGACCTCGGCCTTGGTCTCATCACGAACCTGGTCGCCGGTCTGCACCTTGAGATCGGGGAAAACCTGCTCGACGCGTTGCTGCAGTTCCGTCTGCGACACCCCGTCGCCCGCGACGTCGATGTACTCGACGTGTTGGCCGTCGGTGAAGAGTCCACGGGCCTGCTCGTCGGTGAAGAGCGCGCCGATGAACCCGCCGGTGTCACTGCCCGCCCCCTCGTAGATGCCGGACAACGTCACGTCCACGATTCCGCGGGCCGGTGCCAGAACCTTGGCGGAGTCCCCCACCTTCAGTCCGGCTCGCTCGGCGGCGCTGGTGTTCAGCGCGACCTGACCGGTCTGCGTCGGAGGCGCGCCCTCGACGAAGGTGTCGGATTCGGCAATCGCCTGGCCCGGCGGTAGGTAGGACTGACCGATACTCGGCGCGCCGCCGGTCTGAACAGCGCCGCCGTCTGCGTTGATCAGGACGATCTGTCCACTGACGGCCGGGGCTACCGCTCGGACGCCGTCGACTGCGGCAAGTTTGTCGACATCCTCGACCGGAACGCCACTGGTGTTGCGCTCTTCCATCGATACCCGGACGTCGACGCCCTGGGCGGTGTTCTCGAAGATCGAATCGAAAGTCTTCTGGAGGGTGTCGGTGAAAACGAACGACCCCGCGACAAAAGCCGTGCCAAGCACCACGGAGAGAACCGTCAGCACAAGTCGCACCTTGTGTGCCGCCAAGTTGCGCAGGGAAACCTTGCGCATCGGCGAGTTGCTTACCGAAGCCATGTGCTCAAGCCCCGGCTTCCACGTTCACGACCGCCTGCGGAGCGTCCAGACGCTTCATCCGGTCGAGGACCGAATCCGCCGTAGGCTCGCGCAATTCGTCGACGATCTTGCCGTCCGCGAGGAACACCACCCGGTCGGCATACGCCGCTGCCCGCGGATCGTGCGTCACGATCACCACGGTCTGGTTGAACTCGTCGACGGCCGCCCGCAGGATCGAGAGCACCTCACCGGAGGACTTCGAATCGAGGTTTCCGGTCGGCTCGTCGCCGAAGATGATCTCCGGCTGACCCGCCAGCGCACGCGCACACGCCACACGCTGCTGCTGACCACCCGAGAGCTCTCCCGGCCGATGATCGAGGCGATCCCCGAGACCCAGCTTGGTCAGGACGCTGTTCAACCAGGTCGGGTCCGCTTTGCGTCCCGCGATGTCGAGCGGCAACGTGATGTTCTCGAGCGCGGTCAGGGTCGGCACCAGGTTGAACGCCTGGAAAACGAAACCGATGCGATCGCGTCGCAATTGGGTCATCTGTTTGTCGGAAAGCGTCGTGAGTTCCGTGTCACCGATGAGAACAGAACCCGAACTGGCGGAATCCAGACCGGCGAGGCAATGCATCAGCGTCGACTTACCGGAACCGGACGGCCCCATGATCGCCGTGAACTCACCGCGGGCGAAATCTGCGGACACTGAACTGAGGGCGTGCACCTGGGTATCTCCGGTGCCGTAGGTCTTGGACAGGCCGACTGCGCGGGCCGCGACATCCTGGGCGTGCGAACTCATGATCGCCTTTCCTGTTCACTTCGGTGCTACTTTGCGGGCGTGACGGGCGCCCGTGAAAACACGGACGCCCGCAATGGTTGGTTCCATCCTGTCGGGTGGCGGGCGCGCCCGCCATCGGGGACCACCCTGATATCTGCGGCCGAGCCGGTCAGGGTCGGGGGAATGCGACCCCTCCTGCTTGTGCGCATTGACTGGAAACAGCGATACGAAGACCGGGCGCACATTAACCTTGTGACACCAATCACACGAGAGAGGCGGCCGAATGTCCGACGCCACCGCTGGAATCATTTTCGATCGGCTAGAGCACTGGGCGACGGTCAAGCCTGATCAAGCAGCGATGACCTTCCAAGGGACCGAATTCACGTGGGCTCAGTGGCGGGACCGCATCTTGCGTATCGCCGCCGCCCTCGCCGAATCAGGCATCGGCGCCGGCGACACTGTCGCGTTCGTCGACAAGAATCATCTGTCCTGTCTCGAAGTCACCTACGCCGCCTCACTACTCGGCGCCGCGAATGTCGTTCCCAACTGGCGACTTTCGAGCGAAGAGCTGGATTACGTTCTCGCGGACTGTGGCGCTCGCATTCTGTTCGTCGGCAGCGAACTACTCCCCCAGGTCGTCGCGATGCGAGACCGCTTGACGGCCGTCGAATCGATCTTCGCCGTCGGCGGTGAACACGACGAATTCGAGCCGTGGATCGACGAGGTCACACCGCTGCACTCCCGCCCCGAGGTGAGCCCCGATGCCACCGCTCTGGTTCTCTACAGTTCCGGGACGACCGGTCGCCCCAAGGGTGTCCAGCTCACGCATCGAAACCTGTTCGCGCACAGCAACAATGTCCTCGAAATCCTGCCGGCCCACGAGGATCACCGATTCTTGATCGCGATGCCGATGTTCCACGTCGGCGGAACGTGCTACGCCATCATGGCAATTCACACCGGTGGCCGCTGTTACTTCACGAGAGAAGCCGACGGACCGTCGATCTTCGCCGGTCTCGCCGCCGGAGCCAACATCGCCTTTCTCGTCCCACCGGTCATTGCCGGAGTCCTGGCCGCAGGCGAGCAGGCGGTCGCCGCCTTCAAAGCATTCAAACGCATCACCTACGGCGCCGCCCCCATGCCGCTCCCACTGTTGCGCGCGGCACTCGCAGCGTGGCCGGACACCGAATTCGTGCAGGTCTACGGCATGACCGAAATGGCAGGCGTCATTACCGCGTTGATGCCGGACGTTCACCGCGACGAGTCGCAGGTCGAGCGCATGGCATCGGCAGGTACGGCGATCCCCGGCGTCGAGATGCGCGTGGTGGACCCCGTCACGCTCGAGGACGTGCCCACCGGAACGACCGGTGAACTGTGGTGGCGATCCGAACAGTGCACACCCGGATACCTGGGTAAGCCCGAGGCGACGGCCGAAACGATTACCGCAGACGGGTGGCTACGTAGCGGCGACATGGGCCGCGCCGACTCCGACGGCTTCGTCTTCATCGAGGACCGCCTCAAGGACATGATCATCACCGGCGGCGAGAACGTCTACTCCCCCGAGATCGAACGAGTACTGGTGGAGCATCCGGCAATCGCCGAGGTCGCGGTCATCGGCGTTCCCGACGACCGTTGGGGTGAAACCGTCAAGGCTGTCGTGGTTCTCACTGCCGAAGCGCAGATCGACGAAGCCGAACTGATCACCTATACACAGGAACGCCTCGCAAAGTTCAAGTGCCCGACCAGTATCGACGTCGTCGAGATTCTTCCCCGCAATCCCACCGGAAAGATCCTCAAACGCGACCTCCGCAAACCGTACTGGGAGAACCGCGAACACAAACTGGTCTGAGTTCGCGTGCTGTAATGGGGCGGTGACTTCGCGCCGCCCCACCACACCCAATCCGACCGATCCGTGCCCGTGCGGCAGCGGCAACGCGTTGGCCGAATGCTGCGGCAAGTACATCAGCGGAGTAGCGCACGCACCGACCGCCGAAACCCTGATGCGTTCGCGTTACACGGCTTTCGCTGTGATGGACGACGAATATCTCACGCAGACTTGGCATCCCGACCATCGCCCAGCCCAACTCGATCTCGACCCCGACCAGAAATGGCTCCGGTTGGAGATCCTGGACACCGAACGGGGCGGGCTGTTCGATTCCGACGGCGTCGTGGAATTTCGCGCTCACTACACATTCGGACGCGAGCGGGGAATGCTCCACGAACGCAGTCGATTTGCGCGAACAGAGGGTAAGTGGCTCTATGTCGACGGCGATATCGGTTAGGTAACTCCGGGCACCGCCGCCGCGGATCCCGATAACGCGAGCCCTACGATCGAGTCATGACAACGAACCGGACGAGATCATTTGCCGCTGTCGCTGCCATCGCAGTGGGCGTGAGCCTGACTGCCTGTTCGCAGGACGCGGAGACCACTCCCACGGCAGCCACCTCGGCCGTCACCTCGACCTCGAGTGCAGCAGCGTCGACCACAGAACCAGTCCCGACGGACAGCTCCGACAAGACGTCGGCTGCGGGCACCGAATCCAAGCTCACCGTCGTCGACATCCGAGTGGGCGAGCACGACGGATTCGATCGTGTCGTCTACGAAATGGGCGGAACCGGCACACCCGGTTGGCGCGTCAAGTACGTCGACGCGGCGACGCAGGAAGGCAGCGGTAAGCCCGTGGACATCAAGGGTGCCGCAGTGATCCAGGTCCTGATCGACGGTTCCGCATATCCCTTCGACAGCGGAGTCGAGCAGTACTCCGGCCCCAACCCGGTCCCCGGCGTCGGCGGAGTCGTGACCGAGGTCAACGGGTCCAACGTCTTCGAGGGAGTCACGCAGTCGTTCATCGGCGTGACCGAGAAGCAGCCGTTCACGGTCACGACGCTCAGCGACCCTCCTCGCGTGGTGGTCGACGTGGCCCGCTGAGGCCGCACTTGACCTGAAGTTTGGTTGAGGTTCTACCTTCGTGTCGTACCGGCCACGTAATCTTCGTGGCCGGCGACCGGAGGGGCGAAGTCATGAGTATGGAAGTCACCGCATGGAACGCGATGTACAACGCGATGCACGCGCAAGAAGATCGGCGCCCGTTCTCGAAGGCGACACTGAAGCGGATCGCGACGTTCGCAGTTCCACAGAAACGCAACCTCAGCTGGTACCTCGTACTGAGTGTCGTCACTGCTGCGCTTGCCGTGGCAACACCTGTCCTGGCCGGGCGCGTGGTCAACGCGATAGTCGGCGGCGACGCCGTCGACGTGGTCGTCAAACTTGCCGCCCTGATCGCACTGGTTGCACTTCTCGAAGCCGCTCTGGGACTGTTGACCCGGTGGCTCTCGGCCAGCATCGGCGAAGACCTGATCCTGCATCTGCGCACCACCGTCTTCGATCACGTCCAGAAGATGCCCATCGCGTTCTTCACCAGAACTCGAACCGGAGCACTGGTCAGCCGTCTCAACAACGACGTCATCGGCGCTCAGCGCGCCTTCAGCGACACCTTGTCCGGAGTGGTCAGCAATCTGGTCACCCTGGTGATCACGCTGATCGTCATGCTCGGGATCTCCTGGCAGATCACCGTCCTCGCGCTGCTACTTCTCCCGATCTTCGTCATCCCCGCACGGCGCATGGGCGCAAAACTTGCAGCACTCAATCGTGAAGCAGCCAACCATAATTCGCTCATGAGCACCCAGATGACGGAGCGGTTCTCCGCTCCCGGCGCGACTCTGGTCAAGCTGTTCGGCCGCCCGTCGCAAGAATCTGCGGAGTTCGCGGTTCGCGCCAGGCGTGTGCGCAACATCGGAGTCCGGACCGCAATGCTGCAGTCCGTCTTCGTCACAGCGCTGACGCTGGTCTCGGCCCTTGCTCTTGCCCTCGTCTACGGACTCGGCGGTTTCTACGCGCTGCGCGGACAGTTGGACGCAGGCGCCGTCGTGGCGATGGCATTGTTGTTGACGCGGCTGTACTCGCCGTTGACCGCACTGGCCAGCGCCCGGGTGGACGTCATGAGCGCCCTGGTCAGCTTCGAGCGGGTATTCGAGATTCTCGATCTGGCGCCGCTCATCACCGAGAAGCCCGATGCACGCACGGTGCCGCAGGGCCCGGTGTCCGTCGAGTTCAAGAACGTCACTTTTGCGTACCCATCCGCAGACAAGGTATCGCTCGCGTCCCTGGAGGAAGTCGCGATCCTCGACACCCGCGGCGGCGAGGACGTGTTGCACGACCTGTCGTTCCGCACCGAAGCAGGACAGATGGTCGCCCTGGTCGGCACGTCCGGTGCCGGAAAGTCGACCGTGGCGCAGATGATTCCGCGCCTCTACGACATCGACTCCGGTTCGGTCGAACTGGGCGGTGTCGACGTCCGAGACCTCAGTACCGATTCCATCCGGGAGACCGTCGGCATGGTCACGCAGGACGGGCACCTGTTCCACGAAAGCCTTCGATCCAACCTGCTCCTCGCGCGACCGGATGCCACCGAAGAAGATCTGCGTGAGGTTCTGGAGCGCGCACGGCTCACCGACCTGGTTGCGTCGCTGCCCGACGGACTGGAGACCGTGGTGGGTGAACGCGGTTACCGCCTCTCGGGCGGCGAGCGTCAACGCCTGACCATCGCACGCCTGCTCCTGGCCCAGCCTCGCGTCGTCATCTTGGACGAGGCCACCGCGCATCTCGACTCGACGTCGGAATCTGCGGTTCAGGAAGCACTCGGCGAAGCACTCGCCGGGCGGACTGCGGTGGTGATCGCTCACCGATTGTCGACGATCCGTTCCGCGGACCTGATCCTTGTCGTCGAGGCAGGCCAGATCGTCGAGCGCGGCAACCATGAGGAACTGCTCGCGCGCGGCGGCCGCTACGCCGAGTTGTACCGCACGCAGTTCGACACCAACGCCCGGAAGAACGGCGCCCTCGCACCGACGCCGATCTGATACCGCGCAGCGCCTTGCCCCCCACACAGAAAACAGGCGCTGTCCTCCTCGCGGAGGGCAGCGCCTGTTTCAGTCTTCATGACAGTCGTTGAAGCTGTATGTCAGTCGTTGTAGCGATCGCGTCCGCCACCGCGGCGGTCGTCACGTCCACCACGATCGTCCCGGCCACCACGGTCGCCACGGCCACTCGGACGTCCCTGCGGCGGCCCGAAATCAGGCTGCAGCTGGATCAGGACGCCGGAGATGCGTGTGCGACGCAAAGCTTCGAGAGTCTCGTTGGAGAGGTCGGCCGGCAGCTCGACGATGCTGTGATCCGGGCGAATGCTGATGTGCCCGAAGTCGCTTCGACGAAGCCCACCCTCGTTGGCGATGGCACCAACGATGGCACCCGGAACGACGCGGTGACGCTTGCCGACTGCAATGCGGTACGCGGCCAGCTCCTGGCCCTCGGGCCCACGCGAGCGCGGGGCCGGGCCATCGTCGAAACGACGGGGAGGACGTGGTTCACGAGGCTCGCGCTCACGACGCGGCGGTGCCGGCGGCTCGGGAGAAAGCAAGAATGCTTCGCCGTCGCGCGACTGCAACGCCAGAGCGGCAGCGATGTCGATGAGCGGAACGTCGTGTTCCTGGTCGTAGTCCTCGATCATCTTGCGGAACATCGCGAGATTCTCCGAGGCCAGGCTCTCGGTGATGGAGTCACCGAACTTGGCCACGCGCTGGGCGTTGACGTCGTCGACACTGGGAAGCTGCATCTCCGCAAGCGGCTGACGGGTCGCCTTCTCGATGGACTTGAGCAGATGACGCTCACGCGGGGCGACGAACAGCAACGCGTCACCCTGACGACCGGCGCGGCCGGTACGACCGATGCGGTGGACGTACGACTCCGTGTCATGCGGGATGTCGTAGTTGACGACGTGGGAGATTCGATCCACGTCGAGGCCTCGAGCGGCAACGTCGGTCGCGACGAGGATGTCGAGGGCGCCGTTCTTGAGCTGACCGATGGTCCGCTCACGCTGTGCCTGGACGATGTCACCGTTGATCGCGGCAGCCGAGTGCCCGCGGGCCCGCAGCTTCTCCGCCAGGTCTTCGGTGGCCTGCTTGGTACGGACGAAGATGATCATCGCCTCGAATGCCTCGACCTCGAGGACTCGGGTCAGTGCATCGAGCTTGCGCTGATGAGCAACCTGAATGTAGCGCTGCGTGATGTTCGAGGCGGTCGACGTCTTGGACTTGACGGTGATCTCGACCGGATTGTTCAGGTACTGCTTCGAGATCCGGCGAATCGAGCCGGGCATCGTTGCGGAGAACAGGGCGACCTGCTTGTCGCCGGGGGTGTCGCGGAGGATGCGCTCGACGTCCTCCTGGAACCCCATCTTGAGCATCTCGTCGGCCTCGTCGAGAACGAGGTACTTGAGATTGGTCAGATCCAGGGTGCCCTTTTCGAGATGGTCGATGACACGACCCGGGGTACCGACGACGACGTGTGCGCCGCGGCGCAGGCCCGACAGCTGGACTCCGTAGCTCTGGCCACCGTAGATCGGCAGCACGTTGAGTCCGGGGATGTGCGCGGAGTACTTGCCGAATGCCTCGGCAACCTGAAGCGCCAGCTCACGCGTGGGAGCAAGCACCAGCGCCTGGGTCTGCTTGATCGACGTGTCGATCCGCGACAGGACTGGAACTGCGAAGGCTGCGGTCTTGCCGGTACCGGTCTGTGCGAGACCGACGACGTCCTTGCCTTCGAGCAGCGGCGGAATGGTGGCAGCCTGAATGGGCGAGGGCGACTCGTAGCCCACGTCTGACAGTGCCTTCAGTACCCGATCATCGATGTCGAGGTCGGCAAATGTTGGGGGTTCGGGGTCACGCTCAATATCACTCATTTGACCAGCAGTTTAGCGGATAGAGTATAGACACGACGACATACCGGGGGTGCTTTTACGACAGATCCACCCTCCCAGCGGGTTTCGCCTAGCGTAGGAAGCATGACCGAAGCCACCGCAGCCACCCCCTCCCAGACCGTTGTCGCGATTGCCCAATTCGCCCCGGGGACGGACAAGAAAGCCAACCTCGAATCACTGCGATCACTGGCTTCCGATGCAGCAGCACGCGGCGCGAAAGTTGTCGTGGCGCCGGAATACTCGATGTTCACCGCACCGAAGACGGATGAGCGTTTGATCGAGTCCGCGGAGGACCTGGACGGCGAATTCGGTTCGGCGCTGGCGTCGGTCGCCGCGGAGTTCGGAATCTTCCTCGTGGCAGGAATGAACGAGCGGATCGACGACGTGAGCAGAATCTCCAACACCCTCGTCGCGATGGACCCGAACGGCGAACTGGTGGCGACCTACCGGAAACTGCATCTTTACGACGCTTTCGGTTACCAGGAGTCGGCCGTGATCCGCGCGGGCGAGATCACCGAACCGCAGACTTTCGGGTGCGACGGCCTGACCTTCGGCCTCCAGACCTGCTACGACCTGCGCTTCCCGGAAGTCACCCGGCGCATCGTCGACGTCGGCGCAGACATCTTGCTCCTGCCCGCCCAGTGGGTGCCGGGGCCGCTCAAGGAAGACCACTGGACCACTCTCGTGCGCGCCCGGGCCATCGAGAACACGATGTACATCGCAGCGGCAGATCAGAGCGCGCGCGGCGGCGCGGGTGCCAGCATGATCGTCGACCCGATGGGCGTCGTGATGTGTTCACTTGGCGAGCAGGTCGGGGTCGCAACCGCACTCGTTTCGGCTGCTCGCATCGCCGAGGTACGCGAGAAGAATCCCGCTCTCGCGCTGCGGAGGTTCACAGTCTCGTCGCGGTGACCTGCAGCGAGTAGCGTCGAACTGGTCGGGGTTCGAGCTTCTCGAGGACAACGCAGTGACCCAGTATCGGGATCGATCTTCCGCCGGCAAATTTCTGGCCGGGCGGCTCGAGACCTTGCGTATCGACAAGCCCGTCGTTCTCGGACTCCCGCGCGGCGGAGTTCCGGTCGCAGCCGAGGTGGCTGCGGCATTGAACGCTCCGCTCGACATCGTGGTGGTGCGCAAGCTCGGCAGTCCGTACAACCCGGAACTGGCGATGGGCGCCATCGGTGAGGGCGGCGTGCGGGTCCTCAACCACGACGTCATCGCAGCGGTTCGCGTCTCGAAAAGAGAACTCGTCGCCGTCGAACGCGACGAGCGAACCGAATTGGAACGGCGGGCGCATCTCCTGCGCGAGGGGCGGACCCCGGTTTCCCTCCACGGACGCACTGCGGTGATCGTCGACGACGGAATGGCTACGGGCGCGAGTGCCGCCGTTGCCTGCCGATGCGCGCGCACCGCGGGTGCCGCCTCCGTGATCGTCGCTGTCCCAGTAGCGTCCCCCGAAGCCATGAGAGTGATCGCGTGCTCCGCCGATCGGGTCGTCTGCCCCTTCGTTCCTGCCCTGTTAGGCGGCGTCGGTGCTGCATTCGAGGACTTTCATCAACTCAGCGACGACGAAGTGCTGTCCTTCCTCGCCTGAGTGCACACCTCTCCAGCCTGAGCACAGTCCAAGAGATCTCTGAGAATTTGTGATGTGTGCAACATTTCGCTCCTCGGTGCCGATAGCCCAAATGGAACAAAAAGAATTCGGCTTTCTGGAGGAACCGTGACCATCTCGACCGATACCGTCGACGCCGTCGCAGCTGCGTGCCGTGACCGCCTGGGCGACCCTTCCGCCTGGGTTGCGTCAGACGCTTATCGACAGAGCCTCGCCCTGTGCATCATCGAATCCGTTCAGTCCACGTCGGGTCACAGCGAAGTGACCGTCGTCGATCGCTACCTGGCGTACCGGAAAGCCCGCGAGGACAAACCCGTCACGGATGGCGCACGCGAACTACTCCGCACCTTCGAGGAAGCCGGCAGTTCGGACCAGTGGGCAGGCAAGATCGGCTCGTACAAGCGTCGCTACACGGCGACGGGTGTCCCGATCGAGGCACGGCACATCCAACAGGTCGCCGAGAAACTCCATCACTTGCGGATCAACAGCGTCGAGGACCTGCTGTCGGCCGCTGATTCCGACAACGCTCTCGAAGCCGTTCACCATGCCTGGGTGGACGCGTGCGGAGACGGTTCCGAAGTGACCTGGGCCCACCTGTTGATGTTGGCCGGAATTCCGCACACCGATCTGGGGACCGCTGCCGACACCTTCATCAGCGCGACACTCGGCACCACCGAGTTGCCGGGAGACACCTCGGAGATCCTTGCAGCTACTGCAGAGCAACTCGGAGTGGATCCGGACCGATTGGACTACGCAATTCGGCGGTGGCTGTCCGTGCACGGTCGCACGCTCCAACACGTCGCCTGAGTACCTGTAAACAGGCGGTCACACTAAACTGCAGGTCAGCGCCCGACCAGTTCTACCGAATAGTAACGACAGTGCAAAATGACGACTAATGTGATGCAATGCACATCAGAAATGTCAGTAGTCACTGGAGGGGTCAATAGTGCGCGAGTTCTCAGTTCCACAGTCGTTCTCAATTCCGGAGAACGTATCCATGGCCGACTCCGTGTTCCGTCACGCCGAAGAAGACCCCACATTCGTGCCGTTCAAGAGGCCGTCGAACGGTGGATGGGTCGACGTCACTGCAGCTGAATTCGCGAAGCAGGTCTCCGCAGTTGCCAAGGGCCTGATCGCGTCAGGTGTCGAGCTCGGCGACCGCGTCGCTATCCTGTCCGCGACTCGCTACGAGTGGGTCGTTCTCGACTACGCCATCTGGACTGCCGGCGGATGCACCGTCGCGATCTACGAGACCTCCTCCCCTGATCAGGCGCAGTGGATCCTCGAGGATTCAGCGACGACACTTCTGGTCGTCGAAACGGCCAAGCACGCGGAGACTCACAAGGAAGTCACCGACGGCGCAGAAGCCCTCCGCGAGGTTCTTGTCATCGAGTCGGGTGCGATCGACGAGCTGTCCAGTCGCGGTTCGGCAATCACCGACGAAGAACTGCACACTCGTCGTCACCAGGTCACCGCCGCCTCGCCCGCGACCCTGATCTACACCTCCGGAACCACCGGACGCCCCAAGGGTGTCCAGCTGACGCACTCCAACTTCTACGCCGAGTCCAACGCCTGCCGCCTGGCGATGCCGGAGTCCATGGTTCCCGGCAAGAAGACTCTGATGTTCCTGCCGCTTGCCCACGTATTCGCGCGGGCGATCTCCTTCGGCGCTTTCGACGCCAAGGTCACCGTCGCCCACACGTCGGACCTGACGACGCTGCTCGATCAGTTCGCCGGCTTCAAGCCCAACTTCATCCTCTCGGTGCCCCGCGTGTTCGAGAAGGTGTACAACTCGGCTCGCCAGAAGGCAGTCGACGGCGGTAAGGGCAGCATCTTCGACAAGGCTGCTGCCACCGCCATCGAATACAGCGAATCCCTCGAAAAGGGTGGCCCCGGCCTGGCACTCAAGCTCAAGCACGCGGTATTCGACAAGCTCGTCTACTCGAAGTTGCGTGCAGCTCTGGGTGGCGAGTGCGAGCGTGCAGTCTCCGGTGGCGCAGCCCTCGGCGCGCGCCTCGGCCACTACTTCCGCGGCGTCGGCATCCCGATCTACGAGGGCTACGGACTCACCGAGACCAGCGCCGCAATCACCGTCAACACCTCGAGCGCGCAGCGCGTCGGCACCGTCGGCAAGCCGATCAACGGCCATGCAGCACGGATCGCCGAGGACGGCGAACTCCTCCTGCAGGGCCCGGTCGTGTTCGCCGGCTACTGGCACAACGAGAAGGCCACTGCCGAATCCATCGTCGACGGCTGGTTCCACACCGGCGACCTCGGCTCGATCGACAACGAGGGCTACGTCTCCATCACCGGACGCAAGAAGGAAATCATCGTCACCGCGGGCGGCAAGAACGTCGCACCGGCAGGCCTCGAAGATTCCCTGCGCGCGCACGCTCTGATCAGCCAGTGCCTCGTCGTCGGCGACGGTCAGCCGTTCATCGGTGCACTGATCACCCTCGATCCGGAGACTCTGCCCGGTTGGGTCGAGCGCAACGGCCTGCCCGCCGGCACCCCGATTGCCGATCTGGTGAAGAACGCCGACCTGATCGCCGAGATCGACTCGGCCGTTGCCGACGCGAACAAGAAGGTCTCCAACCCCGAGCAGATCAAGAAGTACACGATCCTCGAGGTCGACTTCACCCAGGAGACCGGTGAATTGACGCCGACGCTCAAGCTCAAGCGCAACATCATTCACGAAGCTCACAAGACCAAGATCAGCGACCTGTACGCCTGATCGATCGTCTTTCACGAGTCTGGCCCGGTTCGAATGCGAACCGGGCCAGACTCGTTTCACTGTCCGGCGCAGAGTAGTTCCTCTTCGATCTCGGATGGAAGGCCGTGCACCGCACGATCCTCCCGCTGAGTCGGCAGAGTTTCTCGCTGCATCCACTCCCAGGTATCGCGCACGGTGTCTTCGACGGGCCGGCACCGCAGCCCTGCTTGCCCCGCCTTGGCGGTGTCGGCTTCGAGGAAGCCCGCGAACTCGCCCTCTTGCGGAACCCAACACGGAAGTTGTGTCCACGGCTGCACTCCCGCAGCGGCCAGCCTGTCCTCGTCGATCCACACGAGTTCAGCGTCCGAACCGGTGGCATCCACGCACGCCTGGAGGAGCCCGGAGGTAGTGGTGTGGCCGGACGGGCTGATGACGTCGTATGCCCCGCTGATCCCGGCGGCCAGTCCGGCCAGGACAAAGGTTGCGATGTCGCGGGCATCGACGTACTGCAACGGTCTGGTCGGCACTCCGGGAGCAACGACACGTCCGCCCGCCGCGATGCGCTGCAGCCACCACGGCAACCGCCCGATGTCCTCGCGCGGGCCGAGGATCAAACCTGCCCTCGCGAGTAACGCGTCCGGGAAGGATTCCAGGACAGCGAGTTCGGCCCCGCGTTTGGCGGACGCGTAATCGCTGTAGTCATCGGAGGTCGCAGATGCGGCCACCACTGGTGAGGTCTCGTCTACGTGCAAGCCCCATTGGTAGACGGATCCACTGGAGATGTATGCGTACCGGTCGACGTGACCGCGCAAAACGCGTGCATTCTCACCGACCACTCGGGGGCTACCCGACCAGGTGTCGACGACAAGATCCCATCGACGATCACCGAGCGCATCAACCATCGCACGCTGATCGGTGCGATCCGCGAACAGGACCTCCGCTGTAGGTGGTGGCGCTCCGGTGAGCCCACGATGGAGCACTGTCACTTCCCAGCCCCGAGCCAAAGCGTCATCGACGAGAGCGCGGCCGAGGAACCGTGTTCCTCCGAGCATCAACAGCTTCATGAGGGCCATCGTCACTTGAAAAGCGTCGTGCGGCAACACGTTCGTCTGGTAGCGCAATTTCCGGCGACTGAGGCACGGACTAACCGCTCAGATACCTCGTCCGGGATTGAGAATGTTCTTCGGATCGAATGCGGCCTTCACTGCAAGCATCATTTCGCGTTCGGTCTGGCCGACCATGTCCGCCATGTACGGCGCTTTGAGAACCCCGATACCGTGTTCACCGCTGATCGTTCCGCCCAACGCCAGTGCGCCGGCAACGATGTCGTCGAAAGCTCCGCGCGCACGATCCTGCGCACCCGATTCGGCAGCGTCGAACACGATGGTCGGGTGGAGATTGCCGTCGGCGGCGTGACCGAAGGTTCCGATCGTGACGCCGTGGCGATCGGCCGCTTCACGAATGCATTCCAACATGGACGGCAACGCCGGCACCGGCACCGCGACGTCGTCGAGAAGTACCGTGCCCAACGCCTCGAGAGCCGGCAAGGCCATGCGGCGCGCGGCGGTGAACTCTTCACCTTCCACCGGATCGTCGGTGTGGAAAACCTCTCGGGCCCCGGCACTTTCGCACGCCGCGGCGCAGTCCGCTGCCTCGGCGGCCGCCGACCTACCGTCGCACTGGATGAGCAGCATCGCCCCGGCCGATTCGTCCAGCCCCATCTTGGTCAGCCGATTGACGGCGCCGATGGTGACGTCGTCCATCAACTCCATCTGACACGGTTCGGCCACTGCCGACACGGCGAGGACGGCATCGATCGCGGACTCCGCGGAATCGAAGAAGGCGACCACAGTGGTCGCGGCAGTGGGCGCCGTACGCAACCGCATCGTGGCTTCGACGATGACCGCGAGAGTGCCCTCCGACCCGACGAGCAGATGTGTCAGGTCCAGCCCCGCAACGTTTTTGCGCGTCCGTGCACCGGTACGGATCACACGCCCGTCGGCGAGTACCGCCGTCAGGGCCGCAACGTGATCACCGGTGACGCCGTACTTGGCGCAACAGATGCCGCCTGCATTTGTCGCCAGATTGCCGCCGATACTCGAGATGGACCGGCTTCCCGGATCCGGTACGTACCAAAGGCCCTGCTGTGCAGCAGCTTCCGCCAGGTCACCGTTGATCACTCCGGGCTCCACCGTGGCGGTGCGCGCGGCAGGATCGATCTCGAGAATGCGATCCATGCCCGCGACGCTCAAGACGATGCATCCGTCGAGTGCGTTGGCGGCGCCGGCCAACCCGGTACCTGCCCCTCGTGTCACCACGGGAACGGAGAGTTCGTGGGCCACCGTCATGACCGCAACGACGTCGTCAACCGTCTTCGCCTTGACCAGCGCGGCGGGCGTTCCGGCTGTGGTGAGCAGTGATTGATCCCGGACGTACGCGCCCATTCGGTCGGGATCGGTTGTCGCCCTGTCCCCCACCGCTTTCTGCAAGCGTTCACCCAACAGATCGATACTCGTGGTCATTGTGTTCGTCCTTCGTAGAATCCGCGCACATGGCGCTCGACCAAAACGGCGGCCTCGTCAGCTGCACCGCGCTCGATCGCGTCGGCGATACCCTCGTGCTCGGCCAACAGTGCGCCGAGCGTGGCCGCCGAGTTCTCGCGCGAGTCGAGTTCGCTCAGCAGGTAGCCGGCGATGCTGTCGCGGAGAACCGTCATGACCAACCCGAACGCCTTGTTCCCGCCCGCTCCGGCCAGCGCAACGTGAAAGTCGACATCGGCGTCGTGGAATGCGACCGAGTCGTCGGCAAGGGTTGCGACGCGCATCCGCTCGATCGCATCCCGGGCGCCGTTCGGCACCGCGACGACAGTGCGCAGCGCAGCAGCTTCGAGCAGCACTCGCAATTCGACAAGATCGCCCAATGGAACTGCACCCACCTGCAACGCCGTGCTGAGAGCTGTGGCCGCGGAATCGGCCGTATGCTCGTGCGTCACCCGAGGCCTGGCAGTAGAAGTGGTGTCCGCGCCGGTCAACAATCCCTGCGCTTGCAGGACACGAAGCGCCTCACGGACCGTCGATCGCCCCACCGAGAACGTCTGCGCGAGTTCCTGTTCGGTCGGCAATGCCTCGCCGACGGGAAGCGAGCCGTCGAGTATGGCAGCACGGATTCTTCCCGACACGGCAAGGCTGAGCGGCATGCGCGACAACGGAGTCGTATCCATGCCGCGACGCTACCACCCCTTGCCTGCTTGTCTGACAAACTGTTTAATTGAGGAGATTCGTGACCCGGACCACAACAGAGAAGGTGCCGACCATGACCGACAAGCTCGAATTGGATCCCGCGACCACCGCCGTCGTGCTCATCGAGTACCAGAACGACTTCACCACCGAGGGCGGTGTCCTCCACGAGGCCGTCGCACCAGTCATGGAATCGAACGGACTCCTCGCGAACACCGCCGCGCTGGTCGATGCGGCCCGGGCGGCGGGTGTCACCGTGATGCACGCACCGATCACCTTCGCCGAGGGGTACAACGAAATCACCTCGCATCCGTACGGAATCCTCAAGGGCGTCGTCGACGGAAAGGCTTTCGTGAAAGGTTCGTGGGGCGCCGCTATCGTCGACGACCTCACTCCGAAAGACGGCGACATCGTCATCGAGGGCAAGCGCGGACTCGACACTTTTGCCAGCACCAACCTCGATTTCATTCTGCGCAGCAAAGGAATTCGCACGATCCTTCTCGGCGGCTTCCTGACCAACTGCTGCGTCGAATCGACCATGCGCACCGGATACGAGAACGGTTACCGGGTCATCACACTCACCGATTGCGTGGCAGGCACTTCGGTCGCCGAACACGAGAACGCGATCACCTACGACTACCCGATGTTCTCGCATCCCGTCACGTCGAAAGAGGTGCTCGGCGCGCTCTCCTGAGAGGACTACCTGGAATGCGCGAGAAGGAATTCACGGCTGACGTTGGTGACACTGGCGTGAACCTTCTCGTGCAGCAGGTCGTGACCGGCGTCCTCGAACTCACGCATCTCGACGTTGCGCAGCGTCCGCGCCCAGTCCCGGACGGGATCGACCGGGGCGATCCGGTCGTCGGTACCGTGAACGACCAGGACTGGGATGCCCGCGTCGGAGAGTTCCGCCCACCCGTGTTGCTCGACCGCACTGCGCGGGATGCCGCACAACACCGCGGACGCGAATTCGTGATCGCGATGAGCCAGCACCGTCAGCGCAGTCACAGCACCTAACGAATGACCCATCACCGCCTGCGGAACGTCGGGCAGTTCCGCCAAGGCGATGTCAGCCAGCGCGGCTGCATCGGCAGCAAGATCGGAGAGAGGAGCCCCGACTCCCGGATCACCCTCCGACAAACCGTGCCCGGTGTGATCGATCGCCCACACGTCAATCCCCGACGCCGTCATTGCGCTCGCGAAACGGTGATACTGCCCGCTGTGCTGGCCGAGACCGTGCAGAAAGACCAGTGACACCGTGGGCACCGCACCCCCTGCCGCCGGCCAATGCCGAAAGTGCACCTGACCGGTTCGTCCGTCGAAGAAAGGCATGATCGTCATTCTGCACGCCGCTACCGATATCCGCGGCTCGTGAGCGATTACTGGTGGGTTGCCTTGTCGGTGAGCGATGGCACAATCGCCCTGTGTTCCTACTCGATGATCAGATCGTCTACAGCGCCAGCGACCTCTCGGCTGCGGCCTCGTGCGAGTTCGCACTGCTGCGGCAACTCGACGCCCGAACCGGTCTGATCGCGGCCGAGGCCGCCGAGGCGGATCCGATGCTCGAACGGACGTCGAGCCTCGGCGACTCGCACGAGCGCGAACAGCTTCAGAAGTTCATCGATCAGCACGGAGACGGCGTCGTCGTCATGCCGCGACCGGAACACTCACGCGCAGGCCTGACCGCTGCCACGTTGGCCACCGTCGAGGCAGCACGATCGGGCGCGCCAGTCATTTATCAGGGAACCTTTTTCGACGGCCGATTCCTCGGGTTCTGCGATTTCCTCGTCCGCGAAGGCGACACCTACGCGGTCTACGACAGCAAGCTCTCCCGGCACGCCAAGGTGTCGGCACTTCTACAACTCGCCGCATACGCGGATGCGTTGGAGCGCAATGCAATTGCCGCCTCCGATCAAGTTCATCTACTGCTAGGCGACGGCAGCACGTCGTCGCACGACATCGGAGACATCGCGCCGGTATTCGCGGCACGTAGAGCTGAACTCGAACGAGTCCTCGACGAGCACCGCGCCGAGGGGAAACCGACACAGTGGCTCGACGATCGGTACCTGCGTTGTGGTCGATGCGACACCTGCAGCGTCGAGGTCGAAAGCCATCGAGACCTGCTGCTGGTTGCGGGTGTCCGCGGCAATCAGCGTGAACAGCTGATCGTCTCGGGGATCACGACAATCGACGAACTCGCCGCGAGCACCGGCCCAGTCGAGGGAATCCGCCGGGAAACACTCGACAAGCTCCGTGCACAGGCAGCGGTTCAACTACGCCAGGAACTGTCCGGCGACGCCGAATTCGAGGTCTACGAACCCTCGGCGCTCGGCGGACTCCCCATCCCCGACGACGGCGACATCTTCTTCGACTTCGAGGGCGATCCGCTCTGGGCCGAGGACGGGTCCACCGATTGGGGGTTGGAGTATCTGTTCGGTGTGGTCGAAGGGCCTGCGGACGACTACGTGTTCAAGCCGTTCTGGGCACACGATCGCGAGGGTGAGCGCCAGGCGCTCCTCGACTTCCTCGATTACGTCACCGCGCGTCGAGAAGCTCATCCAGGCATGCACATCTACCACTACGCCGCGTACGAGAAATCGGCGCTGTTGCGCTTGGCCGCACGTCACGGTGTCGGCGAGCAGACCGTGGACACCCTGCTCAGCGAGAACGTGCTCGTAGACCTGTACCCGATCGTCCGCGCGTGCCTGCGGATCGGACAACGCTCGTACAGCATCAAGAAACTCGAGCCGCTCTACATGGGTGAGCACGGCCGTGACGGTGACGTGACCAACGCCGCCGCCTCGGTCGTCGCTTATGCCGACTACTGCGAATTGCGCGACGGCGGACAAGCCGACCAGGCCAGGGAACTTCTTCAGGGCATCTCCGACTACAACGAGTACGACTGCGAATCCACTCTCCGCCTGCGCGATTGGCTCGCCGAGCGCGCCGCAGAACACGGCGTCGAACTTCGAGAGCCGACCGGACAGATCAAGATTCCACTCGAAGAACTCACCGAATCGGAAATCGCACTCCGCGACTTCGCCGGCCACAAGGCCGGTTCGACACGCACCTCCGATCAGCAGGCTGCTGCTCTATTGGCCGCAGCAGTCGGTTACCACAATCGCGAGCGGAAGCCGTACTGGTGGGCCCACTTCGACCGATTGGTCACACCGATCGAAGACCTCGTGGACATCCGCGACGTCATGGTGGTCGAGCAGTCCGAAATCGAAACGGACTGGCACAAGAGCACCGCGCGGCAGAAGAAGTTTCGTCGCCACATCCAATTGACCGGAAGTTTCGGCACCGGAACGTCTTTGAGTCCGGGCAGTGATTTGTTCGCGCTCTACGCAACCCCCTCCCCGGATGCCGTTGCAAGCGAGAACCCCACCCAGCGCGGCACCAGCAGCGTCAAGGTCACCGCCGTCGTCAAGTCCGAAGGGCTCGACGTGGTCACCGTGGAAGAACTGCTCAGCGGTGACGAATACATCGATTCCCCTGTCGCGTTGGCACCTGGTCGTCCGATTCCCACCGGACGCATGGAGAAGTCCATCGCCGCTGCCGCGTCCGACGCCAGCGAGAGCCTGCCCGAACTGCCACACATCGCGGCAGTCGACATTCTCAGGCGCAGCACCCCGAGAACCCTCTCGGGTTCAGCGCTGCCACCTGTCGGCACCGACAACAACTACGCCGACGCCATCACCGCCGCACTTCTCGACCTCGACGATTCCTACGTGGCGGTGCAAGGTCCTCCCGGTACCGGCAAAACCTACACGGGCGCTCGTGTCGTCAAGACACTGATCGAACAACACCATTGGCGAATCGGCGTGGTGGCACAATCACATTCGGTGGTCGAGAACATGCTTGGCGGCATTCTGAAGGCCGGCGTGGACCCCGCACTGGTCGCAAAGAAGGGCAGCCGCAGCAAGACCGCGGAATGGCAGGACATCGCGTCCGAGGAATACGCCGGATTCATCGCCGAAGCGGAAGGCGTCGGCTGCGTCATCGGCGGCACTGCATGGGACTTCGCGAACACCGATCGTGTTCCCGCCGGCAGTTTGGACTTGCTCGTGGTCGACGAGGCAGGTCAATTCGCGCTGGCGAACACCATTGCCGTCGCGATTTCCGCGCGAAACCTGTTGCTGCTGGGCGACCCGCAGCAGTTGCCGCAGGTGAGCCAAGGTACTCACCCCGAACCTGTCGACGAATCGGCACTCGGTTGGCTCGCCGAGGGACACGGCGCACTGCCACCCGAACTCGGCTACTTCCTCGAGAAAACGTGGCGGATGCACCCGGATCTGTGTGCGCCCGTGTCCGCATTGTCGTACGAGGGCAAGCTGCGTTCCCAGGAAACCGTCAGTGCGGCAAGGAAGCTCGACGGACTCGCTGCCGGAGTACACACGGTGTTCGTCGATCACCGCGGCAATTCCACCTACTCCCCGGAAGAGTCCCAGGAAATCGTTCGCCAGATCCAGGGCCTTCTCGGCACGCCTTGGACCGACCCGAGCGAGTTCGAGGGAACCAGGCCGCTGGAGCAGTCGGACATTCTCGTGGTCGCGGCGTACAACGCCCAGGTGGGCACCGTCGAGCGCGATCTCACCGAGGCCGGTCTCACGGAGGTCGAGGTCGGGACCGTCGACAAGTTCCAGGGCCGCGAGGCTGCGGTGGCAATCGTGTCGATGGCCGCATCTGCCGTCGAGGACGTCCCGCGAGGGATGTCGTTCCTGCTGTCGCGAAACCGTCTCAATGTTGCTGTCTCACGCGGCAAGTGGTGCGCGATCATCGTTCGATCGCACGCGTTGACGCAGTACATGCCCAGTACGCCTGCGGGATTGGTCGAACTGGGCGCGTTCATGAGGCTGACGAGCTAGCCGAAGCCTGTCTTACCCGAAACACTGCCCTACCCGAAGCACTGCCCTTCGCCGCGATAGGTGGGAACCGAGGTTCGGGTGCCGTCGGCTTCGACCACGTACACGCGGTCGAAGCGCTCGCACAGCTCGCCGGCTTTGGCGTGACGGAACCACACACGGTCGCCGATCGCGATGTTGCCGGCTTCCTTCCCGGTGACCGGCGTCTGGACTTCGCCGGCACCTTCGTTACGGAGCAGTTTGAGACCGGCGGGCCAGACCGGCGACGGAACGCGGGTGGCTCCCGCAGGTCCCGACGCGATGTATCCGCCACCGAACAGGGTCGTGACCGACGGCGTCGGTTTGCGCACGGCCGACAGCGCGAAGAACAGCGCCGGATCGGGACGGAAGGCACGGTAGCGGTCGAACAGGGTCGGTACGTACAGTCCGGAGCCTGCTGTTACCTCGGTCACCACAGGATCGGCCGAGCTGACCTCCAGCGACCCCGTACCGCCGCTGTTGACGATCTCGAGTGCACCCACGGCATCGGTGACGGCCGCGACCACAGCGCCCCTTCTGGACGCCAATTCGCGGGCAGAGGCTTTCTTGACCCAACCGATCGGAGCACTGGTGTCAGGAAGGCCGGCAATCTGGGCTTCGTAGAACATCACTCCGACGACGGAGAATCCGCGTTGGCGCGCACGCGCCGCGAGTGCGGCGACCGCGCCAGGTTCGCGCAGTGGCGAGCGTCGTACGCCCAGATGGATCGGGCCGATCCGCAGTGACGCGTCGACGTCGAGACACACGCGGACAGGCGCATCCCCCGTCGACGCCGAACGAATGAGGTCCAACTGCGCATCGTCGTCGACCATCAAGGTGATCGATGCGAGAGCGGTGTCGTCGGCAGCGAGATCCGCGATGGCGCCACGATCGGCGGTCGGGTACCCCATCAGGATGTCCCGTGCGCCGAGCCCGACCAGCCACAGAGCCTCGCGCAGTGAGTACGCCATGATTCCGCGGAATCCGCCGGACGCGGTCAGTGTGTCGCCGAGAGTTTCAGCCAGAACCGTCCGACAACGAACCGATTTGCTCGCCACTCGCACCGGGGTTCCACCGGCGCGGCGCACCAGGTCGGCTGCATTACTGCGCAGTGTGGTCAGATCCAGAGCAGCCAGAGGCGGGTCGAGTTCTCGCGTGGCAGCAGTGAGTCGATCAAGGGTCCTGGTCACAGATGATCCAATCGTCGCGGCGTGCGACCAGTCAATCACCAATCCTGGACGTATGTCCAGGATGGCGGTTCTACTGAGGCGCGACCACGGCTTTGTTGGCGATTACCTGAACCATTTCTCCGAACTCGGCAATAGTCGCGTCGGAGTCACGATCGACCAGCCATCGCAGAACAAGGCCGTCGATCATTGCAAGACTCAGTCGCGCAATCGAACTCAACGGCTCCGTCCACACCGTGCCCGATATCTTGGCGCACTCTTCGAGAAACGACACCGCGAGCTCATCCATGATTCGGTACTGCTCAAATGCAACCGCCCCAGCACGTTCGGCTCCGAGATTGCGACTACGCAGTGCCTGCGCAGTAATTTCGTAGGTCAACAACTGGCGATCCGGGGTTGCCTCGATGGTCGGCCACATTCCGGTCAGGCCGATGTGCAGCAATTCCCTGAGCCCCTGCACGCCACTGAGATCCGGCGCATGGCGGACCTGCGCGAACGCATACTGCATCGACGCACTGAGCTGCAGAATGAGCGTTTCACCCATTGCCGCGATCAGCGCTTCCTTGCTCTCGAAGCAGTAATGAACGACGCCGAGCGATACCCCGGCCTCCTCTGCCACCGCCCTTACCGTCACAGAACTGACACCGCGCTGTTCCGCAATAGACAAGGCGGACTCGACCAATTGTGTGCGGCGTTCGTCCGCCGGGAGCCTGTTCAGCATCCAATGATCGTAGAACGCAAATGACAAAATCTTCGCGCAATACTTGCCTGGACGACCGTCCAAGTACATTATTGCGTAATGGCTTCGGACACTTGGCAGAACTGGGCGGGCACTCAAAGCGCCGCGCCGCGTCGCTTTGCGACGCCGACAAATACCCGTGAACTTTCGTCGTTGGTCGCCGAGGCCGCCTCGCGTGGCCAACGTGTGAAGGCCGTCGGCGCCGGCCACTCGTTCACCGGTGTCGCGGTCACTGACGGTGTCCTCGTCAGCCTGGACAACTTGAGCGGAATCGACTCGATCACACCGACCGACGACGGTGCGCTGGTCACTGTTTTTGCAGGCACTCGCCTTCATGCTCTCAACGACGCCTTGTGGCAACGCGGATATGCGATGGCAAATCTCGGTGACATAGACGTCCAGTCACTGGCCGGCGCGACGTCCACCGGCACGCACGGCACCGGCGCACGATTCGGCGGTATCGCCACACAGATTCGCGGAATCGAGATCGTTCTCGCCGACGGATCCGTCGTTACCGCAAGCGCCGACGAAAACGTCGAGCTGTTCGAAGCGGGCCGCCTCGGATTGGGCGCAATCGGCATCATTTCGAAGATCACTCTCGCCTGCGTTCCGCGATTCACACTTCGCGCAATCGAGGAACCCGACACGCTGTCTCACATACTGGACACCCTCGAGGGCGATCGCCTGGGCCTGGATCACTTCGAGTTCTACTGGTTCCCGCACACCGATCGTGTCCTGACGAAGAGCAATACGCGACTCCCCGGAGATACCGAACCCGATCCGGTGGGCAAGGTCCGCGCGTTCGTCGACGACGAACTCCTCTCGAACACACTCTTCGAAGGTGTCAACCGCGTTGCCACCCTGGCACCGGCCGCGATCCCGAGAATCAACAACGTGTCGTCCCGATTGCTCGGCGCCCGCGAGTTCACAGATCGCAGCTACCGGGTATTCGCGTCTTCGCGCCGGGTGAAGTTCAAGGAGATGGAATACGCGATTCCCCGCGAACACGTCACCGAGACACTTCACGAAATCGATCGCTGGATGAAGAAGTCCGGAACCAACGTCGCTTTCCCCGTCGAAGTACGTTTCGCTGCCGCCGACGACCTCTGGCTCTCCACTGCTCACGGACGCGACACCGCATACATCGCGGTACACCAGTACCACCGCCGACCCGAAACGGAGTACTTCGCCGCGGTGGAAGCCATCGCGCGCGCCGTCGACGGCCGGCCGCATTGGGGAAAAATGCACAACCGGACCGTCGACGACCTGCGTCCGACGTACGACCGACTCGACGACTTTGTCGCCGTTCGAGACAAGTACGACGCGAATCGTGTGTTCGACAACGAATACTTGCGTCAGGTGCTGGGCGACTGACGGTCAGCGCCGCAGCAGTTCCGCTTTTCGCGCATCGCTCGCAAACGAGGCTTTGATCGAGTTCCGGGCGAGGGTGTCTCGCTCGGCCTCGGTCAGACCCAGGGCTCGGCCCAGTTCGGTGAAATTGTCGTCGACGTATCCCCCGAAGTAGGCCGGGTCGTCGGAGTTGACCGTGACGATCAAACCCATCTCGAGCATCGATCGAAGCGGATGATCCGACAGCGAATCGAACACCCGCAGACGAACGTTCGACAACGGGCAGACCGTCAGTGGAATCTCCTCGTCGACCAGACGCTCGATCAGGGCAGGATCCTCGAGTGCCCGGACTCCGTGGTCGATCCGCTCGGCGCCGAGAATGTCGAGCGCCTGCCAGATGTACTCGGGCGGTCCCTCTTCACCGGCGTGAGCCACAACGTGCAAACCCTCGGCACGGGCGCGGGCGAACACGTCCTCGAACAGTGACGGCGGGTTGCCGACCTCCGCGGAGTCGAGTCCGAGCCCGACGATTGGAGCCTGCAGGCGAATTATCTCGGAGAAGATCTCCTCGGCGTCTTTGACGGGCTGATCTCGGAGGATGGCGGCGATTGCCGCGCTGCTGAGCCCGAACTCGCGCTCACTCGATGCCACCGCATCCATGATCCCGTCCAGGACCTCGGTCAGCGGAACACCACGGACCACGTGCGCCTGTGGATTGAAGAAGAACTCGGCATGCGCGACGCCGGCGGCAGCCGCGCGGCGGAAGTACGCTCGCGTCAGGTCGGCAAAATCCTCCGCGGTGCGCAGGACGGCCATGTTGGCGAAGTAGAGATCGAGGAACGACTGCAGATCGGTGAACTCGTACCTCGACTTCAGATCGTCGATATCCTTGTACGGCAAGTCCATTCGATTGCGCTCGGCAAGTCGGTAAATCTGTTCGGGTTCCAGAGAACCCTCGATGTGCATGTGCAGCTCTGCGACAGGTGTAGCCATGTCGGTGTTACCGCCCCTTCCAGACCGGGGCGCGCTTCTCGGCGAACGCCGTCGCGCCCTCGCGTGCATCTTCGGACGCGAACACCGGCGCCATGACCTGCAACTGCTTCGCGAAAGCTTCGTCGTCGGACCAACCGCCGGCCTTGACGATGATCTCCTTGGTGACCGCAACCGCGAGCGGTCCGTTGCGGGTGATGCGATCAGCCAGCTCCAGCGCGCCTTCGAGCGCCTTACCTGGCTCGGTCACCGTGTTCACGAAGCCGTAGCGGTAGGCCTCCTCGGCTGTGAAACTGTCACCGGTCAGGGCCAGTTCCAATGCCTTCTGGTACGGAATCCGCTTGGGCAGGCGCAACAATCCGCCTCCACCTGCGACCAGCCCTCGCTTGACCTCCGGGATACCGAACTTCGCTTCGGACGACGCGACCACCAGGTCGGTGGCAAGCACGAGTTCCGTGCCGCCTGCCAACGCGAAGCCCTCGACCGCCGAAATGATCGGCTTACGCGGCGGCCCTTCCGTGAATCCGAGACCGCGTCCCGGCACGAGTACGTTCTCGCCGGCCACGAATGCCTTCAGATCCATACCGGCACAGAAGTTTCCGCCGGCTCCTGTCAGCACCGCCAAGGACAGATCGTCGTCCGCATCGAGCTCTTCGACCGCAGCGGCCAATGCGTGACTGACCGCCGAGTTGATGGCGTTACGCGCCTCGGGCCGGTTGATGGTGATGATCAGTGTCCGCCCGCGCCGCTCGGTGAGAACCTCGTCCGCCATGATGTCCCTCTCGTTTGTCGACCACGCTCGCGTGACTACGCGACGTTGCGTTCGACAATACGGACGAAGCCATCGGGGTCGATCTGCGCGGTGTCGTGAGTGCAGAACCACCCCTGGGTGAACCTCGTCGAGGTCGCTTGCGGCGAGTTCCAATACCGACGCGTGACACTCGGTCCACGGCACAGCAACTCACCGAAACCACCTGGAGCATCCGGGCCGTACAACGCCACTTCCATTCCACCGAAAGCGATTCCGACGCTTCCGAGGTGGGTAGGTGCCGACTCGGTTGGCAGAATGAGACCAGCCCCACAGGTCTCGGTTTTGCCCCACCCGATCACATGCCGAGCAGCCGGGAACAGGGTCAGCAGCTTGGCTTCCTGTTCGACCGTGATCGGCGACCCGCTGCAATCGATCCACTGCACCGACCTCGAACCGGCACGCGCCGCCGGCCCGAGGGTGAGCAACCGAGGCTCGAGCAGGTCCTCGGGCCGCCCGGTCACGATGTCGACGGTATGCACACTCTCACGCCAGAAGTCGCCGGCGAGGACCACCGTTCCACCGACCACCAACGTCGCGAGCACGTGCACGAATTGCCGTACCGACTTGAAGTCATTGTCCACCAACAGATTGCGCACACCTTCGACGCCGTAGTCGCGCGAGTGCAGAATGCCGACGATGGCGGAGAGCACGTTCTCGTTGCTCAACTCGACGCCCAGCATTTCGCCCGAAGAATCGGCGGTGTACGCGAGGATCGCCATCTCCTCCGGGGCGGCACCGTCGTCGATGAACGGAACACCGTGTGGGAGTTCCCCGTCGAGCACCAACACCGAGCCACTGTCCGCGATGACGAAGTCCGCCGCGTCGTCGCTCAGATGAACACCCACGGAGACCGGAACACCGCCGGCGAGAATGACGCCGAGGCACGCCTCCATCCACCTCACCCCGGCGGCGACGCGAATGGCCACACGGTCACCGATCTCGACGCCTCGCGACTTCAGCCCGCCTGCGACCCGCGACGCCTCGGCCCACAACTCCGCGAAGGTGACCTGCTCGCCGTCGACCTCCTCCACCGCGATGCGTGAGGAGAATCGATGAACGGCGATATCGAGGAGTTCGGACAGCGACGGGTCGAGTTGGCTGTACCGAAGCACCCCGTCACCCGCACGGGTGACACGGGCGTCGGCGAGGAGCTGAGTCGAACACGGGTATTCCACAAGCGTCGACCGCATCGATACCTCCACGTCACTGACAACCCACCGGCCATTCGACTATATGACGTGGATCACAGTTCATGGAGGTCTCTGGCGATAATCGTCGCAAACTTACTTTCCGGAGTAGACCGCTTTGCCCGGTCCGACCTCGAGGAAACTGCGGACAGCGCCGCGTAGGTCATCGGTGGCGAACAGCGCACCGGACACCCCGGGAGTCACCGAATCCGCGTGGGCGATCCCGCCGGAACGCCAGGCCGCCACGATCTGCTTGGTGGCGTCGTGGGCTCGCGTGGGCCCGTCCGCCAACCGGGCCGCCAGGGCACGCGCCGCAGCATCGACATCGTCGTGAACGGCATTGACGACGCCCCACGAGTGCAGAGTTGCGGCGTCGTAGAGATCGCCGGTCATGACCAACTCCCGAGCCCGTCCGGAACCGGCGCGCTCGGCCAAACGCTGCGGTCCACCCATGGACGGCGTCAGACCGACCACTGTCTCGACCAGTCCGAACTTCGCCTTCGGCGCCGCGAGGATGATGTCGCAGGCCAAGGAGATCTCGAAGGCAGCAGTCAGCGTCAGCCCGTGCGCCGCGTAGATGACCGGGCACGGCAACGCCTCGAGCGGATGGCAGATCTGGGCGAACAGTTCGCGCCACAATTCCGCTCCCTGCTCCGGGTTCAGTCCGTCGAACACATGGACGTCGACGCCGGCCGAGTTGACCTTGCCCTCGGCGCGCAGAAGCACAGCGCGCGGTGGGTTTTCGGTCAGCGCTGCAACATCGGCGATGACGGCGTCGAACATGGCCTGATCGAACAGATTGAGTGGTCCGTGCGCGAACGTCAGGACAGCCACCTCGGCACCACCATCGGTGGTGAAGCGCTCGAGGCGGGTGGGATGCGATTCGGGAGCAGTCATGCCGCCACACTGCCACATCGAACCGGCCTACGATCGTCGGGTGGACGGTCTGAGAAATGCACTCGCGGACGTTGTGGGACACCGGTTCGTCGTCGACGACGCCGACGTGTTGGCGACCCGTTCCACCGACCAGACAGGGCGCTACAGCGGGCGCGCCAGCGCTCTGGTCCGACCCGGAAATACCGCCGAAGTCTCGGCAGTGCTGAACGTGTGCCGCTCGCGCGGCGTACCGGTCACCGTTCAGGGCGGGCGAACCGGTCTGGTCGCCGGGACGGTGCCCGAGCACGACGACGTCCTGCTCTCCACCGAACGCCTCGAGGCGATCGGCGAAGTCGATGTTGCCGCCGGTCGGATCACCGTCGGTGCGGGAGCGACACTCGCGCAGGTACATTCGGCGGCCGCCGCCGCCCGCCTGAAATTCGGGGTGGACATAGCTTCTCGGGATACAGCGACGATCGGCGGCATGGTCTCCACCAATGCCGGTGGGCTGCACACGGTTCGATACGGGAACATGGCCGAACAGGTGCTCGGCCTCGAGGTGGTGCTCCCCGACGGGACCACGGTGCGCCGGTCACCGAAAGTGTTGTCCGACAATTCCGGATACAACCTGCCCGCACTGTGGGTGGGCAGCGAGGGAACTCTAGGGGTGGTCACTTCCGTCGACCTGAAATTACGGAAGATACCGACTCACCGCGTCACATCGCTGGCCGGTTTCGACACACTCCAAGACGTCGTCGAGGCGGGGCGAGTGTTGCGCACTCTCGACGGCGTCGACGCACTGGAGTTGTTGGACGGGCGCGGTCTCGAACTGGCCGCCCACCATTTGAACGCCGCGGTTCCGACGGGGCGACCGTGGTACCTCCTCGCCGAGGTGTCCGCGGCCCACGATCCGCTGGAAGACCTGGCCGAGCTGCTCGAACGCATCGACCCACCGCAGACCCCGGCCGTGGCGGTCGACGATCCCGGCTCGACGCGTTTGTGGGCGGCGCGGGAGTGTTTCGCCGAAGTGGTCGGACTGTTCGGCCCCCCACTGAAATTCGACGCGGCGCTGCCGCTGGACTCGCTTGCCACCTTCGCCGAGGACGCCGCGGCGGTGATCGCGAGTCGTGCCCCCGCGGCAATTCCGATCCTCTTCGGACACGTCGCCGAGGGAAATATCCACCTCAACGTCCTGAACTGCCCGAACGCCGACACCGTGTACCGCAGCGTCCTCGAACTGGTTCGCGATCACGGCGGAAACGTCAGTTCCGAACACGGGGTGGGCTCGCTCAAACGCAACTATCTGAACCTGGCCCTCTCTGCGGAGGACATAGCCACGATGTGGGCGATCAAGCGAGCCCTGGACCCGAGCGACTATCTCAATCGTGCAGTGATGTTTCCCGACGCGCTTCGGCACTGACGGCCATCGCGTCGTCGTGTGCGTCGCCGCGCAGAGGCCGAGCGAAGCACACCGAAGCGACGAAGCCGATGAGCAGCACGCCTGCGGGCAGCCAGATCGACTCCGACATCGCCGTGCTGAACGGTTCACGGACGAACTCGGGTAGGTGACCCACTCCGGCTTCGGAACTGCCGCCGGTCAGACCCTGAGCCGCCAATCGTGCGGTGATCAGTGCTCCGATCGCGGCACTGCCGAGAACCGCACCCACCTGCCGGGTGGTGTTGTAGACGCCGGCGCCGGCGCCGGCCTGCATCGGAGGCAGGTTGTGTGTGGCGGTGGCCGCGAGCGGCGACCAGATGCATGCGTTGGCGAAGCCGATCAGGCCGATCGGCAGGAGCAGTTCCCAGATCGCGACGTCGGGAGACATCACCAATGCCAGCCAGCCCAGGGCGATCGCGAACAGCAGGAAGCCGGTGCCCGCAATGTAGCGCGGATGCGTCTTGTCGACGAGCTTGCCGATGATCGGCGCAAAAATGCCGGTCAGCACGGCCATCGGAACGAGGAGGAGCGCCGACTGCGTCGGGGAGAGTCCGCGAACTGCCTGGGTGTAGAACATCAGCGGAAGGACCATCGACGTGATCGCGAAGCCCATCGCGGTGATGGCGACGTTGGCGAGCGAGAAGTTGCGGTCCTTGAAGAGTTCGAGTGGGAGCAAGGGCTCGTTCTTGTTGCGTGACTGGTAGAACACGAACACCGCGAGCAACACCACACCGGCGCCGATCAGGCTCCAGACGAATCCGTTCCAGTCGTACGAACTGCCTTCCTGGATTCCGAACACGAGCAGGAACATGCCTGCGGCGCTGAGAATCACGCCGGGGATGTCGAACTTGTGCTCGCTGGTCGGCAACGACGGAACAAGCTTCCACGCGAGGAGGAATGCGATGACACCGACCGGGACGTTGACGATGAAGATCCATTCCCAGCCGAGATTGTCGACCAACACACCACCGGCAAGCGGACCGACCAGCGTCGCAACACCGGCAACCGCGCCCCACAGGCCCATTGCGGCGCCACGCTTGTTCGGCGCGAACGTGCGTGTGATGACGGCCATCGTCTGAGGCGTCATCATTGCGGCGCCCAGACCCTGGAAAGCTCTTGCCACGATGAGCATCTCGACGCTGCCGGACAGACCACACCACAGTGAAGCGCCGGTGAACAGTACGAGGCCGATCATGTACAGGTTCTTCGGTCCGAACCTGTCACCGAGCCGGCCGGTGACGAGCAGCGGCACCGCGTACGCCAGCAGGTACGCGCTGGTGACCCAGACGACCTTGTTGATGTCGGTGCCGAGGTCCTCCATGATCGCAGGGTTGGCGACAGCGACGATGGTGCTGTCCACCAGAATCATGAAGAACCCGATACACAGCGCCCACAGCGCGTGCCAGGGATTGACCTGCTTTTCCATCTTCAGTCCTTAGGTAGTGCGGACGAGCCTGCGGAGCCGGCCAGCCGGTCGAGAAGTTCTTGTGAGAGCCAGGGCATTTCGCCGCTCTCGATGTCTGTCACCAACGCGCCGATCCACTCTCTTTCGGCGACGGTCAGTGCGTGGGCGTAGTCCGCGCCCACCGTGAAGATTCGTGGTTTTTCCGCCGCCTTCAGCGCTTCGTAGTCGGCCTCGAATTTCGCGATCGTCTTGTCGAGGTGCGCGAGACGAATTCGAAGCATCTGACACGCGGTGGACGCGGAGAGGTTGTGCATTTCGGCGAGCGCGAGCGGCAACCGCGGATACTCCCGCACCGGAACCGCCAACATCTCACGTAGTTGATGCTCGAGGGCCTCACGGCCCCGGGCGGTGATCTCGTACGTCGTCCGTTCGGGCCGGTTGCCCTCACGATCGGTCCCGATCGAAGCCAGAAGTTCCTGCTTCTCCAACCGGGAAACCGTGTGATAGAGCGATCCCGGCTTGATCTTCACCAACTGATCGCCCCGGCGAACCGAGGCCAGTTGATACATCTCGTACGGATGCATCGAACGCTCGGACAGCAGGCCCAGAACGGTGATTCCCAGAGGCGTCAAAGACACGTCACCCATGAGTCCCCCTCCCTGACAAGCCGCAATTGACTATTTCTTGACTATTCCACCTGAAATAGTCCACATGGAATATACGACCTCTGTCCATCTCGATCAACCCGTTCGAATCGGACTAGCCTGTAGCGAGTGGACGAACATCACCTCGACATCATCCGACTCGCTTGGGCACGTGAACTGGGCCTCGGCGACTCGGCACTTCGGCCGGCACACACGGCCCGCGTCGTCGGCGACGACATCCACGTTCTCGATCTGGCAGGCTCAGGTGCGATCGTCGGGCCGCAGTGGTTCATCGAGCGCACCGAGGACATCTCCGTCGACGCCCTGCTGCAACCGGCGCGTCTGCTCGAGATCGCCGGCGATCACGGCGGCCGAATCACCGGCCCCGTCGATCTCGCTTTCCTCGGCGACTACACGGACGCGCCACCCGACGAGCAACTACTGATTTCCCACGACATCGACGATGCCCTCGCCGTCGCTGCGCTCTGCCCACCCGACGACAGCACCACAGCCGACCTCGGGAACCGGACGCGGTGGTTCACCGCCCTCACCGATTCCACCGAGGTGCTCGGATGCGCGGCGTACTCCGAATTTCAGGGATTCGTGGCAGATCTCACGACCCTGACTGCTCCAGCGCATCGCCGTCACGGAATCGGCTGCGCAGTAACGCTTCTCGCTGCGGAGGACGCTCTCGATTCCGGCTTGATCCCGCAGCTACGCACAAGTCGCGGCAGTGCGATCGGCGCGACGCTTCCACGTAAAGCCAAATTCGACGTTCTGGGGGCATACGCTCGGGTACACGTGCACCTGCCCAGTTGACACTCGAACGAGAGGGACCGCAGATGAGTACGGAAGACGGCGCGAGCGAACCGACATTCGTCGAAGAGGGTCGTGAATTCAAACGCGACACCAACTACATCCCGACCCGGATCACCGAGGACGGCCGCGACGGTTACCCCGTCGAACCCGGGCGATACCGGTTGATCGTGGCACGTGCCTGCCCGTGGGCAAACCGCGCCATCATCGTCCGCCGCCTACTCGGCCTCGAAGACGTACTGTCGATGGGCATCTGCGGTCCGGTTCACGACAAGCGAAGCTGGACTTTCGATCTCGACCCGGGCGGCGTCGATCCCGTACTGAAGATCCCGCGACTGCAGGACGCATACTTCGCCCGAGATCCCCACTACCCCAGGGGAATCACGGTGCCCGCCATGGTGGAGATCGCCACGGGCAAGGTGATCACGAACGACTACCCACAGATCACCCTCGACTTCTCGACGCAATGGAAGAAGTACCACCGCGAAGGCGCACCGGATCTGTACCCGGAGCCTCTGCGAAACGAAATCGACGAAGTGGCCGAGTACGTTTTTCGCGACGTCAACAACGGCGTCTACCGCTGCGGTTTCGCCGGTTCACAGCAGGCGTACGACGAGGCATACGACACGCTGTTCGCCCGCCTCGACTGGCTCACCGAACGTCTTGCCCGGCAACGTTTCCTGGTGGGCGACACCATCACCGAAGCCGATGTGCGCCTGTTCACCACGCTGGCGCGGTTCGATCCCGTCTATCACGGCCACTTCAAGTGCAACAGAAGCAAACTCAGCGAGATGCCGGTGCTGTGGGACTACGCGCGCGATCTGTTCCAAACCCCCGGATTCGGTGACACCATCGACTTCACACAGATCAAAGCGCACTACTACATCGTGCATTCCGAGATCAATCCCTCCGGAATCGTGCCCAAGGGACCGGAATTGACACACTGGCTCGAACCGCACGGACGCGAACAGTTGGGTGGCCGACCGTTCGGGGACGGCACACCACCTCATCCGCCCATCCCGTCGGAAGTGGTTCCGGCAGAGCACTGGGCCACCAGGTAGGTCGCGGGGGGCTACTCCCCTGCGTACGTGCCGAAACTCCAGTACACACCTTCGGGATCACGGCAGGTGAACCCCCGCGAACCGTAGTCCTCGTCGCGCAATCCCTGCGTGATCGTGGCGCCCGCCGCGACAGCGCGTTCGTGGAGTGCATCGGCGGCGTCCGCGTCGTCCACGACGATGTACACCGAACCGATTCCAGGCGGCAGGCCGGCGATCGCCGAATCGGTGCGCGGCGAACCCAACATGATGCCGCCACCGCCCGGCCAGTCGAGTTGGGCGTGGTCCACCACGTCTCCCTCTCCGTAGACGGCCTTCTCCACGAAACCGAAGGTGCTCACCAGAAAGTGGATTGCCGCACGGGCGTCGAGGTAGCGCAGCGTCGGCCAGATGGTCGTCGAACGAGATTCCGAAGTGGCGGTCATAACACTCGAACTCCTGCCTGGGAAAACTCACGAAGAAAACCGAGTCGCGTACGAGCCTATGGCCCCGGTGATCACCGCCGCCAGCGAAAACTTCACCTATTCTCGAGATACGGTCCACCTCGCTTCAGAGGAGGACAACTGTGGAGGGGCAGCAATGAGCAAGTCGACGAACAACGACAGCGGGCGTATCGAGAAGGTCCTCGTTTCCGTTCTCGACAACGGAAGCCGCCTGCAAGCGCCCGCAGTGGCCAAATACGTCAACCATGTCCGTAAGGCCCACCCCGACGAGTCACCTGCTCAGATCGTCGAGCGGATGGAGAAGATGTTCATTCTCGCCGTTACCGGAAGCGGCAGTGCCGTCGGCGCCACCGCCGCCGTGCCGGGCGTCGGAACGGTCGCGTCCATCGCTGCCGTCGGTGCGGAATCGGCTTTCTTCCTCGAGGCGTCAGCGCTGCTGACGTTGGCAATTGCGTCAGTGCATGGAATCTCCGTACAGGATCACCAGCAACGACGTGCCCTGGTCCTGGCAGTCGCCCTCGGCGAATCCGGTATGGAGATCGTGCAGAAGGCCACCGGAATCACAGCCAAGAATTGGGGAACGGCAATCACGAGCAAGATTCCCGGACCCACGATGAGGGGAATGAACAGCACCCTCGTGCGGAAATTCGTGACCAAGTACGCCGCGAAGCGCAGCGCACTGATCCTCGGCAAGCTCGTTCCGGCCGGAATCGGTGCGGTCATCGGCGGTGCGGGCAACCGTGCAATCGGCAAGGGCGTCGTCAAGAATGCGCGCGAAGCCTTCGGACCGGCACCGGCCAGGTGGACCGACCACCTGATCGTGATGCCTGCCGACGATGCCGCAGTGCTTCCCCAGACGGAGACACGCCGGGCCATCCGCAGATAGCTGTCCGGGCCGTAGGCTCGCATCACGTATTCGCCGCCGACCCGGGAGCAGCATTGACGAACACCGCAATGGGATCCTTCTCTGCCCCCATCGAGATTCGTGGGTTGACGAAGACGTTCAAGGCGGCGCGCGCGGTCAACGACCTGAGCTTCGACGTTCAGGCGGGCTCGATCACCGGGTTTCTCGGTCCGAACGGTTCGGGCAAGACGACCACGTTGCGGATGCTCCTCGGACTGGTGTCACCGACGTCGGGATCGGCCACGATCAACGGCACCCCGATGCGTTTGCTGCCCAACCCGGCTCGGACCGTCGGCGCAGTACTCGACGTCGGCAGTCTCCATCCGAAACGAACGGCCCTCGGACACCTCGAGATCTACGCGGCCGCTATCGGCATGCCGACTCAGCGCGCGGCGCAGGTGCTGGACATGGTCGGTCTGAGATCGGTCGGAGCCCACAAGACCGGCACCTTCTCGCTCGGGATGCGCCAACGCCTGATCCTTGCCACCGCGATGCTCGGTGATCCCGAGATCCTCGTGCTCGACGAACCCGCGAACGGACTCGACCCCGAGGGCATGGCGTGGCTTCGTCAGTTCCTGCAGACCTTCGCCGGTTCCGGCCGAACGGTTCTGATCTCGAGTCACGCGCTTCGTGAAGTGGAAGCGACCGTCGACAGCGTGGTCATCGTCAGCGCCGGCTCACTCGTCTACCAAGGGACCATGGACGAACTTCGCCGCTCGCAGCGCAGTCGACTGCTCGTCTCGTGTTCCAACCCAGCGCTCCTCGCCACGGCATTGGCCGCTCGCGGAATCATCGACGCCCAGATCACCCAGGACGGACGGCTCGCCGTGGGCGGCACCGACACGTCGGTACTGCCACCGGTGGCATCCGCCGCCGGAGTCACGATCTTCGGTGTCGCAACCGAAGGCGCAGATCTCGAGCAACTGTTCCTGGCCATGACAACGCCGCAATATGCCGTCCCCCAGGTCGGATACCACCGCCCACCCGGTCCCGGTTCGGGCCCGGGTTATTACGGCCCTGCCGCATACGGACCTTCCGGAGGACACCGATGACCACGCTCGTGCGCGCGGAGACACTCAAAGTTCTCACCCTGCGCTACTGGTGGGCACTGGCCATCGCACCGGTCGTCGTGGCCGTGCTGATTGCTGCCTCCACCAGGACGTTCGTCGAAGTCGTGGCCGATTCGGCAGACACCACCTTCGACGTCGATGTCGTGTCCACCGGCGTCAGCCTCGGTGTCTCCAACACGCTTGTCCTGGTGTTCGCGGCTGTCTTCGGAGCACTCACCGCCGGATCCGAATTCGGCTACAAAACTCTCACCACGACGTTCCTCACAGCTCGCGGCCGTGACGGAGTTCTCGGCGCAAAACTTGCGGTCGTCGCGGTCTTTGCCGTCGGCTACGCGTTGGCTGTCGAAGTAGTCAGCATCGGCGCGATGTTGCTCTTCGGCCGGGACTTCAGCTTCACCACCGATCTCTTCGCCATCTGCGCCGCAGGCATTCTGGCGTGCGCTCTGTGGGCGCTGCTCGGCGCCGGGGTGGCACTGCTCACCGGTTCGTCGATGGCCGGTGCCCTCTCGGTCATCCTGTGGTTCGTCTTCGGTGAATGGATCGTCCGCGCAGTGCTGCTCGCGATGGATCTCGGCGGGGTCGGGGCCGCGCTTCCGGTGTCGGCCACGATCGGCACGATCATCAATGCGGCCCCGTCGATCGACGTCGATGCGTTTGCGTCCTGGCCGAGCGGCCCGATGATGCTGGCAGCTTGGGTGGTTCTGTTCTGCGGGCTCGGTTGGCTGCGGACCAGGACCCGCGACATCACCTGAAAAGGCTGTCTGGGGCCGGGTCTACCGTGGATCTCGATGAACACGATCAACACGGACAGTCCGGTAGCTGGAGAGGTCGATCGAGCTCCGGGCTGGATCCGCCGCTTGGCGCACGCATGCTGGTTGCACCGAAGAGTTGCCATCGGCGCGCTTCTGGTGACCGTCATCGCTTCGGCGATCGACATCTCGTTTCCTCTTCTGACCCGCTATGCGCTCGACGCCGCAAGCCAGGAGAACCCAGGCAAGGTGATCGGGTTCGTCGCGCTGGCGATCGCGCTGCTCGCGGTCGTCCGCTTCGCGTGCCAGTACGGCCGACGGATGCTTGCCGGCCGACTCTCGCTCGATGTTCAACACGACTTGCGGCTCGCCTTGCTCGGCTCGCTGCAACGCCTCGACGGACGCGGGCAGGATCAGATCCGCACAGGCCAGGTGGTATCCCGGTCCATCACCGATTTACAACTCGTCCAGGGTTTGCTCGCGATGGTGCCGATGTCCGCGGGTGCGCTCCTGCAATTCGTGCTCGCGATCGGCATCATGGCGTGGCTCTCGCCGCTGTTGACTCTCGTCGCTGTCGCCGTCATCCCCGCAGTAGGGCTGGTGGTGTTCCTGATGCGACCGATGCTCTTCGCCGCAACATGGTCCGCGCAGCAGCGGGCCGCCGACCTCGCCCAACATGTCGAGGAAACCGTCACGGGCGTGCGCGTCGTCAAGGGATTCGGGCAGGAACAACGAGCCGTCGACCAACTCGAAAAGCACAGCCGCACGTTGTATTCGGAGCGTCTTCGCGCCGCGTGGTTGAACGCGAAATTCGCGCCGACCATGGCCGCCTTGCCCCAGCTCGGGCAGGTGGGAGTGATCGCTCTCGGCGGGTATCTCGCACTGCACGACAAGATCACCGTGGGAACGTTTCTCGCGTTCGCCACCTACATCGTGACGATGACCGGCGTCACCCGAACTCTGTCGTCGGTCATCGTCATGGCGCAGCTTGCGCGCGCCGCTGTCGAGCGTGTCTACGACGTCATCAACGCTCAGCCGGACATCGCCGATCCTGACCATCCGGTGGACCTGCCCGACGGTCCGCTCGGCGTCACTTTCGAAAACGTCGCATTCGGGTTCGACACCGAACGCGACGTCCTGACCGGGCTGAACCTTCGCATAGAACCGGGCGAGACCGTCGCCGTCGTGGGGCCGGCCGCGTCAGGCAAGACCGCGTTGTCCTTGCTTCTCCCCCGGTTCTACGCCCCGACTTCGGGTGTAGTGACCGTCGATACCGCGGGCGAGACGTTCCCCATCGGCGAACTGCGCACAGAACAGCTTCGTGCCGCCGTCAGCCTGGTCTTCGACGAACCTTTCCTGTTCTCGGACACCATCGCCGCCAACATCGCACTGGGGCGCGAGGACGCCTCCGACGAGGACATCCGCGCCGCAGCTGCATTGGCACAGGCAGACACCTTCATCGAGGCACTCCCGGACGGATACGACACCGTTGTCGGTGAACGAGGTCTGACGCTGTCGGGCGGCCAGCGTCAGCGCATCGCGCTTGCCCGAGCCCTCCTCGTCGACCCGCGGATTTTGGTCCTCGACGACGCCACCTCCGCGGTCGATGCGGCTACCGAAGCCGCGATCTTCGACGCGTTCCGGGCCAGACGACGGCAAACCACGCTGATCCTCGCGCACCGGCGATCCACCTTGACGCTGGCAGATCGCGTCGCGGTTCTCGACGGCGGACGGATCATCGACTCCGGAACCGTGGACGAGCTGGAAGCGCGATGTCCGCTCTTTCGCGCCCTGTTCTCCTCGCCGCCGGAACTATCCGCCGAAATCGACGAGGCCGGCCCTGACGCTTTCGGACATCAACGCCGCGAGCCCACAGCCGAGCAGCTGTGGCCGCAGGCTCCGGAATCCGAAGCCGACAGCACTACCGCTTCGGCGCAGAGTGCCGGCGGACCGATGGCCGGAGCGCTCAGCGGAATCGCGGTGACTCCGTCTCTGCGGGCAGCAGTCGACGCTCTCCCACCCGCACGCGAAGACCCCGGAATTGCTCCTGAGAGCCTGCGCGAATCGAATCCACAGTTCTCACTCCGACAGATCTTGAGGCCGGTCCGCTGGGTTCTACTGGCGGTTGTCGTGTGCCTTGCCCTGGACTCCGCCGCGGCGATCGCATTTCCCTCCCTCGTCAGATATGCGATCGACCACGGAGTCGTGACCGCAGACAGCACCACACTCTGGATCGCGACGGCGTTCGGCGCGCTCCTGGTCGCCGCAGACTGGGTCATCGTGGCGGTCATGACGGTGCTCACGGCCCGAGCCGGTGAACGCGTGCTGTTCGGGCTCCGCGTCCGCAGCTATGCACACTTGCAGCGCCTGGGTCTGGACTACTACGAACGGGAATTGTCCGGCCGCATCATGACGCGTATGACCACCGACGTCGACGCGCTCTCGTCGTTCATCCAAACCGGTATGTCGACGGCGATCGTGAGCGTCCTGACCGTCGGCGGAATTTCGATCGCCCTCCTGGCGACCGACGTGACGCTCGGCCTGGTGGCGCTGGCCGTCATCCCACCGCTCGTGGTCGCGACCGTGGTCTTCCGCAAGATCTCCTCGGTTGCCTACAGCCAGTCCCGCGAACGGATCTCGCTCGTCAATGCCGACTTCCAGGAGAACATCGCCGGTCTGCGAGCGGCTCAGGCCTACCGCCGCGAAGAAGGTGCGGCGCGTAGGTTCGCAGAACGCTCCGAGAGCTACCGCCGATCGCGGATGCGGTCGCAGCGAGCCATTTCGATCTACTTCCCTTTCATTTCGTTCCTGTCCGACCTCGCGTTGGCCGCGGTCGTGTTCGTCGGTGCGCACCAGATCGCCAACGGATCGACTTCGCCCGGCGTACTGATCGCTTTCGTGCTCTACCTCGGTCTGCTGTTCGGACCGATTCAGCAACTCTCACAAGTGTTCGATGGTTACCAACAGGCAAACGTCGGATTGCAACGAATCGGCGACCTGCTGCGCACTCGCAGTTCGATCGAGACTGCCGACAGCGAGGATTTGATCGCGATCTCCGGACGACTCGACGGCGCCGTCCATCTCGACGGGGTCGGGTTCCGGTACTCGGGTGCGGACGTCGACGCCCTCTCCGATTTCGATCTGCAAATCCCGCCGGGCACGACCGTCGCTCTGGTCGGCCGAACCGGTGCCGGGAAGTCGACGGTCGTGAAGTTGCTCGCCCGCTTCTACGACCCGACGTCCGGATCGGTCGACGTGGACGGAACCGACATCCGGAACTTCCACCTCTCGCAGTACCGACGTCGCCTCGGCGTGGTCCCACAAGAAGCCCATCTGTTCACCGGCACGGTCGCCGACAACATCGCGTACGGCAGGCCGTCGGCGTCGCACGCGGAGATCGAGGAAGCGGCACGTTCCGTCGGCGCACTGAATTCGATAGCCGACATGCGTGGAGGCATGAATCATCCCGTCGGCGAGCGCGGCCAGGGGCTCTCGGCGGGCCAACGCCAACTGATCGCATTGGCCCGTGCCGAACTCGTCGACCCGGACCTTCTGCTCCTCGACGAGGCGACCGCGACGCTCGATCCCGCGACCGAACGAATGGTGCTCGAAGCAAGTCGGTCGGTCACCCGGAAACGGACTTCCGTCGTCGTAGCTCACCGCCTCGCGACAGCTGCCCGAGCGGACCTCGTTGTCGTAGTTGACCGGGGACGTATCGTTGAATACGGCCCGCACGATGTTCTGCGGTATGCCGGTGGTCACTACTCGGGACTCTGGGATGCATCGCAGGCGCGTGAGGGGAATAATCTGACGTCGAGAACTGTCATCGAAGGCAACCCCGTCGCGTGACAGTCGGCACGGATTTGTACCGCCGAGAGGTAGTGCGCGATCACAAGATCACGGACTTCCGTGAGACAGCTCACAAATTGTGTGCCGCACAATTGCTCGTCACACGCTCGGGCTAATCTCATGTATATAGGCGCTCTGATCGGGTACCGAAATAGAAACGAGGCGAACACCTGCCGTGAGCAGCAGTTCTACATCCCAATTCGGACAGAACCAGTGGCTGGTTGACGAGATGTACCAACGCTTCCAGGACGATCCGTCGTCCGTGGATCCCAGTTGGCACGAATTCTTGACCGATTACTCGCCGGACTCGGCGAACACGGGAGGTGGAAACGGGACTGCCTCGAACGGCAACGCGGCTGCACCCGCCGCTGTTGTAGCTCCGCCTGCTGCTCCCAAGGCCACGCCTCCCGCCCCCAAGACCGCACCTCCTGCGCCGGCTGCCAAGGCTGCCGCTCCGGCCCCCGCGAAGACGGCAGCGCCCGCCGCCAAGGCCGCCCCGGCCCAGCCCGCAGCAGCCAAGCCCGCGGCCGCTACTGCGAAGCCCGCCCCTGCCGGCGGAGCCGAGGAAACCAAGGTTCTCCGCGGCGCCGCAGCCGCAGTCGTCAAGAACATGTCGCTCTCGCTCGAGATCCCGACTGCAACCAGCGTGCGTGCCATCCCCGCGAAGCTGATGTTCGACAACCGCATCGTCATCAACAACCACCTCGCGCGTACCCGCGGCGGCAAGATCTCGTTCACCCACCTCTTGGGTTACGCGATCGTCCAGGCAGTCAACGCGTTCCCCAACATGAACCGGCACTTCGCCGAAATCGACGGCAAGCCGAACGCGGTCACGCCCGAGCACACCAATCTCGGACTCGCGATCGACCTTCCCGGAAAGGACGGCAACCGCTCACTGGTAGTTGCCGCCATCCGGAACACCGAGTCGATGAACTTCGTCCAGTTCCACGCGGCATACGAGGACATCGTCCGACGCGCCCGTGAAGGCAAGCTCACCGGCGAAGACTTCACCGGCGTCACCATTTCGCTGACCAACCCGGGCGGTATCGGCACGGTTCACTCCGTTCCTCGCCTGATGAAGGGCCAGGGCGCCATCATCGGTGCCGGCGCGATGGAATACCCCGCCGAGTTCCAGGGCGCCAGCGACGAGAAGCTGGCCGAGATGGGCGTCGGCAAGTTGATGACTCTCACCTCGACCTACGATCACCGCATCATCCAGGGTGCCGAGTCGGGCGATTTCCTGCGCACGATCCACAACCTGCTGATCAGCGACGAGTTCTACGACGAGATCTTCCACGCGCTCGGCAACCCGTACGAGCCGGTGCGGTGGCGCAAGGACGTGCCGGAAGGCGCTGTCGACAAGAACACCCGCGTTCTCGAACTGATCGCTGCATACCGTGACCGCGGCCACCTCATGGCCGACACGGACCCGTTGCAGTTCGTCAAGGACAAGTTCCACAGCCACCCCGACCTCGACGTCATCAGCCACGGCCTGACGCTGTGGGATCTGGACCGTGAGTTCAAGGTCGGCGGCTTCCACGGCCAAGAGAAGATGAAGCTGCGCGACGTGTTGAGCGTGCTGCGCGACGCGTACTGCCGCCACGTCGGCGTCGAGTACACGCACATCCTCGAGACGGATCAGCGTCAGTGGATCCAGGACCGCGTCGAGGGCCATCACGCCAAGCCTTCGGTCGCTCAGCAGAAGTACATCCTGAGCAAGCTCAACGCCGCCGAGGCCTTCGAGACGTTCCTGCAGACCAAGTACGTCGGCCAGAAGCGCTTCTCGCTCGAAGGCGCCGAAGCCGTCATCCCGATGATGGACGCCGTGATCGACCAGGCCGCCGAGCACCAGCTCGACGAGGTCGTCATCGGCATGCCGCACCGTGGCCGTCTCAACGTGCTTGCCAACATCGTCGGCAAGCCGTACTCCAAGATCTTCACGGAGTTCGAGGGCAACATGAACCCGGCAGCCGCTCACGGCTCCGGCGACGTGAAGTACCACTTGGGTGCCAGCGGAACGTACATCCAGATGTTCGGTGACAACGACATCGCTGTCTCCTTGACCGCAAACCCGTCGCACCTCGAGGCCGTCGACCCGGTTCTCGAAGGCCTGGTCCGCGCCAAGCAGGACATCCTCGACAAGGGCGAAGAAGGCTTCACCGTCCTGCCGCTCATGCTGCACGGTGACGCTGCATTCGCCGGTCAGGGCGTTGTCGCCGAGACGCTCAACCTCTCGCTGCTTCGCGGTTACCGCACCGGTGGCACCGTGCACATCGTCGTGAACAACCAGGTCGGCTTCACCACCGCTCCGGAACATTCACGCTCGTCCGAGTACTGCACCGACGTCGCGAAGATGATCGCCGCACCGGTCTTCCACGTCAACGGCGACGACCCCGAGGCTTGCGTCTGGGTTGCTCAGCTGGCCGTCGACTTCCGTGAGAAGTTCGGCAAGGACGTTGTCATCGACCTCATCTGCTACCGCCGTCGCGGTCACAACGAGGGCGACGACCCGTCGATGACCCAGCCGGCCATGTACGACGTCATCGACACCAAGCGCAGCGTTCGTAAGAGCTACACCGAGTCCCTCATCGGCCGCGGTGACATCTCGCTCAAGGAAGCCGAAGACGCACTTCGCGACTACCAGGGCCAGCTCGAACGGGTCTTCAACGAGGTCCGTGAACTCGAGAAGTTCCAGCCCGAACCGTCCGAGTCCGTCGAACTCGACCAGACTCCCCCGGCTCGCCTGACCACGGCTGTCGCTCCCGAGGTCCTCGAGCGCATCGGTGATGCGTTCGTCAACGTCCCCGACGGCTTCACCGTTCACCCGCGCGTCAAGCCGGTTGCCGAGAAGCGCCGCGAGATGGCCCGTGAGGGACATGTCGACTGGGCGTTCGCAGAATTGCTCGCGTTCGGCTCGTTGGCCGAGCAGGGTGCCTTGATCCGCCTCGCGGGTCAGGACTCCAAGCGAGGAACGTTCACGCAGCGTCACTCGGTCCTCATCGACCGCAAGACCGGCAACGAGTACAGCCCGATCGCCAAGATCGCTGCCGACGCCGAAAACGGCGGCAAGTTCATGGTCTACGACTCCGCACTCACCGAGTACGCAGGTCTGGGCTTCGAGTACGGCTACTCGGTCGGTAACCCCGACGCTCTGGTCCTGTGGGAAGCGCAGTTCGGTGACTTCGTCAACGGCGCGCAGACCATCATCGACGAGTTCATCTCTTCGGGTGAGGCCAAGTGGGGTCAGCTCTCCGACGTCGTGCTGCTCCTGCCGCACGGTCACGAGGGTCAGGGTCCGGACCACACCTCCGGTCGCATCGAGCGTTTCCTTCAGCTGTGTGCAGAAGGCTCGATGACCGTTGCGGTTCCGTCGACTCCGGCCAGCTACTTCCACCTGCTGCGTCGCCATCACCTCGACGGCATCCGCCGTCCGCTGGTGGTTTTCACGCCCAAGTCGATGCTGCGTAACAAGGCTGCCGTCAGCAACGTCGAGGACTTCACGACGGGCAAGTTCCGTTCGGTCTTCGAGGAGCCGGCATACGAGAGCGGCGAAAGCGCACGCGAATCGGTCAAGCGGGTTCTGCTGGTCAGCGGCAAGCTGTACTGGGAACTCCTGGCGAAGAAGCACAAGGACGAGCGTGACGACATCGCCATCGTGCGCATGGAGCAGCTCTACCCCGTGCCGAAGCGTCGCCTCAAGGAGACCCTGGACCGTTACCCGAATGCGGATCAGTTCCGTTGGGTCCAGGAAGAGCCCGCAAACCAGGGTGCGTGGCCGTTCCTCGGGCTGGCTCTGCCGGACCTTCTGCCGGAGACCTTGACCGGTATCAAGCGCATCTCGCGCCGTCCGATGTCCGCTCCCTCTTCGGGATCGAGCAAGGTCCACGCAGTGGAGCAGCAGGAGATCTTGGACGAGGCGTTCCTGCCGACCAACTGATCTCAGTAATTTGACAAGGGCCGGGCCCCACATTCCGCAAGGAGTGTGGGGCCCGGCCTTTCTGCGTTCACGTCAATTCGATTGCAGCAGACCCAGATCCGGCCCGGCATCGAAGCCGACGGCGGCCAGTGCCAACGCAGGTAACGACTGAACCGTCAGGTCGATCAGTTCCTCGCGGGTGATGGCGGGCGCTCGGAGCCAACTGATGGTGGCTTCCTCGACAAACGCGATCCAACCGCGAACGGCCAACTCCACCTGAGGTGTTCGAGTCAGGCCGATCTTCGGGAGCTGATCGAGGGTTCTCTTGGCCATGATGTCGCGAGTCTGCTCGAACACCTCACGCATCTGCGGATCCCCGCTGGCGGTCCCCCGGAGCAGCGAGACGTAGGTATTGCGGTTCTCGGTCACGTAGTCGACGTACGACGCCAGCACCGAGCGGAGGGTGAGCATCGGATCGTCCGACTCGCTCGGCTCGGTGCGCTGGAGCATCTGTTCACTGCTGTGTCGGACGATCGCCAGATGGAACTCGCTTTTCGACGCGAAGTAGTGGAACAGAAGCCCCCGCGAGACACCAGCCTGATCGGCGATGTCCTCGACGGAAATCTGTTCGAGCGGCCGTTCGGCCAGCATCCGCGCCCCGAGGTCGATGAGTTGCGCTCGGCGTTGCGCAGGGTCGAGCCGTGTTCGCTTTACTGCGTCCATGCCCAATAGACTACTGAATATTCGTCAATAAGCTATTGACCGTGACTCAATAAAGGCATATCGTTCCCTACATGAGTCTTCCAGTTACAGATACCTCAGCACCTGCCGCGGATACTCGCCACGTCGGCACACTGATCATCGGCAGTGGTTTCGCCGGTCTCGGTGCGGCGATCAAACTGGCACAGGCCGGCATCACGGACTACGTCGTTCTCGAGCGCGGCAACGACGTCGGCGGAACCTGGCGTGACAACAGCTACCCGGGCGCCGCGTGTGACGTGCCGTCGCATTTGTACTCGTACTCTTTTGCACTCAATCCGGAGTGGACGCGCTCCTTCTCCACTCAGCCCGAGATCTACAAGTACATCCAGTCGGTGGCCAACCGCCACAAGGTGCTCGACAAGCACATCTTCGACTGCGATGTTCTCTCCGCACGCTGGGACGAGGCGTCTGCTCGGTGGCACGTCAGCACCAACAAGGGCGAATTCGTCGCAAAGATCGTCGTCTCGGCCGTCGGCGCATTGTGTGAGCCTTCACTTCCGGACATCAAGGGCATCGACGGCTTCAAGGGCGAGATCTTCCACTCCTCGCGTTGGAACCACGACGCCGATCTGACCGGCAAGCGTGTGGCCGTCATCGGAACCGGCGCCTCGGCCATCCAGATCGTGCCGGCCATCGGCAAGAAGGTCTCGCATCTCGACGTGTACCAGCGCACGGCGCCGTGGATCCTGCCCCGCGCAGACCGCGAGTACACCAAGATCGAGCACCTCGCGTTCAAGTACCTTCCCGGCTTCCAGAAGTTGTGCCGCACCGGTATCTACTGGATGCGAGAGACGCAGGTCGTCGGCCTGGCCAAGGCGCCGGTCTTCATGAAGCCGTTGCAGTTCGCCGCCGAGCGTCACCTGAAGGCCCAGATCAAGGACAAGGATCTTCGCAAGAAGGTCATGCCCAACTTCCAGATCGGCTGCAAGCGCATGCTGATCTCGAACAACTACTTCCCCACCCTCGCCCAGGACAATGTCGACCTGGTGACCGAAGGCATCGAGGAGGTCACCGCCAACGGGATCGTCTCGAAGACCGGCACCACGCGTGAGATCGATGCCATCGTCGTGGCGACCGGATTCCACGTCACCGACTCCCCCACCTTCGCGGGAATCTTCGGCAAGGACGGACGCTCGCTCGCCGAGGTCTTCGAGGAGACCGGCATGCAGGGATACAAGGGCGCGGCAGTTGCCAACTTCCCCAACATGTTCTTCCTCGTCGGACCCAACACCGGCCTCGGACATTCGTCGATGGTCTTCATGATCGAGTCGCAGATCAACTACCTGGTCGACGCGATCGCCACCATCGACAAGTACGACATCGGCACCATCGAGGTGCGCAAGGACAAGCAGGACAAGTACAACAAGGACCTGCAGGCAGCTATGTCCAAGAGCGTGTGGAACAACGGCGGTTGCGCCAGCTGGTACATGGACAAGCACGGAAACAACACCACCCTGTGGCCTGGCTTCACCTTCCAGTTCCGCAATGCCACCAAGCATTTCGACCTCGCGGCATACCGCAGCGTCGCCACCTCGGATCTCGGCGCCGTCGGCACCGCGACCACTTCACAGATCGACCTCGACGACGAGAAGGCAGTAGCACAATGAGTGATTTTGCAGGCAAGGTCGTAGTCATCACCGGAGCGGGATCGGGCATCGGTCGCGCACTAGCACTGAACCTGGCCGGCCAGGGCGCCAAGTTGGCAATCTCCGACGTGGACACCATCGGGCTCGCCGAGACAACGCGTCTGGTGGAAGCCATCGGCGCCGAGGTGAAGTCGGACCATCTCGACGTCACCCAGCGCGAAGCGGTTCTCGAGTACGCCGACGCGGTTGTCGCCCATTTCGGCAAGGTCAATCAGATCTACAACAACGCCGGAATCGCCTACCACGGCACTTTCGAGAAGTCCGAATTCAAGGACTTCGAACGTGTCATGGACGTCGACTTCTGGGGAGTTGTCAACGGCACCAAGGCATTCCTCCCCCACGTCATCGCCTCCGGCGACGGGCACATCGTGAACGTGTCGAGCCTCTTCGGTCTGCTGTCGATGCCGGGTCAGAGCGCCTACAACTCGGCCAAGTTCGCCGTTCGCGGTTTCACCGAGTCGCTTCGCCAGGAAATGCTGATCGCCAAGCACCCGGTGAAGGTGACCTGTGTGCACCCGGGCGGAATCAAGACCGCCATCGCACGCAACGCCACCGCAGGCCCGGGTGAAGATCTTGCGGTCTTCTCCGAGTTCTTCGACCGCAAGCTCGCGCGCACCACACCGGAGGACGCCGCCAAGACGATCGTCAACGGTGTTCGCAAGAGCAAGCCGCGAGTTCTCATCGGGATGGACGCAATCGCACTCGACGCCTGGGTTCGCCTCGTAGGATCGGGCTACCAGCGCATCGTCGCGATCGTCGCCGGCCGAATGATGCCCAAGTCCAGCTGAGTTCGTTTCACAGCGCAGTTCGTTTCACAGCGCAGTTCGCATATAGAGTCAGGAGCCCTGCCGGTGAGCACGTTCACCCTTCCGCTGCCCGTGGTCGCATTCTTGTTGAAGCCGTACTTCCGTCTGGCTTTCAACTCGCGGCTGCCGTATCGGATTCAACGTCTGTTGCTCGAGGCCGGGGCACCGCTACAGCAGGTTCCAGCGGGCGCCGTCGTGCGCCCGCTGGAGCTGGCTTGCCGACCGGCAGAGAAGATCACCGTCGGCGCAACCGAGCGCCCCACCGCAGTTCTCTACCTGCATGGCGGGGCGTACACCCTGGGTTCGCTGTCCACACACCGTTCTCTCGCAGCTCATCTCGCCCGTGAGTCGTCCAGTGCGGTCTTCACCTTGGACTACCGTCTCGCGCCGGAGAATCCGTATCCCGCCGCTCTCGACGACGCGGTCTCAGCCTTCATGCAGTTGGTCACCGAGTTCGACTATTCGGAAGACCGCGTTGCCATCGCCGGCGATTCGGCCGGTGGCGGCCTGGCCGCGGCGACCGCTATCCGTCTGATCGAGCGTCACGGCGTGACCCCCGGCGCGCTTGCCCTGATCTCACCGTGGGTCGATCCCGGCGATCGGGGTGCTACCAAAAAGGCCGACCTGGTGGTCAACACAGCGTGGTCCTTCGACGCCGCCGACGCCTACCTTGCCGGAGGCGACCGTACTGATCCCGGCTACGCACCGATGCACGGAAAGCTCGACGGGTTGCCACCCACCAGGATTCACGTCGGTTCCGAGGAAGTCCTCTACCCGCAGATCATGACGTTCACCGACAAGCTCGCCGCTGCCAGCGTCGATGTGTCCCTGGTCGAGTACGCAAGACTCTGGCACGTGGCTCACGCACAGGCGTCACTGGTGAAGGAAGCAGCAGACGCCGTTTCCGACCTCGGCCAGTTCATCGCATCGAAACTGATTCGTGCCAAGGATGATTCGAGTTCAGCAGTGGGATCAAGCGCTCACTGACGGGTGTCCCACCAGGTGCGGGCGACTTCCGAGGCTGACGCCTTGCCGGTCCGCACCTGCTCGATCATTGCGGCGAGATCGGTGGTGGACAGTTCACCGGCAACGACGCTGAGCGCCTTGACAGCCGAATCTCCCAGTGCGCCCGCTCGAAAGAGCGGAACGACATTCTGCGCAGCCAGAATGTGATTCGAATCAGCGAGCACTGTGACGGCATCGGATTGTGCCAACGCCGACAGCGTCGTGGTTCCGAATACTTGTGCACCGGGTACGTCTGCCGGCGTTGCCTGATCGACACCGGCGAAGACACAATCGGCGCCCTCGGCCAACTGTTCCACTGCCCCGTCCTCGACGAATCTCGCGGAGACGAGCGGCGTCGCCGCGGCACACGAAGGAGCAAAGGCTTCTATCGTCTTCGCTCCCAACGACTGTGCGTATCCGGTGTCGAGCGCGAGGACCGCACGATCTTCGGCCATCGCATAGTCGGAGACCGAAAGACCCTCCGGCAGAGAGCGACTCAAGGCTTCGAAGACGTCGTCGGCCTTGCGGGCCGGGGATGACGGGTCGTAGTGATCGAGCAGCGCGCCGGTGAACTCGGGCACCAAAGTGACTCGCGCTGCGTCCAGAGCCTCGAGTGATTGGTTTCGGCCACCACCCACCGATTCGACGCGAGCCGACAGGCCGGAGGAGGAGAGCACCGTCGAATACACCTCGGCCAACACCGAACTCTCCACCGATGCGTCAGCAGCCACCACGATCTGGTCACGAGACTCCGCTTCGGCACCCTCTACCACCGAATCACCGTTTGCGCATCCGCTGAGAATCGGCAGGACCATCAGTGCTGCAACAACAGTCGAATACTTCGTGCGTGTGCTCTTCACCGAAATCCTCACATCCAATCCCATGGATCGAAAACCGTGCCATGTCGGTACCTATCGTTACACTTGTCGGGCGATGCGCGGTAACCAGTCCTGACGCAGCCACTCGGTGGCGGCGCCGTCGAAGTCACTCGGGTGGCTTCGCCACAAGGGAATGGTTTCCGACGCCCGAAACACGGGACGCCCGAAAAACCGGAAGGACGCTCATGCGCACCTCACGATTTCGTTCCAACCGTTGGCTCGTAGCCGCGGCAACCGTTGTCTCTCTGACTGCACTGACAGCGTGCGGTAGCAGCGACGGTGACTCCAACAGCGATCCCAACGCGATCGTCGTCGGCTCCGCCAACTTCACCGAATCCGAGACGATCGCCAACATCTACGCCGAAGCACTGCGTGTCAACGGGTTCGATGTGTCCACGTCGTTCAACGTCGGCAGCCGCGAGGCGTACATTCCGGCACTCAAGGACGGGTCCATCAGTGTCATTCCGGATTACACGGGAAATCTCCTGCAGTACTTGGATCCCGACAGCACGGCCACCAGCTCCGCTGACGTCCTCGCTGCTCTTCCCGCAGCTCTCGGGTCGGAATTGGCAATTGCGACGCCTGCATCCGCCGAGGACAAGGACGCCGTCGTCGTCACGAAGGAAACCGCTGACAAGTGGAACCTGAAGACGATCGCCGATCTGGCTCCGCATTCCGCCGAGGTCAAGTTCGGTGCTCCGGCCGAGTTCCAGGAACGTCCAGCCGGATTGCCCGGTTTGAAGTCCAATTACGGCCTCGACATCTCGGCAGCCAACTTCGTTCCGATCGCCGACGGCGGTGGACCGGCAACCGTGAAGGCTCTCTCCTCCGGTGACATCACCGCGGCAAACATCTTCACGACGTCGGCCTCCATCCCGGAGAACAACTTCGTGGTTCTCGAAGACCCGAAGAACAATTTCCCGGCTCAGAACGTGGTGCCGGTGCTGCGTGCCTCGAAGTCTTCCGACAAGTTGAAGACGGTCCTCGATGCGGTGTCCGCCAAGCTCACCACCGAAGAGTTGTTGGCACTCAACGTCCAGGTGTCCGGCGACACCAAGACGGAGCCGGCAGCGGCGGCCAAGGCGTGGGTGACGGCGCAGGGCCTCGACAAGCCGGTCTCGTAGTCACGTGATCACCTTCGAGGGCGTCACCAAGCAGTATCCGGACGGCACCACCGCCGTCGACCGTCTCGATCTCACCATCGAGGCCGAGTCGTTCACGGTGTTCGTGGGGCCGTCCGGGTGCGGCAAGACGACGTCGATGCGCATGATCAACCGGATGATCACACCGACGTCGGGCAAGATCTTCGTCGACGGTCGCGACATCGCCCAGACCGACGCGGTGAAACTGCGTCTCGGTATCGGGTACGTCATCCAGAACGCCGGCCTGCTTCCGCACCGCACCGTGATCGACAACGTCGCAACGGTTCCGGTGCTGCGCGGTGAGTCCCGCCGCGCCGCCCGTAAAGCCGCGTTGGGTGTGCTCGAACGAGTCGGTCTGGACATCTCACTTGCCACCCGCTACCCCGGGCAACTCTCGGGTGGGCAGCAGCAACGTGTGGGAGTTGCGCGTGCATTGGCGGCCGATCCGCCGATCCTGTTGATGGACGAGCCGTTCAGCGCCGTCGACCCCGTCGTGCGTGAGGATCTGCAGACCGAAATGCTCCGTCTGCAAAGCGAACTGAAGAAGACGATCGTCTTTGTCACCCACGACATCGACGAGGCAGTCAAACTCGGTGATCACATTGCCGTCTTCGGTCCCGGCGGGCGGCTTCAGCAGGTGGCGGCACCTCGCGACGTGTTGGCTGCACCGGCAACGGATTTTGTCGCCGGATTCGTCGGGCGCGATCGCGGATATCGGGGATTGTCGTTCCGCGCTGCCGACGAGGTTCCGTTGCACCCTGTACGCACGGCCGTCGAGAACGAATTGAAGGCTCTGCGTCTCGAATTGGGCGAGTGGGTTCTCGTGGTCACGGACAGCGGAAGTCCGCAGGGATGGATCGACGTGACCGGCGTCGAAGGCCTGCGCTCGGGACGCACTCTCGCGCAGTCGACGTCGGCCGGTGGTTCGTTGTTCTCCCCCGGCGGTGATCTACGCCAAGCACTCGATGCGGCAATCTCGTCCCCTTCCGGTATCGGCGTTGCCGTCGACGGCGAGGGAGCGGTCATCGGCGGGATCCTCGGGTCCGAAGTCGTGGCGAAATTGGCAGATCAGCGTCGACGCGAGGACGAGGAACGCAACCGAGTCGCCTTCACCGAGGGATTCGGGTCGTAGCGGCATGCGCTGGCTCATCGACAATTTCTCGACGGTCGTGGATTACTCGAAGACCCATCTGTATCTGGCACTGCTTCCTTTGCTGATCGGTCTCCTGATTGCCGTTCCGGTCGGAACAGCGATCCGCAACGTCAGATGGCTGCGCCGAATCACGTTGACCCTGGCGAGCATTGCGTTCACGATTCCGTCGCTCGCGCTGTTCGTCACCATCCCCCAGTTGTTCGGACTCAAGACCCTTGATCCTCTCAACGTCGTGATCGCACTCAGCGTGTATGCGACGGCACTGCTCATCCGGGCAGTACCCGAAGCACTCGACTCGGTGCCGGACAACGTCATCGACGCCTCCACCGCCGTCGGTTTCACACCACTACGACGCGCTCTGACGGTCGAGTTGCCATTGGCGCTGCCGGTGATGATCGCGAACATCAGAGTTATTGCCGTTACCAATATTTCGCTGGTGTCAGTCGGATCTCTGATAGGAATCGGCGGGCTTGGAGTCCTGTTCAAACAAGGCTACGACCGCGACTATCCCGACCAGATCGTTGCGGGCATCATCGCGATCGTCGTGCTGGCACTGGCGCTCGATCTGATCCTGTATCTGATCGGCCGATTCCTGACCCCGTGGACCAGAACGTCGACCTCGTCGAAGGTTCCCGCCGTCCTGTCAGCCGAGGGGGAACCCGTATGAGCATCTTCACCGGGGCCTGGGACTTCATCGTCGATCCCGGAAATTGGAGCGGCGACACCGGAATCGGCACCCGCATCCTCCAGCACCTCTGGTACAGCGTTCTGGCCGTGGCACTTTCGGCTGTGATCGCGGTGCCCATCGGATTACTCATCGGCCATCTGCGTCGCGGTGAGATCGTGGTCGTCAGTCTGGTCAACGCACTGCGGTCACTGCCCACTCTCGGCCTGCTGACCTTCCTCGTTCTTCTCATGGGTCTGGGAGTGATGCCGCCGATTCTCGCCCTCGTCATTCTTGGTATTCCCCCACTACTCGCCGGCACGTACGCCGGAATCGCCAGCGTCGACCGCGGCGTCGTCGAGGCCGCACGGGCAATGGGTATGACCGAACTCCAAGTGCTCTTCCGCGTCGAGATACCCAATGCGCTGCCATTGATTCTCGGCGGACTGCGTAACGCGACACTGCAGGTGATTGCCACGGCAACGGTCGCCGCCTACGTCAACCTCGGCGGCCTCGGCCGGTACATCTTCGACGGTCTCGCGCTCTACAAGTACGACCGAGTGGTCGTCGGCGCAATCCTGGTCGCGGTTGTGGCTCTCGTCGTGGACGGCTTACTGGCGCTGGTGGTCTGGGCATCGGTTCCCGGGACCGGCAGGCTACGCCGAACACCCGACCTCACTCGTCTGTAGCTCTCGGTACACACGAAAAAGCCCCGATCGGAACCTTGTGTGCGGGTTCCGATCGGGGCTTTCGTAGTCCCTCTTAGCTGGTCACGCCCTCAGCATGCGCTGCGGCCGCGACGGCTTCCGCTACTGCGGGTGCCACGCGAGGGTCGAGTGGGCTGGGGACGATTTTGTCCGCCGCCAACTCGTCGCCGACCACCGACAGGATTGCCTCGGCGGCAGCGAGCTTCATACCTTCGGTGATGCGACGGGCGCCGGCGTCGAGCGCGCCCTTGAAGACACCGGGGAAGGCGAGAACGTTGTTGATCTGGTTCGGGAAATCACTACGGCCCGTCGCCACGATCGCCGCGTACTTCGACGCGGTTTCGGGGTGAATCTCCGGGTCCGGGTTGGAAAGTGCGAACACGATCGACTCGGGAGCCATCGAAGCGATGAGCTCCTCGGGGATCTTGCCCGCCGAGACACCGAGGAACACGTCAGCACCTTCGAGAGCCTCGATGGCACCACCATGCAGGTCACGGGGATTTGTGCGGGCCGCGAGTTCTGCCTTCACGTCGTTGAGGTCGCTGCGCTCACCCGAGATGATGCCCTTCGAGTCCAGCACGATGACGTCGCTGATTCCGGCGGCGAGCAGGATGTTCGCGCAGGCAACACCCGCAGCGCCGGCGCCGGAGATGACGACCTTGAGTGTGGTGATGTCGCGGCTCTGGACCTTCACGGCGCCCTTGAGTGCCGCGAGGACCACGATGGCGGTTCCGTGCTGATCGTCGTGCATGACGGGGCAGTCGAGAGCTTCGATGACGCGCTTCTCGATCTCGAAGCAACGCGGCGCCGAGATGTCCTCGAGGTTGACCGCGCCGAAGCTCGGACGCAGTCGGATGAGTGTCTCGACGATCTCGTCGGGATCCTTGGTGTCGAGAACCAGCGGAATGGAGTTCAGTCCGGCAAAGTTCTTGAACAGCGCCGACTTGCCCTCCATGACGGGCAGCGACGCGCGGGGGCCGATGTCGCCGAGTCCGAGAACCGCGGTGCCGTCGCTGACCACGACGACGAGTCGGTTGGTCCACGTGTATCGATCGGCGAGGGTTTCGTCTGCAGCGATGGCGCGGCTCACCTGAGCAACACCCGGCGTGTAGGCGATCGAGAGGGCCCGCTGCGTATCGAGCGGTGCTGTGGTCTCGACCGAGAGCTTGCCACCGACGTGAGCGGCAAAGATTTCTTCGTCGGTCAACTCGACCTTGGGTACGTTGATGGCTTCAGTCACGAGGGACACGATGACACTCCTGATTAGTCCAGCCTCAAGCGGGGCTGGGTTACTGGGAAGTAATCCTTCGGACCGCTGCGAAACTACGTTCACAACGGTCAGAGATCATTTCTTCCGCGAACGACTACTGAGAAGAAGAGCATTCGGCGTGCGCGAGAAAGTGGGCCGCAATACATCCGAAGCGTCATGGTGTGGGGCGGGTGAGCCCTGGCGTATCCATGCAATCTAGGTTTCGGAGAAATTCTGACGAAACCTGCACTTCGGGGCCGGGCTGTGGCGCCGCCTCGAAGTAACTCCAGTTTGCCACCAGAGTCGGATCACAATCAAATCCTCCAAGCGGTCGGATTCCTCACCACACTCGAAACCGAACCGTCATCCCCACCGTGTCATCCCCACCGTGTCATCCCCACCCAGTCATCCCCACCACTGCGTCACCAACAACAGCCCCGCCACCACGAGCACGACCACCGATCCGGCAACCGCCGCGATACCCCGCCTGCGGTCGCACCAGATCTGCGCGGCGAGAGCAACCACCGAGGCCGCAATGTGCGCGGTGATCGACGTTGTTCCCGGACCCGGGAATCCGCGGTTGCCGCCCAGATATGCCGAACCGATGATCACGAGTGTCAAGACCACGATTCCGGCCGCCACGGTGCCGCTCAGGGCGCGTAGAGCGCGGACCAGCAGCCATTGTCGTTTGTCGGCGGGATAGTCGTAATCGTCTTCGTACTGATAGTCCTGATATTCCTGGTACTGGTAGTCGTCCTCGTACCTGTCGTTCTGGTCGTACCTGTCGTCGTATGTCATCTCTTACGCTCCCGCGACGAATCCGCGGACTGATTCCGCAATGAGTTGAACCGCGATGGCGGCGAGCAGAAGACCGGCGATGCGTGCCAGCAGACTGATGCCACCCTCGCCCAGTATCCGGATCAGTGCGGTCGAGAAGCGCAGGACCACGAACAGCACGAGGTGGATGGACAGAATCGCCAACGCGATCGCCAGATACGACGCCGCTTCACCGTCGGCCTGGGCGACAAAGACGATGACGGCCGCTATCGCACCGGGACCGGCCATCATCGGCGTTCCCAGAGGAACGAGTGCGACGTTGACGTCGTCGGCTCCCTGCGGACGGTTGGAGGCCTTTCCGGTCAGCAGTTCGAGTGCGATGAGAAGCAGCAGCAATCCGCCGGCGCCCTGCAACGCCGGAATGCCGATGTGGAGGTAGTTGAGGATCGCCTGACCGCCGATGGCAAAGACCGAGATGACCGCCAGGGAGACGGCGGGGGCCTGCCATGCCGCTCGATTGCGATCTTCACGGCTTTTACGTCCGACGAGTGACAAGAACACCGGGATGACTCCGGGCGGGTCCATGATCACGAACAGCGTGATGAACACGGTGAGGTAGAGCGTGGTGTCGAGCATCAGCGCCCCAGTACCTCCACGCCGGTGGCAGCCGAGACGAGTTTGTCGAACTCGGCTTCGTCCGTGAGCTCGTCGCCGAGTCCGATCGTCTTGTTCTCGCCGTGGTAGTCAGAGGATCCGGTGACTGCCAAACCGAGGTCGACAGCCAGGCGGCGCAGGACGTCACGATCGTCGCTGCGATGGTCCGGGTGATCGACTTCGAGGCCCCCGAGACCCAAATCGGCCAGATCGCGGATGTGGTCGAGCGCAAGCAATCCGCCGCGCGAACGGGCCCGTCCATGCGCAAGGACGGTCACTCCCCCGGCGGCTGCCACCAGTTCGACGGCGTACTCGAGCGGAGTGTCGTACTTGGGAACGTCGTATCGTCCTCGACTGGACAACAGGTCGGAGAAGGCCTCGCTGATGCTCGACACCACTCCCGCTCGCATCAAGGCCGCTGCGACGTGCGGGCGTCCGACGGACGGACCGGCGTCGGCGAGGATCTGATCGGGATCGACGGGCAGACCGTCACGCGCCATCATGGTCGTCATCACCCGGATACGTTCGACGCGTTCGGCGCGCAGTCGCTCACGTTCTTTTGCGAATTCGGGGTGCGTCGGATCGAACAGGTACGCCAGCAGATGTACAGCGACCGGCCAACCACGCTCACCTCGACCTTCGCACGACATCTCCATCCCACGAACCAGGCTGACGCCGGCCGGCAAGGCCTGCGCCGCCTCGGCCCAGCCCGAAGTCGTGTCGTGATCGGTGATGGCGACGACGTCGAGTCCGGCGTCGGCTGCGGCGCGCATGAGGGCAGCCGGGGTGTCGGTGCCGTCCGATGCGTTGGAGTGGGTGTGAAGATCTATTCGCACTGTTCCAGTGTGTCAGCAATCGGCAACTTCATCGCGCTCCGGTGGGCGAGCCGGAAGCTGACGTACGATTACGCCGCAGCGGCAGCGCAATTCGATCAGGTGTCGCTGTAGTGCCGTTCCCCTGCCGTTCCACTGCATTACAGACCGAGAAGGAGCGAGCGTGCCAACCATGCCGTCACTGCCGAATTGGTCGAACGGCAAATCGACGCACGCCGATGCGCCCAAGATCCCCGTTCCGGCAGCCCGCGCGATCGTCGACTGCGCGGTCTACGTGGACGGCGTGCGGTTGCCGGGCAAGTACACGCACCGCGCTGCGTTGGCCGAGGTTCGTAGTCGCGACAACGCGTTCGTCTGGGTGGGCATGCACGCTCCCGACGAAGGTCAGATGCAAGATGTAGCAGCAACTTTCGGACTCCACGAGCTGATGGTCGAGGATGCCGTCCATGCACACGAGCGCCCGAAACTCGAACGCTACGACGACGTCATGTTCCTGGTGCTGCGCACGGTCGTCTACGTACCGCACGAGTCCGTCGCGACGGCGAGCGAGATCGTCGAAACCGGCGAGATCATGGTGTTCGTCGGCCCCGACTTCGTGGTGACCGTCCGGCACGGGGATCACTCCGAACTGGCAAGCGTGCGCAAGTCACTCGAGCAGAACCCCGAGCGCCTCACCATGGGCCCGTTCGCGGTGTTGCACGCGATCACCGACCACGTCGTCGACAGCTATCTCTCCGTCATCCAACTCGTCGAACAGGACGTCGACAGCATGGAAGAGTTGGTGTTCAACCCGCGGAACACCGTTGCCGTCGAGCACATCTACCTGCTCAAACGTGAAATCGTCGAACTACGACGCTCGGTCACTCCACTCGGATTGCCACTGCTCCAGCTGACCCAGCCCGCGGGCGGCCTCGTCCCGAAGGAGATCCGGCGATACTTCCGTGACGTACGAGATCACCACACGATCGTGGCCGAACGTATCTCGGAATACGACGAGGTGTTGAGTTCGCTGGTCGACGCCGCACTCGCGAAGATCGCGGTGCAGCAAAACACCGACATGCGCAAGATCTCCGCGTGGGTCGCTATCGCCGCCGTGCCGACCGGCGTTGCCGGTATCTACGGGATGAACTTCGAGAACATGCCGGAACTCGGTTACAAGTACGGCTATCAGTCCATCCTGTTCCTCATCGCGTCGGTGTGTGTCGGCTTGTTCTTTCTCTTCCGTCGCAACAACTGGCTGTGAACCTCGCACGCTGACTCCCTGTACTTGCCACCGTCGCAGGCGGACAATGGATATGGGTACGCATTTTCATTCCGTTCCCGAAATCCATTTTGCGACAAGCAAATTCAGATCCAAGGAGAAGTGGAGGAGCAACCATGCCTACAGTCGAGCAATCCGTGGAGATCGCGTTGCCACCCAAGGACGTCTGGGAGTACATCGCCGTCGCCGAGAACTGGCCCAACTGGGAGAATTCGATGGTCGAGTGCAAACAGATCACCGACGGCCCGATGGGCGTGGGAAGCCGCTGGCACGGTGTCTCGCGAATCCTGGGCAAGCGTCTCGAGTGGACATCCGAATTCACCGAGTACGACCCACCGAGATCGTCGAAATCGACGTCCGTCGAAAGTCCGGTCAGCTTCTCGCAGACCACGACCTGCGAAGAAGTCGGTGACGGCACTCGGGTCACCTACCGACTCGACAGCGAAAGCGGCCTGGGAGGAGTATTCGGCAAGATGGCCGACCCGATCGTCACGAAAGCATTTTCACGGACGGTTCGGGTAAGTCTCGAGAACTTGGCGGACATCCTCGTGCACGCCGAATGATCTGACGGACAAAGCGCCATCGCAGCTAGAGCGAGGCAGCGGAACGGTGCGGATCGCGGATGTCGATCCCCGCCTCGGTCCACGCTTCCCTCAGTGCCTCCGCGCCGCGCAGACGCACCCAGGCGGCTTCGGTACCGGTCAGGGGGACCACACCAAGGAAGCGCACCGGGTCGAACGGCTCCGGCAGCGTCAGGTCTTCGATCCCGCTGTCACCGAGAAGCACCGCCGTGAACGCAGTGTCCTTCCACAGCGGCTCGCCCAGGTCCAACAGTGCGTCCTCGAGCAGCACGACGCCTTCGACGGACGGCGCCGCGGCCAGCACCGCGAGCGTCCTGGCCACACCTGACGCCACACCGGTGCCACCGCGCAGCGTGAGTACCAACTCGGCGCGGGGTCCGCGCGTGGGGTCTGCGACCAGTTCGTTGGGGTCGCCCATCGGATGACGCGAGCACCCCAGTGTGACGTAGCGGACCAGGCCGTCGGGTGATTCGAAACGCAGCACGTCCAGCGGTTCGACACCGAGGAACGTCACCGAGGCCGCGGTGGGGTCCGGCCCCTCGATGCTGCTGACGAGATGGGCCCGGACGGAAGATACGACGCTGTCTGACACTCGTCCATCTAAACACCGTGCCCGCGAGGTTCGCAGCGCAGATACCTCGCGGTGGCGGTAGCGTCGTCGAAATGGTCTCCGTTCTCGCTGTCAGCGACGAGACCGTCGAATTCCTGTGGAGCAGTCAAGTTCGTTCACTCGGAGTCGACGTGATCCTGGGCGCGGGCGATCTGCCGTTTGCGTATCTGGAGTACCTGTCCGATCAGCTGAATGCGCCTTGCGTGTTCGTTCCCGGAAACCACGACGCCGATCTGTCCGGATATTCGAACAAGAGATCGGGTTGGATGCGGGCAGGGATGCCGGCGCAGTGGCCAGGGCCTACCGGCGCAGTCAACGCCGACGGACGCATCGTGACCGTCGCCGGTCTGCGGATCGCGGGCCTCGGTGGTTCCATCCGATACAACACGGGTCCCAATCAGTGGTCCGAGCGCCAGCAGAGCCGACGCGCTCGCTCGCTCGCCTGGCGAAACGCCTGGCAATCGCGGCTTCCCGGCGGCCGGGCGGGCGTGGATGTGCTGCTCACCCACAGTCCCGCCCGCGGTGTCGGCGACGCCGAGGATCGGCCACATCGAGGGTTCGAATGCTTCACGCCTTTGATTCACAACCTCGATCCGACGGTGATGGTCCACGGACACATCCACCCGCACGGGCGAACCCCTCTCGATCTGGAGGTAGGCCGGACTATCGTGCTCAATACCGTCGGCTTCACGCTGATGGAGATTTCCCCAGGTACTCCGCCAACGATCGTGAGGCGCCGACATGGCTCGTGACACCGGATTTCCCACAGCCGACGCGGAAAACGACTTCGCTCGTCAGCGTCGACGTGCCGACGTTGCCCGTCTGGTCAGTTGGCTACGACGCGAACCCGACGACGTCAACGCGATCCTGCCGTTCGACGAGGTTGTCGCAGCTCTGGGCAAGGTCGGCGAGAAGTCTCTGGGACTGCAGGTCGTCACCATCGAATCAATAGTCGGAAGTGTCGACCGCACAGGTGATTTCGACAGGTACTTCCGTCCGACGTCCACTCACTCGCGCGCTCGTTGGGAGCGACTTGCGGTGGCGCAAAGACGCGGCGAATCGGTACCACCTGTTCAGTTGTATCGCGTCGGCTCCATGCATTTCGTGATCGACGGGCACCACCGAGTGTCCATTGCGTGTGCGATGCACCAGAAGACAATCGACGCGTACGTCACCGAGATCATCACGCGTATCTCGCCGGAAGGCATCACTCAGCGCGCTGATCTGCTCATCAAGGATCATCGTCGACTCTTCCTCACCCGCGTTCCGCTGCAGGGTTCACAACGCGAAGCCGTCCAGGTCACCGACCCGTGGGAGTACGCCGAACTCAGTGAGTGTGTGGAGGCGTGGGGTTTTCGGCTCATGCAGGAGAAGGGTGAGTTCCTCGGCCGAGACACCGTCGCCCGCCGCTGGTTCGGCGAGGAGTTTCTGCCCGTCGTGCGAATGCTGCGGGGTGCCGACATGTTGCCCGAGCACACCGACGCCGAGGCCTACTTGTGGATCGCCCGGGAGCGGTACCGACTGGTGCGGCGTCACATGTGGAACGACGAGATCGTGGCCGAACTACGCGATCGAGCACCGCGAAAGCACAAGCCCGCTACGTAGCGACAGCGAACCGCACCTCTCGGTTCGGGATCTTCGGGTGCATGAATTTCAGCAACGCACGCGCTTCCTTCTCGATGGATGCGAGCGCGGTCTTCGGTTGCTGCGCAAACAGAGTCGCGCCCAATTCGACCGTCTCCTTGTCCGGCGTCACCGTCGCGAATCCCACCACCTTTCCGCGCACCAGGATGGCGGGCTTGATGATGCCGTTGACGGTGAAGACGCGAGTTCGGTACTGCTCGTCCATGATTCGCGAGCGGTCGGCGTGCGAGAGCAGGATGTTGTCGAACGGAGCAAGGATTCTGACCGGCGGTGTTCCGGAGGTCGGTCGTGGCGCGTCCGGCAGGTCGAACACCTCGGCCCCTTTCGCGTTGACAAAGGTGATCAAGCCGGGACGTAGCCTCTCGAAGACTTCGGCGAGTCTCGTGAGCCCTGACCACGCTTGGGCATCTTTCACACTCGCGGGCCCGAAGGCCGCCAGATAACGAAGCACCATCGCATCCGGATCCGGCGATGAACTCACTTCCGTGCCAAGCCAATTCTCCAAGGTCGTCAGTGCCGGTACTCCGGATCGTCCCCACAGGCCTCGCGGTGGGACCTGCACCATCGGCAGAAGTCCTCGAACGCCGTGCGCCAGCCCCTCGGCCGCGTGGCCGGGAAAGCGCTCTGCCAGTAACGGTCTCATCTGCATCTGAGTGAGCGGCCCGTCCGCTACCAATTCGCGTCCCGCCCGCGCCAGCGCGTCGAGATCCAACCCGGTGAGCGCAGCACGCTGAGTGCTGTTGGTGTGGAGATCGCGTTCCATGATCGTCTGAACCGTGGCCCGGAAGGGACCCGCATCCGCGGCCGAAAGAGCAAAGACCGTGCCCCGCATGGCAACAAGCCGCACCACCTGGCGCTTCTCGACAAGGGTGGAGAGGTCTTCTGCCGCAAAGTTCTTCAGCCGCGCCCACAGCGCCAGGTAGGGCGGGTTCGGCGCCTGGGCCTGCAGACCTGCCAGGTGCTCGATCGCATCCAACGCACTGACCTCGGCCCTCCGCAGCAGGAACTGCCGCGCCAGAGTCGCCAGGTTGAGCTCGCGATCGGTGATCAGTGCAGCCATCGACAACTCCTCAACGATCGTGGTCAGTGGCGGTGACGATCTCGAACGGTATCTCGACTCGCGCGAGGGTTCCGGACTCTTCACCCGGTCCGACCGAGAACGAGCCACCCGCGGCAACAACCCGCAGTTCGTGCGAGAGCAGTCCGATGTGCCCGGCAGCCCGTCGTTCGGCAATCCGATCGGCGCTGATCCCCCGACCGTCGTCCGAGACCACGAGCACCGCACGGTGGTCCAGTCGTGCAAGCTCGATCCGGACGTTCTGCGCGCCGGCATGTTTGACGACGTTGCCCAGAAGCTCTCGGGTGGCGCCGAACAAGACTTCGTCCGCGGACGTGCGTAGATCGTCGTTCCAGCCCGAAGTGTCGACGTCGACCACCACTCCGCCGCGTCCCTGCGCCGAGCGCGCGAGGTCCCCGATTGCGCGGGCAAGGCCCACGTGGACGAGAACTGTGGGATGCAGTTCCGAGACGGACGATCTCAACAGCGTGGTCGCTTCACCGAGCGCTTTTCCGGCTCGCGCCAACGCGACAGGCTCCGCACTGTCTGCCAATTCGTCGAGATCCATCCGCGCGGCGAGAACGTACTGGAGCGCCCCGTCGTGCAATTGCTCGGACAGTTCTGTGCGCTCACGCTGCTCCAGCCCCATGAGTTCGGCCAGAAGGCTGGTGCGATGCCCGACGAGGTGCCCGATGGTCAACACGCGTGATCTTTGAATCCGAGTCAGTCCGATTGCGCCTGCGCCCACTCCGGCCAAGGCCATGGTGCTCAGCAGGATCGACGGCCACGGCTCGGAGTTCGAAGTCATCGTTGCCCAACTGGAAACGAAGAACACCCCGATCGTGCAGGCAACGACGCCGACACACACGTCCGTCCGCAGTTGCGTACACGCAAGAACCGGAATGACGAAGAGCCCGTTGCTCAAGATGTCGGCGGTCCAACTCTGCTCGGCTGCGAGACCGGTCAGCAATGTCAGAGTTGCGAGCACGGCGAGGTCGACGAACAAGCCGAGCCAGATCATCGTCACCGGGCCGGTGCCACCTTTGCGGATCCACAGCGCCACGGCTGCCGACCAGAGGGCATAGGCGCCCAGAATCGCGAAACACCATCCCGCGTCGTTCATCGGCGGGACGAAGATCAGTGTCAGGGCGATGAACAGCACCAGAGCGCCGCGCACCGTCAGTTGGAGGTACGCACCGCGGTAGGCGTGTTCGCGCAAGATCCGCTCGAGGTCCGGGCCGCCGGGCAGGTGCTCGGTTCGTACCGAGGATTCGTTCATCTGTCCTCCTGTGCCGCCCATCCCAGTTCCCTGTGAATGAGCTTCGCACACGAGATTTCACAATCAACCCGCAATACCGTGAATGGCACAGCATTCACCGAACCTCGAAACCACGCAGGAGTGCTCATGATCTCGACCCGAGCAAGCAAGCGCCGCATCGCCACTCGATTTGCCGTCGCCGGCGCCCTGGCAGCGGCGCCGATCGCCGTGGTGGCCGGGACAGCGCAAGCCACCCCGGCCTCCACCCATCACGAACAATTCGGCCGCCTGGTCCCCCTACCCGAACCAGCCGATGCAGCGCCCGGCCCCGAACAGGTACCGCTCCCCTGGGGCGCGACGTATTCGGTCACCTTGCCCGGGTAAAGGTCACAGCAGCAGATTGGCTCCCGTACCGCCGTCGAACACCGCGATCTTGGCGGGATCGAACCAGAGATCGACAGACCTGCCCTGGGCCACCGTGGACTCGGACGAGAGCCTGGCAACCAGTTGACCTCCACCAGCGACGGCCGTTCCCGAATCGGCAGCGAGTTCCTCGAGTTCACGAGAGTTGACGGCGGGGCCACCAGCGAGGAAATACGCGTACTTGTCCGAACCCATCGATTCCAGCACGTCGACGTCGACGGTGAACGTCCCGCCGTGCGGCTTCTGCGCTGCATCGACCAGCGCCACGTCCTCGAAATGCTCCGGTCTGATACCGACCACCACGTCCTTGCCCGAACCGCTGCCCGAGATCTTCGACTGCGCCGCCGCGGGCAGGCGAACATCGCCGATCGGCGTGCTCACACCGTCCGCCGTCAACTGTCCGGGGAAGAAGTTCATGGACGGGGACCCGATGAATCCCGCCACGAACAGATTGTTCGGACGATCGTAGAGTTCCTGCGGCGCACCGATCTGTTGCACGATTCCGCCGCGCAGCACGACTACCCGATCGCCGAGCGTCATCGCCTCGGTCTGGTCGTGGGTCACGTAAATCGTTGTCGTACCGAGTCGCTGCTGCAGACGGGCGATCTCCGTCCTCATCTGCACGCGCAGTTTGGCGTCCAGGTTGGAAAGCGGCTCGTCCATGAGAAACGCCTTCGGGCTGCGCACGATTGCGCGTCCCATCGCGACACGCTGACGCTGACCGCCCGACAGGTTCGCCGGTTTGCGATCGAGATGCTGGGTGAGGTCCAGGACCCGCGCAGCGTCGTCGACCTTGGCGTTGATCTCGTCCTTGGACATCTTCGCCAATGTCAGTGGGAAAGCGATGTTCTGACGCACCGTCATGTGCGGATACAGCGCATACGACTGGAACACCATCGCGATGTCGCGGTCCTTGGGGGCGCGTTCGTTGACGCGTTCACCCGCGATCCGCAACTCACCGGTCGAAATGTCTTCCAGCCCGGCAATCATGTTGAGAGTCGTGGATTTTCCACAACCGGACGGGCCCACGAGAATGATGAATTCTCCGTCGGCGATGGTGATGTCGACATCACTGACCGCCTTGGCTCCGTCCGGGTACAGCTTGGTCACCTTGTCCAGCACGATCTCGGCCACAGGCTTATCCCTTCACTGCGCCGGAAGTAAGCCCGGCCACGATACGACGTTGGAAGAACAGAACAAAGATGATGATCGGAATGGTGATGACCATGGCGGCCGCGGCGATCGACCCGGTGGGCTCCTCGAATTGTGAAGCGCCGGTGAAGTTTGCGATGGCCGCAGGGGCGGTGATGGAGCGTTCGGTCGACGTCAGCGAGATCGCGAACAACAGATCGTTCCAGCAGAAGATGAACACCAGAATGCCCGCCGTGACGATGCCGGGCGCGGCGAGCGGAGCTACCACCTTCCGGAACGCCTGCCCCGGCGTCGCGCCGTCCATCTGCGCCGCCTTCTCGAGTTCCCAAGGAATCTCTTTGAAGAATGCCGAGAGCGTGTAGATCGCCAACGGCAACGCAAAGGTGATGTACGGCAGGATGAGTCCGGCCCAGGTGTCGAAGAGTCCGAGCCGTCGTTCGATGTCGAACAGCGGGCTCACCAATGAAATCTGCGGGAACATCGCGATCAGCAGGGCAACAGCCACCAGCAGCTTCTTGCCCGGAAAATCCAGGCGCGCAATCGCGTAAGCAGCCATGGTTCCGATCACCACGGCGATGACCGTCGAGATGAGTCCGATGCCGATGGAGTTGATCAGAGCACTGGTGAAGGCGCTGGTGTCGAAGATTCCTCGGTAGTTGTCCAGGGTCCACTTCTCCGGAATGAACTTGCCGTCCTTGATGGTTCCGGCGGGCTTGAAGGACAGGCTCGCAATCCACAGGACGGGAACCAACGCGTACAGCAAGACCAGAAGGTTGACGACGGACCAGCTGATCTTGAGTCTGGGAGTCACGGTCATGTCAGCGTCCTTCCGTATCGGATCCGGGAGCCGAAGCACCGAAAAGTTTGATGAAGATGAACGCGATCACTGCCACACACACGAAGATCAGCACGCTGATCGCGGATCCGATACCCAAGTTGAATGCCTTGAACAGATTGTCGTAACCCAGAATCGACACCGACCCGGTGTCGTTCGCTCCCTTCGTCAGCACGTAGATGTTGTCGAAGATGCGGAACGCGTCGAGTGTGCGGAACAGCAGAGCGACGAGGATGGCGGGCTTCATCAGCGGAAGGATGATGCGTACCAACCGGGTCCACGCACCGGCGCCGTCCACCTGAGCCGCCTTGAGGAGGTCGTCGGGCACGAGCGCCAGGCCGGCGAGCAGGAGCAGCGCCATGAACGGCGTCGTCTTCCACACCTCGGCAAGGACGATGATCGCGAGCGACGGGATCTGGTCGGTGAGCGGCGCACTGCCGTCGGGCAGGAGATTGGCGAGGTAGCCGGTCCCCGGCGTCCACGCGTAGTACCAGCTGTATGCCGCCGCAACGGTGACGATGCCGTACGGGATGAGCACAACGGTGCGGACGAGCCCCTTGCCCACGATCGTTCGGTGCATCACCAGTGCGATGGTCAGTCCGAGAACGAACTCGATGACGACCGAGACAACCGTGATCGACGTCGTCACCGCGAACGCTTGCCACCAGTAACCGTCGGTCAGCACCGACACGTAGTTGTCGAACCACACGAACTTTCGTTGATCCGGGAAGCGCAGGTCGTAGCGCTGCAAACTCAGCCACACGGCGTAGACCACCGGATATGCGGTCACCGCGATCATGAGAATCGCGGCCGGGGCCACCAGCCAGAGACCGAGGCGACGCTCGGCCGCCTTTCCGTCGGACATCTTCGTTTTCGCGGAGTGCTTCGGCTCCGGCGATGGCGTCGCGACTGTTGGTGCAGCTCCCGAATTTTCGCTGTCGATCGTCACGGAATCAGCCCCTCGGAATTGACTGCCTTGCGTACCTGCTCGGCAAGATCGTTCACGGTCGATTCCGGATCGATGTTTCCCACAGGGTTCAGCGTGGCAGTGATGAGCGTCGAAATACTCTGATAGGCAGGAGAAACCGGACGAACCGAAGCGGTGTCCAGGCTGTCGCGAACCTCACGCCACGCCGGGTACGCCTCCTGGAACGCCGGGTCGTCGTACAGGCTCTCGAGAGTCGGCGGAACGCCACCGGCTACCGCGTTGTTGCGCTGATTCTCCTCGTTACGCAGACAGGTGAGCGCCTCGAACGCGAGGTCCGGATGCTGGCTGGTCTTGGCCACCGCCACGTTGAAGCCGCCGATCGTGACCTCGGCCGGCTTACCCTCGATCACCGAGGGATACGGAGCGGCAAGGAAATTCCGTTCGCCGTTCACCGTGAGCACCGTGTTTCCGGTGTTCTCACTGGTGACGTTGCCCTTGTCGTCGATGTACGGCAGATCGCCCTTCTCGGCGTTCTCCATGATGCCGGGCAGCACGAACGGCCAGTTGACCTGGAAGGCAGATTTGCCGCTCTCCATGCCCAGTCGCGACGACGCTTCATCCCCCTGCGAGATCGAGGGATCCGCACCCTTGGCGGTAGCGACGCGCTTCATGACGGTCAGCGCCTGCTGGGCAGCATCACCGTCGGCCACCGTCACGGTTGTTCCGTCCGGCCCCACCACCGATCCGCCGGCACTGGCGAGAAGAGTGTTGAACCAGACCATCAATCCTTCGTACTGCTTGCCCTGCACACCGATCCAGCTGGGGCGCCCCTCCGCGGCCAGGCCTTCGGAGATGTCGATCATCTGATCCCAGGTCTGGGGTGGTTGCCCGTCCGGCATCAAATCCTTTCGATACCAGAGCAATTGGGTGTTGGTGTTCAATGGCGCCGCATAGAGCTGGTCCTGCCACTTCGCCGACTCCAGCGGACCCTCGAGCGTCCCGTTGCTGACCTCGGCCGCCACGTCGTCAGGAAGCGGCAATGCCCATCCCGCTTCGGCGAATTCGGCAGTCCACACCACGTCGAGCGTCATCAGATCGAGTGACTTGTCATTGCCGGTCAGACGCCGGGCCAACTGAAGTCGCTGGTCGTCGGCACCCTTGGGCAGAGTTTTCTGCTCGACCCGGTACGCGCCGTTCGACGCCGCCGAACAATTGGCGGCGGCCTCCGCATACTGCTCGGCGCCGTCGGCAGCGGTGTAGAAGGACAGCACCACGCCGTCGTCATTGTCCGATCCGCACGCACTGAGCAAGGGCGCCAACAACAATGTTGCCGCGCCGAGCAGCCCCGCCCGCAATTTCTTCTTCTGTCCCGCCCGCGATCTCTCGTTCTGCCCCGCCCGCGATCTCTTGTTCTGCACAGCCGTCCTCCTCGGGCGGCGAGACGGCGCAGTCGTTACGGCTGGCCGACGCACCACACATCGGCACTTTTGCCGGAGAAGGGACCTATTTCCTTGTCCGGCAAACGGTCACGGGAAGCGAGTACTACCTCGCCCGCGTGTACATAAAGTAACCGAGATCACACAAGTTGGCAGCCCGAGCGAGAATGTCAGATGGCGAGCTTGGCGAGCAGGTCGCGCGCCGACTCCGCCGTCTTGGGCTCACACAGTACGTCGTAACGTCCGGCGACCAACTGCATCGTCGAGGCGAAGTCCCGCTGCCCACGCGTCGCGGCGTACGGAATCGTCGTGGAGATGACACCGAAGATGATGCCGCCCACGATGCCCGCGATCAGCGGAGCGAGGAAACCACCGGTGACGATTCCGAGCACCAGGCCGAAGAAGACACCGAGCCAAGCACCGGAGACGATGCCGCCACCGATCACCTTGGCCCACGTCAACCGACCGAGAACTCGCTCGACCTGCATCAGGTTCACGCCGACGATCGTGACGTCCTGAACCGGGAATTCCTGATCGGAGAGGTAATCGACTGCGCGCTGCGCCTCGGCGTAGGTGGGGTACGACCCGATGGGCCATCCCGAAGGCGGTGTCGGCAACGCTCCACGGCGCGACCCATTCGACGATTGACCGAGCGGATTGGACATGGCTGGCTGCGCTCCTCTTTTCGGGCACGTCATCCACGCGGATGACGCAAGTACATCTACCCCCTATTGTGCCCTTTACAGACCTGATTCGTTCGGCTATGCGAGCGTCAGGCGTGTTCGGGCGGCGTGAATTCCGACGTGCGCGCCATCCCCGCGGCGCGACCCTTGGCCGAAATCACCAGTGCCATCTTGCGACTCGCCTCGTCGATCATCTCGTCGCCGAGCATGACGGCGCCCCGCCCTCCCCCGGCAGCCGAGGTGTGGAACGCGTACGCGTCCAAGATGAGTTCCGCACGGTCGTAATCGGATTGGCGCGGACTGAACACCTCGTTGGCCGCCTCGATCTGCGTGGGGTGCAGAACCCACTTGCCGTCGAAACCGAGCGCTGCCGTTCGCGCAGCCGACCGAGTGAAAGCCTCGACGTCGCGGATCTGCAGGTACGGCCCGTCGATGGCCTGGACGCCGTGCGCCCGCGCGGCCATCAAGATGGTCATCAGGATGTGGTGATACGCGTCACCGCGGTCGTAGCCGTCCGGTTGCTCACCGACGACCAGAGTTCGCATGTTCAAGCTCGCCATGAAGTCGGCCGGGCCGAACACGAGCGCCTCGACGCGGGGACTCGCGGTGGCGATCGCGTCGATGTTGGTCAAGCCGATCGCGTTCTCGATCTGCGGTTCGATCCCGATCCTGCCGACCTCGAGACCGTTGGCCTTTTCGACCTGCGTCAACAACAAATCGAGCGCCTGGACGTGACTCGCATCGGGAACCTTGGGCAGCAGAATGGCGTCCAGATGCGCTCCGGCGCGGCCCACCACCTCCACGACGTCGGCATACGTCCATTCGGTGGTCCAGTCGTTGACCCGGACGACCTTGACCTGTTTGCCCCACCCGTCCTCGGCCAACGCGTCGCCGATCGACTCCCTGGCCGCCTGCTTCGCCAGCGGCGCCACCGCATCTTCGAGGTCGAGAAAGATCTCGTCGGCGGGCAATCCCTTCGCCTTGTCGATCATCTTCCGACTGCTGCCGGGAACTGCCAATACCGATCGACGGGAACGGTTGCGTGAAGTCATTGCGGACTGCCCTTCTCGATTTTCGGTGGCGCCGTTGCAGATTTTGACGCTGGACGAATTAGCCTTGCAATCATGGCAGCAGCAGGCAAGGTATTTGCAGCCAGGCTTGCCGGCCTGGTTGTACTCGGCCCGGACGGCGAATCGATCGGTCGTGTGCGCGACGTCGTCATCACGGTCCGCATCGGACGCCAGCAACCCCGCGTTCTCGGTCTGGTGATCGAAATGTTCACGCGCAAACGCATTTTCGTTCCGATGTTGCGTGTGACAGCAATCGAACCGAGTGCAGTCACCCTCACCACCGGCAACGTCAGTCTGCGGCGCTTCAACCAGCGCCCGGGCGAAGTGCTCGCTCTGGCGCAGGTACTCGATTCGCATGTGCGCGTGGACGACCCGGAACTCGAGGAGCTTCACGGCGTCGACACGATAGTCGTCGATCTCGGAATCGAATCGACGCGGACGCGAGACTGGGTGGTCTCCAAGGTCGCGGTTCGCGGCCATCGCGGACGCCTCGGTCGACGCGCGGCGATTCACATCGTCGACTGGCAGCACGTCGCCGGCCTCACCCAGAGCGACCTCTCACTCCCCGGCCAGGGCGTAGCTCACCTGCTTCTCCAGTACGAAGGCATGCGACCCGCCGATGTGGCCAACGCCATGCGCGAACTGCCGGAGAAGCGCCGCCACGAACTGGCCGTGGCGCTCGACGACGAACGCCTCGCCGACGTCGTGCAGGAACTGCCGGCGGACGACCAGACCGATCTGCTGATGCACCTGGAAGTCGAACGCGCCGCCGATCTACTCGAAGCGATGGATCCCGACGACGCCGCCGACCTGTTGGGCGAGCTGCCCGAAACCGAGGCCGAGTCACTGCTTCAGTTGATGGACCCGCAGGATTCCGAACCTGTTCGACGCCTGCTCGAGCATTCCCCGGACACTGCCGGTGGTCTGATGACGCCCGAACCGGTGGTACTGACGGCCTCGACGACGGTCGCGGAGGCCCTTGCCCGCGCCCGCAACTACGACGTGACCCCGGCGCTGTCGAGCATGGTCTTCGTCGTACGTCCGCCGACGGCGACTCCGACCGGGCGGTATCTCGGCTGCGTCCACTTGCAGAAGCTTCTCCGCGAGCCTCCCGCCAGCCTGGTAGGCGGACTACTCGACACCGACATGCCCCGGTTGGCCCCGGACGACTCGTTGGCGTCGGTCACCCGGTATTTCGCGACGTACAACTTGGTATGCGGGCCGGTCGTGGACGACGAGAACCACCTGATCGGGGCCGTGACGGTCGACGACGTGCTCGATCACCTCCTGCCGGAAGACTGGCGTGAGGATTACTCCGACGACGAGGAACTACTCCGATGAGCGAACGGGCGTCGAGCACGACCGCACGGCAACGACTGGAAACGCCCCGCGGAAGCCGCCGGTTCAATCTCGATTTCGACGTCGAAGCTGTCGGGCGCGTCAGTGAACGCATCGCCCGCTTCCTCGGCACCGGGCGTTATCTCGCAATCCAGACGATCATCGTGATCGTCTGGATCCTGATCAACGTGTTCGCGGTGGCCCTGCAGTGGGACCCGTACCCGTTCATCCTGCTCAACCTGGCCTTCTCCACCCAGGCCGCCTACGCGGCGCCGCTGATCCTGCTGGCCCAGAACCGTCAGGAGAACCGCGACCGGGTCTCGCTCGAGGAGGACCGCTCACGCGCCGAGCAAACCAAGGCGGATACCGAATTCCTCGCCCGAGAACTCGCAGCTCTGCGTATCGCCGTCGGCGAGGTTGCCACCCGCGACTACCTGCGACGGGAGCTCGAGGAGATCAAGTCGATCCTTGCTGCCGACGGCGAACCGACCCCGAAGAAGAAGCACCGTGACTCGAATACTGCGAAACAAAGTCACAACTAGCTGAGCGTTCGCTGAGTTTTGCTGCACGCACCGTGACCGATATGTAACGTAAGTCACAGCAATATGGATATCACGGTGGGTACTCCGGAGCGGGAGCGCCAGCAAAGGGGAATCGTGCGAGTACGCGGAATGATTGCAGCATCCACACTGGTGGGGGGACTGCTCGTCGTCACAGGTCCAGCGGCCCTCACTGCCGGAAGCGCACCGACCGGAGGGTCACAGGTTCCGATCGCACTGGCGGGCTCCGCCTCGATTGCGCAGCCGGACTCTGTCGACTTCCTCCCGACGCCCCGCACGGTCCGAACGCAAAGATCGGCCCCGCCCAGCGATACGGTCGCCGGCGCCCCGGCAGCGCCCAACGCTGCGGCCGTCGTCCTCACCTCTCTGGGCATCCCCGAGATCGTCCTGAACGCGTACCGCTCCGCGGAGCTGGTGATGATGACCGAGGCACCGGGATGCGGAATCCCCTGGCATCTTCTGGCCGGCATCGGACGCATCGAATCCGGTCACGCCAACGGCGGCAAGACGACCTCGGTGGGTACGACGGTCACCCCGATCCTCGGCCCCGTCCTCGACGGACGGCTGGCAGGCAACGAGGTCATTCGGGACACCGACAAGGGCGCAATCGACGGCGACCCCACTCACGACCGCGCCGTCGGGCCGATGCAGTTCATTCCGGCCACCTGGGCCGGATATGCCAGCGACGGCAACGGGGACGGAATCAAGGACCCCAACAACGTCTTCGATGCGGCACTCTCGGCAGCGAAGTACCTCTGCAGCGGCGGACTCAACCTGCGCGATGTCGCCCAGGAGACCAAAGCTGTTCTGCGATACAACAACTCGGCCGCTTACGCAGCAAACGTGATCATGTGGTCGACGGCATACAAGAACGGTGTCATTCCTTCCGGTCAGCTGCCGTACACCTCGGGCATCAACACCGGCAGCTCCGCGATCAACGCCGCCGCCTCGGCAGACTCCGCCGCTTCGGCCGTACTCGCCGCGGCTGCAGCTACCGATCCGGCGGCCGGCGACAAGGAATCAGCGTCGACGACGCCGACCCCGACCACCACTCCCCTCTTCCCGGGTCTGCCGGACATGCCTGCACTCTCACCCGAGATCCAGGCACTGATCCCGCCGGGCGTCATGCCGACCAGCCCCGCTCCGGGACCCAACGCCGCCCGGAACGCAGCTCCCGGTCCGATAATCCCGCTCCCCGTCCTCACCTCACGGGGTCTCGTGTGGCCGATTCTGACGGCCGAGGGATGGCGCTGGCCCGACGACATGTGTGTGATCCTTCCGGACCCCGCAGCCCTCGACGGCTTGCAGGACGGCATCCTTCTGCCGTGCACGATCCCGGGCATGGCAGTGGCCGCCACGGCACCCGCCTCCACCGACGCGGCTCCCGCGGAATCCTCTCCGCCCGCCGCCCCCTCGCCGGAGCCCGCACCGGCACCCGCACCCGCACCGGAGCCCGCTCCGGCCCCGGCTCCGGCATTCGTGCCGTTCTTCCCGGGCCTGCCCGGCATGCCCGCTCTGTAACCGAAAAATCACGAAAGAACAGTGCATATGCCCCAAACTGCCCTTCTAGATCACGGTTGAATAACGGAAACGCAACAAATCAGGTAGCCTCGACTCCGTCAGTTGAACGGAAAACCTCCTCGCGGAGGTTCAGGAGGCATACACAGTGGGTCGGCACAGCAAGAAGACAGATTCGCACATCCGTCGAAATTCGGTCATCGCGCTCACCGGACTCATCCCTATCGGACTCGTCACCGCAGCCAACACGGCCGGCGCCGCTCCCAAGGTCCCGTTCTTCAACACCAGCTCCGCCGAAACGGTGGACACCGCCGCACAAGCCACGCAGGAACCGCAGGCGCAGATTCTGCCCGCCGTCGAAGCAATCGCCGAGCCGGCTCCCGCCCCCGCGCCGGAACCCGCGCCGCTGGCTCCCGTGCAGGCCACTCCCCCGCTCCCCGCGTCCATGGCCGAGGGAGCACTCGGAATCCCGAGCGTGAGCGTCGCCGCCTACCAGAACGCCGAGCGGATCCTCGCCGTCGAGAAGCCCAACTGCAACATGCACTGGACGCTCCTCGCCGGTATCGGCCGCGTCGAATCCGGCCACGCCAACGACGGCAAGGACGCCGACGCGAACGGCAACCTCTACAAGCCCGTGATCGGCCTGCCACTCAACGGCAGCCTGCCTGGCCAGGCCGTCATCATGGACACCGACGGCGGCGCCCTCGACGGCGACACCGTCTACGACCGCGCAGTCGGCCCGATGCAGTTCATCCCGTCCACCTGGAACCAGTACGCCGGCGACGGCAACGGTGACGGAATCGCCGACCCCCAGAACCTTTTCGACTCCGCACTGACCACCGGCAAGTACCTGTGCGACGGCGGGCTCAACATGCAGGACGTCACCCAGGTTGCCTCCGCGATCCACCGCTACAACAACTCGGCGGCCTACGTCGCCAACGTTCTGGCCTGGTCGCTCGGGTACTCCACCGGCATCGTGCCCGCCGCATCGGACCTGCCGCGCATCCACTGACCTACCTGGACTTACCATGGAGTCATGTCTGTACTGACCGAGTCCGACGTTCGCTCCGCGCTCGCGCGAGTTCTGGACCCAGAAATCCGCAAACCCATCACCGAACTGGGGATGGTCAAGGGGATCTCCCTCTCCAGTGACAACAGCGTCGACATCGGCATCTATCTCACGACCGCCGGCTGCCCGATGCGCACCGAGATCACCGAACGCGTCACCAAGGCCGTCGCCGACGTCGCCGGGGTCGGTGCGATCCGCGTCGAACTCGACGTCATGGACGACGCCCAGCGGACCGAGCTCCGCAAGTCGCTTCGCGGCGATTCCGCCGAACCCGTCATCCCGTTCGCCCAGCCGGGTTCACTCACCCGCGTCTACGCCGTAGCCTCCGGCAAGGGTGGCGTCGGAAAGTCCAGTGTGACAGTCAATCTCGCGGCAGCAATGGCCGCGCGCGGACTGTCTGTCGGCGTACTCGACGCGGATATCTACGGTCACTCGATCCCCCGCATGCTCGGCACCGACGCCAAGCCCACTCAGGTCGAGCGCATGATCATGCCGCCGGTTGCACACGACGTGAAGATGATCTCCATCGCGCAGTTCACCCAGGGCAACACTCCTGTCGTCTGGCGCGGACCGATGCTTCACCGCGCACTCCAGCAGTTCCTCGCCGACGTGTTCTGGGGCGATCTGGACGTGCTGCTGCTCGATCTGCCGCCCGGCACCGGTGACATCGCCATCTCGGTGGCTCAGCTCATCCCGAGCGCCGAGATCCTGGTCGTCACCACACCGCAGCAGGCCGCTGCCGAGGTCGCCGAGCGAGCGGGCGCCATCGCCCTGCAGACCCGCCAGCGCGTCGCCGGCGTCGTCGAGAACATGTCGTGGCTCGAACTTCCCGACGGCACCCGCATGGACGTCTTCGGCGAAGGCGGCGGGCAGACCGTCTCCGATCGCCTCACGAAGGCCGTCGGCGCCAAGGTTCCGCTTCTCGGACAGATCCCGCTGGATCCGTCCGTCCGCGAGGCAGGCGACGCCGGGACGCCGATCGTCCTCAGCGCTCCCGATTCACCCGCAGCCATCGCACTCAAGGACATCGCCGACAAGTTGGCCGTCCGTCAGCGCGGGCTGGCCGGAATGTCGCTCGGTATCAACACGGTTCGCAACCTGTAGAACCCCCT
>NZ_JBMAIQ010000016.1:0-96945 GCF_048573875.1 Rhodococcus sp. SB1D
CCACCAACACCCGAAAGTACCCCCGCCGGCACCCTCTGATCGAGTGAACGGTACGTTCGTCGCCCCAGATCGACCGAACGCACCGTTCACACGATCGAAGGGGGAGCATCCCCGCTGGCATCCCCGCATCGAGTGAACGGCACTTTCGTCGCCTCAGATCGACCGAACGTGCCGTTCACCATCAGGGCAGGAATTGGGCGAGGAAGATGCCGCCGCCGACGCACGTAGCGACTTGTTAGCCAAGGTATAGATTGTGAACCGTCTCATAAGTCCGAAGTACTCTCCGATTTTGTGCCTTCGTCCCTAGCACTTTGGCCTAGGCTGAGTCTCATGGTGGGGTTGAGCAGCTCGAGGGTGTCGCATTTGCGACTCGTTCCGACGGAACCTGAAGAACTGCAAAGGTTTGTACTAGAAGCTGGCGGAGGGCGTGGGGGCATTCAGATTGCGCGATCGTTGCGTTCGAAGAGACGCGCGGTACCGGCGCAATACGCGATACGTATCAGTGTCGACAATGTTTCCACTCAGATCTGGCGACGAATCCTCGTCGCGTCGGATCTGAATCTGGATGACCTGCATTCGGTGGTTCAACGGGCAATGGGGTGGAGTGACCGTCAATCGCACGCGTGGTCCAAGTCCGGCAGCCGATTTCCCGGCGAGGTCGAAGAGTACGTAGCTTCCGGGAGCAACGCAGAGCAGCGTCGCGCCGGCCGAGCCGCGATCGTAGAGTCCGCGGTACGCCTGGACGAGGTCATGGTCTCGCCTGGCGATGAAATCAGTTATCGCTATGGACGCTTCGGGAACTGGCGCCACACGCTGACACTTGAATCTTCCGAAGTACTGCCCGACGGGTTCCAAGTTGTGTGTGCCGCGGGTCGCGGTGCTTGTCCGCCGGAGGAATGTGTCGGACCTGACGAGTACGAGCAACTCCTCGGTGTTCTCGCTTCGGAGAAGCTGCGCTCCCATGAATGGACCCTCGAATGGCCGCAAACTGAATTCGAGCCGACACGATTCGAGATCGCTGAGGTCAATAATCGACTGCATAGTCCTAGACCGGACGAGATCGCTGCGTCGTACGACATTGCGAAGCTCGTCGAATGCCTGGGACCCTCGCGAGTCCCGGAACTGCATGCGGTCCTCGCCCGAGCAGGCATTGACGATCAGTCGGCAATCGGGGAGTTGGTCCACGTCGAGGCGGGCCAACGCATTCAAGCGGTTCTGGCTCTGATCGGTGTCGAAGGGATCGGTGCCGATGATTTCTTCACGACGGTCGACGCGATGCTCGACGAACCTGAACTGGGACCTGTAAACCTTCCCCAAGGGCGATCACTCTTCGCAGTGCTCAAGAAGTTCGGCCTGGTGCGAAAGCACAAAGGGCAGATTGTTCTGACGAAGCGGGGACAGTCGGCAGAGCGGGACGCGTCAATGACGTGGTCGGTGATCGTCGAGGGAGTTCCGGTTGCGCCCGGCGGCTCGCAGAGAGCGGTGGAACTCCTTGTCCTCCTTGCCGTAGCCGCCGGCATGTCGCCGGCGGATCGTCATCGTTTCGTCGCGGGAGCGCTGGAGTCGATTCGGTCGTCGAGCATCCTGATGGCTGGAGCTCAGACTTCCAGACGTGACACGTCCGGGAGCACCGTAGAGGTGCTCGGATTGATCGGCGCTACGGGGTACGAGCTGGGGAAGTTCGGCAGCAAAGCGGACTCGCCCTGGGCTGTTCACCTCGCGAGGGCGATCCTGCGGCGTTAACTCGCGCGTCGACGCAGACAACCGAAACGGGGTTCGATCCGGCAATGCCGAATCGAACCCCGTTTCGTGTACCGATAGAGATCAGATGTTCACGCCGTAGTCGCGGGCGATTCCGGCCAGTCCCGATGCGTATCCCTGTCCGACTGCACGGAACTTCCATTCGCCATTGTGGCGGTAGAGCTCACCGAAAAGCATGGCTGTCTCGGTGGATGCATCTTCGGAGAGGTCGTAGCGTGCCAGTTCGGAGCCGTTCGACAGATCTACGACGCGGATGTAGGCGTTGGTGACCTGTCCGAAGGACTGGAGTCGCGCATCGGCGTCGTGAATCGAGACGGGGAAGAAGATGTTGGTGACGTTGGGCGGTACAGCCGGGAGGTCGACGTTGATGACCTCGTCGTCGCCGTCACCTTCACCGGTGAGGTTGTCGCCGGTGTGCTCAATGGATCCGTCGGGCGAGCGAAGGTTGTTGTAGAAGACGAAGTGAAGGTCGGAAAGGACCTTGCGTTCCGGGCCGGTGACCAACGCGCTGGCGTCGAGGTCGAAGTCGGCACCACTGGTGCTGCGTGCATCCCAGCCGAGACCGACTGCGACCTTGGTCAGATTGGGTGCGGCCTTCGACAGAGATACGTTGCCGCCCTTGGCAAGTGTGACGCCCATTCAGGTTCCTCTCGTTCGAACGAAGTGGATTTCTTCGTTCGGGAGTTCTGTGTTGTCCGTTCGCGACTCACATTACCGTGAGCGGGTAGGTGCGGTTCGACCGAATAGGCACCTCACTCGAACAGCGCGCGAAGATCCTCGGCGTCGAGTCCGGTGCCCAGTGTGCCTTCGGCGTCCATGACATTCGAGAACAATGCCGACTTCTTGGCTTTGAGCGCCATGACCTTCTCTTCGATGGTGTCTTTGGCAATGAGGCGGTAGACCATGACGTTTCGTGTCTGCCCGATGCGGTGAGTACGGTCGACCGCTTGTGCCTCGGCGGCCGGGTTCCACCAGGGGTCGAGAATGAAGCAGTAGTCGGCCTCGGTGAGATTGAGGCCGAAGCCACCAGCCTTGAGGCTGATCAGGAAGACGGGGACTGCACCAGACTTGAACTCCTCCAACACTTCACCTCGATTGCGCGTCGAGCCGTCGAGATAGCTGTACGTAATCTTTTCCGCGTCGAGTCGGTTGCGGACAGAACCGAGGAACCCGGTGAATTGGCTGAAGATCAACGCACGGTGTCCGCCCGCAATGACGTCGTCCAGTTGCTCGACGAGAGCGTCGACCTTGGCCGATGGGACGGGTCCGCTTTCCTCGTCGACCAGCGAGACGTCGAGACTGAGTTGGCGTAGCAGCGTCAGCGATTGCAGGATCGTGAACCGGTTCTTGTCGACGTCGTCGAGCAGTCCGAGAATCTTCTGCCGTTCGCGTTGCAGGTGGGTGTCGTAGATCGCGCGATGGCTCGGATGCAACTCGATCTCGAGTACCTGCTCCTGCTTGGGCGGCAAGTCTGCGGCCACCTGTTCCTTGGTGCGCCGCACCATCAGCGGTTTGACGCGTCGTCGCAGTTGCGCCAATCGTTCTGCATCACCGTCTTTTTCGATGGGAGTGCGGTAGACGTCGGTGAAGGTGGTGGGGCTGGGAAACAGTCCTGGTGCAGTGATTGCGAGGAGCGACCACAACTCCATGAGATTGTTTTCCATGGGTGTACCGGTGATCGCGAGTTTGAAGGGTGCGTTCACTGCCGTCGCACACTGGTGGACCTTGGACTTGTGGTTCTTTGCGAATTGGGCTTCGTCGAGTACCAGTCCGGACCAGCGGCCCGCGGAATATGCATCGGTGTCGAGGCGGAAGAGGGCGTACGACGTCACGACGATGTCCGCCCCGTCGACGAGTGCGGCCAGATCGGTTTTTCTGCGGCGCAGCGTGTCCGTGATGACAGCGGTGTGGAGGGTCGGTGCGAACTTCGCCACCTCGGACTTCCAGTTGGAGACCACGCTGGTGGGTGCGACGATCAGAAAGGGAGGCGCGGCTGGATTCGATTGCCGTGCAGCGCAGATCATTGCGAGGGTCTGCAGGGTCTTGCCCAGGCCCATGTCGTCGGCGAGTATGCCGCCCAAGTTGTGCAGTCGGAGGAAATTGAGCCAACGGAATCCGTCGACCTGATAGGGACGTAGCGTTGCCGTCAACGTGTCCGGGACTTCGACGGGATCGATGCCCGAACTGCCGAGCAATCCTGCGATCTGCTTCTTCCAAGCTGCTGCTTGATGTTCGACCCTTCCGAGCGCCGTCAATTCTTCCCACAGTCCGGCCTGAAATTTGCTGATCCCGAGTTTGCCGGTAGGCCGATCGAGTAGCGACCGCGCTTCGGTGATGAGACGGTGCAGGCCGAGTAGTTCAGGTGCGTCGAGTCGAAAGAAGGCGCCGTCCGGTAGCAGTATGTGAGTCTCGCCCTTGCTCAGAGCAGAGAACAGTGTTGTGAACGGAACGCTTTGTCCCGCAACATCGACGGTGACATCGAGGTCGAACCAGTCGGATCCGCTGTCCCCGTCGGGGGCTGATGTGCTGAGGCCGATCACGACAGCGTCGTCTGCAGGCCGGTAGTCGGCGGGGGTTCCTGCAACCGTGAGGTCGATGGCGTCGTGCGCTTCGAGTTGGGGCAGGAGGTCGAGTGTGAACTGCATGGAATCGAGGCCGGTCAAAGTTCCCGCGAGAGTGGCCTTCGCCGCGGCCGCGCCGAGGCTCTTGGCAATGGCATCTTCGGCAACGTGGTTGCGGATCTCGGACTCGTCGGTGGTTGTGTCTGCGGTAGAAATGATCAGTTCGTCGGCATCGACGGTGTACTTCCATGCCGATTCGATGTCGATGCGGTGGTTGTCCGCGTAAGTGGCCATCAGTTGTAGCCGAGGACCGGACACAGTCGGTGGGTTGTAAGCACCGTCGGAAGATATGACGGGAGCGAGGTTTCCGAGTTTGAACACGAACCGCGACGTGAATGCATCCCGATGCTCGGCGGGTATGTCGACCGATTTTCCGGAGTCGATCAACTGCCTCAATTGGTGAGTTATCGGCGTGTGCAGTGGTGCGAGAGTGATCGCGTTGGCGGCGTCGAGCGCGAAGACGCCATGTGCCGGCGTGCCGACAAGTCCCCAGTCGGAATGGGTGATGATGTGCCCATCGGTCTGAATTCGGGGAGTGAGACGGAGGTTGTTGTCTTCCGCTCCGTGGACGTCGAGGCAGATGCTGGCATCGTCGAGTAGGGAGATGTTGCCGAGGTCGGCCTTCGAGTGAACGAGTGAAACGCCGACGCTGATGGCCTCACGAAGAAGCGACCAGAGTTGCGGGCTCGCGAACCCGGCAAGATCGATTTCCGCGGCATTTTGATTTCGGTAGTAGTTGCCGGCGCTGTGGAGGAGATGTATGTCGCGTAGAACCCGGAGGTGATCTGCGGGGAACTGAAAAGTGCTTCCGAGTTTGTTCCAGGCGAGCCCGCCGGAGATCCACCCTCTCGCTCCTGGTTGTACGGGTTTGATGATGAGCCGTGTCGATGTGCCCTTGGTTCGGGTGGTGAATTGAATGCCAAGTCCACGTGTAGTACGGCCGGCCGGGTCTGGTCGGAGCAACTCCTCGAGCGCGCTGTCCCATCCGAGGTGTTGTGGAGTCTTGTTCGCCTCGGCAACCGCTGCGAGCACCAACGCGACTACGTGCTTGCAGTTCATCCGCACGGGACACGTGCAGAGGCCACGCGTGAACGTTGCTGTACCGGCCGCGCTGCGACTTACCGAAATCGTGCAGGTGTACGGCTCTCGCGCAGTTCCCGATACAGCGCCGGTCAAGGTGTCAGCGGTGTCGTTCCATCCGATGGATTCGACTGCATTCTGCCGCAGGTAGACAAGTCCACGTTCGTAGGTGGTTGTGCCCACGACAGCGCGAATTCGGTCGAGGTCGAGGGACCTGACTGAATCCGGTTGCACGGGGGCCAGCCTAGTAGCGGCGACCGACAGATCTTGTCGTGGTCGTTTGTCCAAGAAAGTCCGAACTGCACGGTATGTTCACGGAAACATCTTTGACTGGTTTGGGAGTTTCATGAGGACTGAGCGGCGTGCGTGGATTCGATCTGCGCGCACAGGTGCGGTGTGTTTGGCCGTCTGTGCACTTTCTTTGCAATTGGGCGGACTGTCGACGGCAGCGCCGAGTTCCGGAAGCTCAGGTAGTTCGGGAAGCTCGGGAAGTCTGGGCAGCGTCGAGGGAAGCGTGAGCTCGGGGTCGACGATCCCGGGACCACTTCAGGAGGATCCGGGCCCCAAACCGGACCTGCGCGACGACATCGTCGTCCCGGCCATCGTCGGCGAGAAGGTGACCGCACCACAGGCGATCAGGCTGACGGTGGCGTCGCCCGCACTTCGACGCGAGGTCGGCGTCGAGATTTTGCTACCCGCTGACAATTCGGTTCCGCGCCCAGCGCTGTACATGCTCGAGGGTGTCGACGCCGGAGAGAAAAGCAGCGGATGGATGACGATCGGCGGCGCCCCGGCGTTCTTCGCCGACAAGAACGTCAACGTCGTGATGCTCAATGGCGGAATCGCGAGCCTGTACTCGGACTGGGAGAATCCGGATCCGCGGCTGGGACTGCACAAGTGGGAAACCTTCATCACCGAGGAGTTGCCACCGCTGATCGACGCGCGACTCGAGACCAACGGAATCAACGCGATTGCCGGCAATTCCATGGGCGCGATGGGTGCAATGATGCTCGCCCAACGCTTTCCGGACATGTATCGCGGCGTTGCCGTGTTCAGCGGCTGTTATTCCACGATGGATCCGCTCGGCCGAACTGCCGTCCAGGCCACGATTTCTTCTCGAAGCGGAGATCCGGCCAACATCTGGGGTGTGCCAGGGGGACCGGAGTGGGAGGCACACGATTCGTTGATCAACGCAGAGAAGTTGCGTGGCAAGGAAATCTACGTGTCGACGGCAAACGGTCGTCCCGGATCTGACGAGACGCTGCAGACTCCTGAACTGCTCGAGCGTCTGGTGATCGGCGGCGGCATCGAGGTTGCCGCCCACGCCTGCACCAAGATGTTCGACGCTCGGTTGCAGGAGCTGAAGATTCCGGCGCAGGTGGATTACGAGCCGAACGGCACGCACGCGTGGGCGTATTGGCGTGAACGACTGCCGAAGGCGTGGCCGACTCTGTCCCGGGCATTGGGCGTCTGACGGTTCGACAACAGTGCTCGGGTTGTGGATGCACCACAACCCGAGCGTTGGATCACTCGCAGGCGATGCCGTCGTTGTCGCGGTCGAGATGCGGGGCGTATCCGTTCTGGCCCCGGTACAACGGAGCTGCGCCGGCGTTACGCACGGCTGTGCAGTTCTGGTAATACCGCGCCGGTGCGGGAGTGTTCTGCGGCGCCGGCTGGTTCTGGGGCGCTTGCGGAGCGGGCGGCGCCGGCGGTGCGAAGACCGGGGGAAGGAACGGCTGGACTGCGTCGGCAGAGCCAGTCGGAATCATGCGTGCGATCTCGATCGGTAGGAAATCGAAAACCGTGGATGCCTGAGCGGCGGGCGCGGCAACCAGAGTGATTGCGGCGCAACCTGCGACGCTGAATGCCAGACGGCGGAGCTTCATGTGACCTCGTGTTCAACTGGGCAGCCCTTCCACTTCTGAGGGCTGTGCCGGCTGAGCATACTGGTCATAACGACCAAATGGTTTATTTCGGTAAGGGTGAAATCTGGGGTGAAAAGCAGCGTCCCCGCACCGTATTGCTCAGGTGCGGGGAAGCTGCTGTTGTCATCGAGGATTACGCGTCGACAAGTTCCTCGGCGAAGGGATCACCGTTGCGGGGAGCGTCGAAGCGCTCCTTGTCGAGGATTCCCTCACGCTTTGCGACGATGACCGGGACCAGTGCCTGGCCAGTGACGTTGACTGCGGTGCGGCCCATGTCGACGATCGGTTCGACTGCGAGGAGCAGTCCGACGCCGGCCAAGGGAAGACCCAGGGTGGAGAGTGTGAGTGTGAGCATGACTGTCGCACCCGTAGTTCCGGCCGTTGCTGCCGAGCCGATGACCGAAACGACGACGATCAGCAGGTAATCGGTGAAGGTCAGCGGAACGTCGTAGAAGCCGGCGACGAAGATTGCCGCGATCGCGGGATAGATTGCGGCGCAACCGTCCATCTTCGTGGTGGCACCGAGCGGAACGGCGAACGAGGCGTACTCACGCGGAACACCGAGGTTGCGTTCGGTGACGCGTTCGGTCAGCGGCAGGGTGCCGATCGACGAGCGCGAGACGAACCCGAGCTGAGTTGCGGGCCAGACACCGGAGAAGAAGCTTCGAACCGAGAGACCGTGTGCGGCAATCAGGATGGGGTAGACCACGAAGAAGACAATGGCCAGACCGATGTAGATGGCGGCGGTGAAGACGCCCAGCGAGCCGATTGCATCCCAGCCGTAGGTGGCGACAGCGTTGGCGATCAGCGCAGCGGTGCCGATCGGGGCGAGTCGGATGATCCACCACAGGACCTTCTGAACGATCGCGAGAAGCGATGCGTTGAACTCGAGGAACGGAGCAGCCTTGGGACCGATCTTGAGTGCAGCAATGCCGATTGCGCCGGCGATGACGAGCAGTTGCAGGACGTTGAAGCTCAGCGATGTAGTCGCCACGCCTTCGGCGACGGAAGTCTTTGCACCCAACCCCAGGAAGTTGTTCGGAACCAGTCCGGTGATGAACGCCCACCACGAGCCGGAACTCTTGGGTTCCTTCGCGGCTTCGGCGGCGACGTCGGTCCGTGAACCGGGATCGGTGATCAGGCCGACGATGATGCCGATGATCACAGCGATGAAAGCGGTGATCGCGAACCAGAGCAAGGTCTGCACGGCCAGACGAGCGGCGTTGGCGACCTGGCGCAGATTGGCGATGGAGCTGACAATGGCGGTGAACACCAGCGGGATCACCGCAACGGTGAGCAGCTTGACGTAACTCGAACCGATGGTCTGCACGGTGCCGACCAACCAGTTGACATTGCCGTCGGCCGCATCAGGCATTGCCCGGGCGACGAGACCGATGATGACACCGAGTACGAGACCGGCGACGATCTGCGGTCCGAATGCCGTCGCCCAGGACGGAAAACGGGACGTGGACTTTTCCGGCACGCCGGTGGAGGTGGAGCTGGGCATGACTATGCCTTTCGAAAATCAAGGGAGCGAAACGCAGCGCGGCACCAGAGGCCGGGCAGATTCGAAGAAATGTTTCCTGGTACGCGTCAGGTCAGAGCGAGCGCGTACACATTGCGCTCGCCTGCAGGCGAAGGTCGACGTAACGCCGACTGGTCAGGAACAACACTGTCCACACACTACTCGCAGCTTCAACTACTCGATCCCGAGGGTCGCCGCGGGAGTTCGCTTCGTGTTCGTCGGGCGTGCCCCGATCAGTCACTGTTGGTCGGTTGACTAGTCTCGACGATCAGTAGGTGCCGCACCGGCGCCTAAGCGTCGGCAAGCGGAAGCGAGAGACCGATGAGCGTTCGGAATGCCGAGTACCCGCGTCCGAAGCATTTCCTGGTGCACCTCAGTGACACGCATCTGGTGGCTCAGGGGGAGTTGTACGACGCCGTGGATGCGTCGACGAGATTGCGGGAAGTGCTCAGCGGGATCGTGGCCTCGGGCGCACGCCCGGATGCACTGATATTCACCGGCGACCTGACCGACCAGGGACACCCCGACGCATACGCGGAATTGAAAGCCATCGTGGAACCCGTGGCGGCCGAGATCGATGCGCAGGTCATCTGGGCGATGGGCAACCACGACGACCGCTCTACTTTCAGATCTCTGCTGTTGGGCGAGGACGCCACCGATCATCCCGTCGACAACGTCTACGACCTTGACGGACTGCGGGTGATCACCCTGGATTCGTCGGTTCCCGGTCATCACTACGGTGAGATCTCGGATCGTCAATTGGATTGGCTACGCGCAGAATTGGCGGTGCCCGCGCCCGACGGAACAATTCTGGCGCTGCATCATCCGCCGGTTCCGTGCATTCAGGATCTCGCGGTTCTGGTGGAGTTGCGCGATCAGTCCCGGTTGGCAGACGTCTTGCGTGGCAGCGACGTCCGGGCGATTCTTGCTGGGCATCTGCACTATTCGACGACGGCGACGTTCGCCGGCATTCCGGTTTCCGTGGCGTCGTCGACGTGTTACACCCAGGACTTGAACGTGGAAGTCGGTGGGCAGCGTGGTCGCGACGGGGCTCAGGGGTGCAACCTGGTGCACGTGTACGACGAGACAATTGTTCATTCGGTCGTTCCACTCGGCGCGCACGTGACGGTCGGTGAGCCTGTCGACGCGGCCGAGGGAGCCCGGAGGCTCAGCGCTGCCGGTATTCGAATCCTCGAGAGCGAAAAGGCGGCACGCTCGATCATCTGAGGTGGCAGGCGGTTTCCGGCACTCCGGCGCAGTTCTGGGCGATTGCCGGGCTGTCGCGTACTCACTACCGTCGAGGTAGGTGCAGAGCTCCAGCAACAAGGACCGGCTAGCTGGACGGCAACCCTTCATGCCGATGGGGTACCCCGGAATCACACCTGGCGATACGCGTGGTGCGTGTCGCAAGCGGCAGTCGCCACGAGAACCGTCAGTCGGGTGCTGACGGTTTCTGCGGTCGGCACTGTGCGCTCCCGAGTAGTTCTCGAACAGGAGTATGCGCCGATGACCTCCACCCCTTCTTCTCATCTTGCTCCGTTGCATCTCGCCGTAGCGCTGGACGGTGCCGGTTGGCACCCAGCGGCCTGGCGAGAGCCGCACTCGCGCCCGAGTGAGCTGTTCAGCGCGTCGTATTGGACTGACGTGGTGACGATCGCCGAGCGTGGTCTGCTCGATTTCGTCACCATCGAGGACAGTCTCTCGGTGCCGGCCAACCCACTCGAGCCTGTCGACGACGCGGTTGACCGGGTGCGCGCTCGGCTCGACGCACATCTCGTGGCCGCCCGACTGGCACCGATCACGAGCAACATCGGGTTGATCCCGACCATCACCACCATTCACACCGAACCGTTCCACGTGTCCAAAGCCGTTGCCACGCTGGACTACACCTCGCGCGGTCGCGCCGGGTGGCAGGTGAAGGTGTCGGCGTCGGAATCCGAGGCAGCACAGTTCGGGCGTCGCGACATCCCAGCGCTCACCGATGCCGACCGTCAGTTGATCGTTTCAGGCGTCCTCCCGGACTTCGTGCGCGCGCTGTTCGACGAAGCTGCGGAGGCAGCCGACGTCGTCCGGAGACTTTGGGACAGTTGGGAGGACGACGCCGAGATCCGTGATGTGGAGCAGCGCCGATTCATCGACCGGGACAAGCTGCACTACATCGACTTCGAGGGAAAGTACCTCTCGGTCCGTGGTCCGTCGGTGACTCCGCGCCCGCCGCAGGGGCATCCCGTCGTCACCGCATTGGCTCATCAGCGGGTCGCGTACGAGCTGGCGGCGCGGACGGCCGATCTGGTGTTCGTGACGCCGTTCGACGACGAGCAGGTCACGGCAATTCTGGGTGAAGTGCGAGCAGCCGAAGAACACGTGCAGCGCACCGGCGAACTTCTTCGGGTCTTCACCGACATCGTCGTCTTCTTCGATGCTCCGGAAGAAACCGGAAAGGAACGGCTCGCTCGCCTCGCCGCGCAGGCCGGCGCCGAATACCGTTCGGACGCGCTGACCTTCACCGGCACCGCGGCTGAGTTGGCAGATCTTCTGCTCCGGTGGCAGCAGTTGGGAATCGACGGCTTCCGGTTGCGGCCGGGCGTCGTCGTGGACGACCTCGACGCGATCGCAGGTGAGCTGGTACCTGAATTGCAGCGACGCAGCGTATTCCGCACCGAGTATCCGCAGACGAATCTTCGCGGACTGCTTGGCCTACCCATCGACGTTCCCAACCGCTACGCCGCCGGTACTCCGGCCGCCTGACAGACGAGGAATACATTTTCATGAGTTCTCAGAAGCGTAAGCAGGTCATCCTGGGTGCCTACCTCGGCGGCGTCAACCATCACACTGCATGGTGGGATCCGCAGGCGGGCAGCCAGATCGAGTTCGATTCCTTCGAACACACCGCTCGAACCGCCGAGCGTGGGAAGTTCGACTTCTTCTTCCTCGCCGAAGGCCTTGCCCTTCGTGAGCGTGCAGGACAGATTTTCGATCAGGACATCATCGGTAGGCCGGACACCTTCACGGTCCTTGCATCGTTGGCGGCGGTAACCGAACACCTCGGATTGGCCGGCACTATCAATGCCACGTTCAACGAGCCGTACGAACTGGCCCGCCAATTCGCGACGCTCGATCAGTTGTCCGGAGGACGTGCCGCCTGGAACGTCGTCACCTCGTTCGACGCATTCACCGGCCAGAACTTTCGCCGCGGCGGATACCTCGACCGCGCGCAACGATACGAGCGTGCGGAGGAGACCGTAGCGCTGGTGCGTGAACTGTGGGATTCGTGGCGAAGCGACGACATCGTGGCCGACAAGGCATCAGGGCGCTTTCTCGCGGGACCGGATGCCGGTGAATTCGCTTTTCATGGATCGCATTTCGACGTGAACGGCCGATTCACAGTGCCGCGTAGCCCGCAAGGGCGCCCGGTTATTCTGCAGGCCGGGGTGTCGCCGCAGGGGCGCGATTTTGCTGCCGGCAATGCCGACGCGATCTTCTCACCGTACGGTCAGTTGCCCGAGGCGGCCGATTTCTATCGCGATATCAAAGCACGTGCCGTTGCGGCCGGACGTGACCCGGGTGACATCAAGATCCTGCCGTCGGCGAGTTTTGTTCTCGGCACCTCGGAGGCAGATGCGATCGAGAAATACCGAGAGATTCGCGACCAGCAGGTCACCGGCCAGACCGCTTTGGTTCTGCTCGAACAGATCTGGAATCTCGATCTGTCGAAGTACGACCCCGAAGGACCACTACCCGACATCGCTCCGGATCCCGAAGCTCCGCCGATCATCCAGGGCCGCGCCTTCATTCACCAAGATCGTTTCGCGACCGTCGCAAAACTTCGCGCGGTAGCCGAGAGCAAGAAGTTGAATCTGCGCGAAGTGGTGATCGATCAGTTCGAGCGTGGACCGATCGTCGGTACACCGCAGCAGGTTGCCGAGAAAATAGATTCGTTTGTCAGCAACGACGGTTCGGATGGGTTCATCCTCGGATCGCACCTTGTGCCGACCGGCCTCGACGAGTTCGTCGACGACGTGGTGCCGCTGCTGCAGGATCGAGGTGTCCTCCGCAGTGACTACGAAGGAACGACGTTGCGTGACAATCTCGGACTGCCCATCCCGGTGCAGCGGGAGCGCGCGACAGCACGCTGATCGACCGAAGTAGCAAGGGCCCAGCCGAAATCGGCTGGGCCCTTGTTTCGTCTAGGCTTCCCAGGGCGCCGGGATGGGGTAGTAGCTCTCCAGGAACTCCGTGATCTTGCGTGTGCGAAGTTCCAGATCGATCTCCGGAGCGCTGCCGTCGTTGAGGCAGAAGAAGTCCATGGAGCGCTTGGCGAGCAGTGAGTCCATGTCGCGCAAACCGGCCTTGACCGTCGTGTCGACGTATTTGACGGCTGCGGACTTCTGCACCACCGACCGTCCACTCATGAGCGTGTAGTAGTGGTACAGCGAATTGGTCACCGAGATATTGGAACTCGCGCGGAAGGTGCTTGCTGCAGTGGCCGCGAAGTCTTCGGCGAACTCGCGTTCCATCTCGGCCATCACGCTCTTGCGTAGTGGCGTCGCTGCGTGCTCCAGATGCCTGGTGGTCATCAGACCGAAGCGGTCCTGGAGTAGCCGGCGGTTGACGCGAGCCGCATTCTCGAACCCGCTGCGGTCGTTGTCGTTGTGTCCCAATCCGATTCTGGTGTCGGCCTCGATGAACATGCTGATCCCACCGGGGGAGAAGAACATGTCCGGGCCAACGGGGCGACCGAAGAACATGTCGTCATTGGAGTAGAGGAAATGCTCTGCCAGACCCGGAATATGGTGCAGCTGGCACTCGACAGCTTGAGAATTATGGGTAGGCAACACACTTGGATCGGCGAAGAATTTTTCGCTGGGCATGAACGTGACTCGCGGATCGTCGGCAAGCCAGTCCGGACGATCGGAATCGGTTGCGACGAAGATCCGCCGGATCCACGGCGCGTACATGTGGATGGATCGAAGCGCGTATTTGAGCTCGTCGATCTGACGGAAGCGCGCTTCTGATTCGTCGCCCTCTCCGACGATGTAGTTCTGCATGCGCTTGGCGCGCTGAGCCTGAAACTCCTTGGAAGAGCCGTCGACCCAGGAAAAGACCAGATCGATATCGAAGCTGATATCGGAGGCATGATCGGCGAACATGTTCTCGATAGTCGGCCAGATCCGGCCGAATCGCTCGACGGTTCCTCGGACAGCTTCTTCGGGGAGGACGGTTCGTCGTGTCAGTGAGTTCTCGACGGGTAGGACGATTTCTTCGTCGGAAATCGACCACAATTCGATTTGAACGCCGATGTTCGCGCCGTAGTTCATGCCGCTTGCGACGTGAACCCGCGGACGGAACAAGCGGAAGATCCGTGACTTGTTGGTTTTCGACAGGGCACCGTCCGCGACAAGGAGCGCGGGGCTCTTCTTCGCGTCGACGGTTTTGGAATAGAAGGGTGCGTTTGCGCATCCCTCGACAAGTGCCTGCCGCAGGTTTTTGCGCTCGGTCCAGCTCACCGCGATCACGGGGCGCTCGTCGTTTCCGCGGACGAGTAGATACTCGATTCCTGCGGCGTCGAGGATGTCGCGGATGAAGAGGAGATCTTCGACCATCGCTTCGAGCGGCGTGGTGGTCGTGATCGCGAGGGCAAAACGATTCTTGAATCGGACGGTCTCGGGTAGCTCGCCCATCCGTGCGCGTGACGCGGCCGACGCCGGCTCCACAGGATTGGGGCTGTCCTGCTCCGGAGGTACGAAGTAGATGTCGTGCGGAGCGGGAGATTCTGTAATGGGATGCCTTCCGATTCTGATCCAGCTGTGTATCTGTCGCCCCCGACGCTGCGAGAGCGTGGTGGCGACGAGCTCAGTCTATGCCGTCGGCGCCGAAAGTCGGACATGAGTGACGGGGATGGGTAGCGCGGGGCGAGTCGGGTACCCCGAGGACCGAAGCGAGAGTGAAGGAGGAGAACCGATGCGTGTGAAAGCGATGGTCGGAACAGGCGCGATGGCGGTTGCGCTGGCCGCCGGCCCAGTTGCGACAGCGTCTGCGGAGCGAACCGAGGCAGCGGGGTCGGAGGGTTCACCGGAGATGCTGACCTGCGAGGTTGTCTTCGATGCACTCGAAGACATGAGCCCGGAATGGACGGAAGAGGGGATCGATCAGGTCGAAGACTGGTGTGAGGCGATCACCGGCGAAGAAGACTGACCGTCAGCCGCGCGAGATCACTCGTCGCGACAGTCGCCACCGCCCGTCTTCGAGTTCGAACTCGTCCGCGTAGCTCCCGACGCCGCTGAGTTCGGGCGACGTGGCTGTGTCGACGTAGAACGTCCACACCGCATCCGCGCGGGCTGTCGTTTCCGAGGTCACGTCCACGGCGATCGCCGTGGTGACGTGGCGTGTGAATGTGCCCGGGCCTTGTATGCCGGCGGCTCGACGCTCGACTACTCCAGCAGCAATTTCTTCGCGGCCACGTCGTACCTGTGCGGGGATACCGCGATCGGGGTTGGCCGGCATGTTCCATTCGGCCTCGCGGGTGAACTGCTCCACGTAATCCTCGACCGAGCCGGTATCGGCAAGATGCGCGATGCGAGCGAGCGTTGAACGAATCTGTTCGGCAGGGCCCTCGGGTTGCATGCTGTCCTCCGTAGACGTGGGTGCGGCAGATCGCACGCTACAGCTCATGACGACAACGACGACGGCCTCGTCCCAGTGAGCGGCAATATTCTCCGGCGAGGGAGCGGCGAACTTTGAGATCACCTCGAGTTCAACCGTATTCGAGCCCGCAGCGTAAATGATTGAGTGTTCACAGTAGGCAGCGCCATGACGACTGCCGCGCCCGTAGGCTTGACCGACTCACAGGAGATCGCCATGTCCGTCACCGAACTCGAACGTGTCACCCAGACCCCGGAGCAGATCTACGCTGCCGGCGGAATCACTGTCCACAAGGTCGGTGAGCTGATCGGCGCCCGCATCGACGGCGTACACCTCTCGGGGGATCTGTCCGAAGAGACCGCCTACGCGATCAACTATGCGCTGGCAGCGCACAAGGTTGTGTTCTTCCGTGGGCAGCAGCATCTCGACGACACGTCGCAGTACGAATTCGCCGGAACCCTCGGCAGCCAGACCACCACGCATCCCACTCTCAAGTCCAAGGACAACAAGCTGTTGGTGCTCGACGGCGCTGCCAGCAGCTGGCACACCGACGTCACTTTCATCGATCGCATCCCGAAGGCATCGATCCTGCGCGCGACCACAATTCCCGAGTACGGCGGAGCCACCACGTGGGCGTCTACCACGGCTGCGTACAACCAACTGCCGCATTCGCTCAAGGTATTGGTCGAGAATCTGCGCGCTGTCCACACCAATGCATACGACTACGCCGAGATTATCGACAAGGTGAAGCAAGGCGACGCTCAGCGCGTGACGAACTACTCCGAATTCACCCGCGAAATCTACGAGACGGAGCATCCGGTGGTTCGGGTCCATCCTGCGACAGGGGAGAAGACTCTGCTTCTCGGTCACTTCGTCAAGGAGTTCGTCGGACTGAAGCCGTCGGAGTCGGTTGCTCTCTACCAGCTTCTGCAGGCACGAATCATCAAGTTGGAAAACACCGTTCGGTGGTCATGGGCTCCCGGTGATCTGGCGATCTGGGACAACCAGGCAACCCAGCACTACGGGATTTCCGATTACGGGACACAGGCGCGCAGCGTGCATCGCGTGACGTTGGCCGGTGACGTTCCCGTCGACGTCCACGGTGAGCAGAGCCGCATCATCAAGGGCGATGCATCCGAGTTCTCGATCATTGCAGACATCGACCGGCTTCCCGGCTTTGCCGCGAATTGATCAGTCGAGGTGCGGGTGATCCGGCGGGAACATCTGTCCCCATGAGTGACTGCACGCTCGGCACGTCCATTCCGGGGTGTCCGGTCCCACGACGCAGCCTGTTCCGGCGAGCCACGGTAGGTGATCGAACGGATGGACCGGCATCCCCGGGGAACACTGAGCGGTTCTGTGTGCACCGCAGTGTGGGCACGGTGGATTTTTCGCCAGCATGTAGTTGATGAAGTTGGTGTGCCCAGACGTGGCCATCCTTCCGGTGCACTTGCGGCACAGGACGGCGGGGTAGTCGTCACCAGGTTCAGCCTGCCTGAAGATCCGTGATGCGGAATGAAAGTGAAGGCGATCGCCGCTGTTGAACATTCGCAACGGCAGCGGTGAGCGGCAACCTGTGCAGTTTCCCCGCTCGTTCATCAACATTCGGGCGTGGGCAGCTGTGGACGTCGGATCCAGCGTGTCGATGTCGCCGAAGTAGTGCGCATAGTGTGACTGGCCGGCCGTGAGAATCCGGTCGGCCAGTGCGTCGTCGACCGGCCCCGGGTCCGTGGGAAACGTGATGGACCATCGTTGTTCGAGTTCGGGAACGGTGGGCAAACCGTGGAGTTCGTACGGGCGTTCATCGACTTCAATCGGCGACGTGCCGTCGAACGGCGCAGCCACGGTCTCGATGCAGAGCAGCGTGCGAGGAGTGGTGTCGAGAACAGTGATCAACAGGTCGCCGATGGCCATCTTTCCGCGCATGATCCAGGGATCGACACGGGCACGGGGTTCGAGAAACGCGACCACGGCATCGAGCCACGGCGTGCCGAGTGCGATGAATACGTGCTGACCGGAGCTCCGCGTGATCATCGAACGATTCTCGCAAGGGCTGCCGACAACGTCAGGCTTTGACCACCTTGCGCCCGAGCAGCGATGCAACCAGTCCGTCGACGAAGGTCGCCTGACGGCCGAGAGGATCGGAATCCGCTCCCGCAACGCTGCCGATCGAAATCGATCTCGTCAGGCCGGTCTCGCTGATGAATTCGGCGGCGAGGTGCGCTTCTCGGAATGTGAGGCCGCCCAGATGTGTCGTGTCGTCGACGCCGAGAACACGCCCGTCGATGATGTCCATGTCGAAGTGGACGTGGACGCCGTTCACACCCTGTCCCGCCGCGGCGAGAACGCGAGGCATCAAGGCCGCCATGCCATGGCGATCGATCTCGTCGATCGTCACCAGCAATACCCCGTACTCGTCGAGTGCGCGCTTGTGATCGACCGTGGCGTTCTTGACGCCCACCAAGACGGTGTTCTCCAAACTGGGGCCGTGCAGATCCGCCGCCGACGACAGCAGTTGTTCGATATCGCCGTGGGAGGCGAAAATGATTGCACCCAAATCGGTTCCGGGTTCGGTGGCAATCGGAATTCTGGTGTTCTGCCAGGCCTCGGTAGTGAGCCACAGCGGCAGCGTTGTGAGATCCGCGGCGGCGTTCTCGGCTTGAATGCAGTTGAAACCGATTCCGGACATGTCCTCGCGTAGACCGTGATCGAGGAGATGGCTTGCCAGCCCGGTAGTTTCGAGATCGATCAATTCGACGGTCGCATTGGCATCGATCGGTTCGGTGCCCAGGACGTAGCGCTTTTCGACGTAGGGCGATGTCATCGCCATCAAGAGCGCGCCGTAATCGATCGTGAAGTCGACGGTGCCACCCAGTCGGTATTCGTCACCTGTTTCTCCGGCGTCGACGAGGAGGTGATCGCTGCTGGCACTGATCACCTTCAATCGCGGATCGATCGGGGTCAAGCCTTCCGGCGAGATGTCCTCGCGGCCGATGGACAAGATCAAGCGTCGGCTCGGCTTGTCCTCGTTGTCGAAGACGGGGCGTCGGCCGAATGCGTCTTCCCCTGAGACTCCATACGGCCGCGACGGCTTGACCTTGGCCTCGATGATGTCCGCGGTGAGGGTGAAAGCATCACTGTTCAGCAGTTCGTACAGTCCGGGGGGAGTAGGTGATTCGGCCAGAACAATGCTGGCGCCCAAACGCAGATGGTTGATCCCCTCGGGCATCGTGCCCGTCTCGAGTAGTGGCAGCGAGAACGTATTGCCGCCGGAAACGATCGGCAGTTCGATCGAGAACCGCTTCGTGATTTCGTCGGCTAGGTAGACCAGATTCGACAGGTTGTCGACGGTCGGCTGGATGCCACCGACGCACGCGAGGTTCGCGCCGATTCCGATCAGTCTGATGCCCTCGATGGGAAGGATTTCAGCGACTACGTCCAACGCCTCCGCCGGCAGGATTCCTTCGCGGAGATCTCCGAGGTCGATCATCAGCACGATGTCGTGGACGACTCCTCGCGTTCGTGCTGCTCTGCCCAGAGCAACAATCGTCGTCAACTCCGAGTTGAGGCTGATGTCCGCGTAGCGGATCGTGTCGTCGATCTCGTTCAACGACGGTGCGCGGATCAGCATCAGGGGAACGGTGATGCCGTCGCGGCGGATGCGGGCCAGGTTGTCCAGGCGGGAGTCGGCGATCTGTGCGACGCCGCCGCGGACCATTGCTCGCGCCACCTTGGGGGAGCCACATGTAGATTTGCTGACGCCCGCCACCGCAATACCCTTGGCATTGGACGCTTCGACGAGGACGCGCGCATTCTGTTCGATACGACGCAGGTCGACGGTGATGGTCGGTCCGGTCATGATCTCCCCGTTTTCTCCGAAGGCGGTTCACGATCCGGGCATTCCAGACCGGACGGTTGGCGTGAGCTGGGCAACTTTGCTCCGACTGTTGTGTCGCAGGACACTTACGTGCAGTATGAGGATACAACAGTTTCCTACCAGGCACTCTAGAGGAGCGTCGATGGCTACTCTCGTCAAACACGTACTTCGGCGCAAGCCGGCTTTGCAGATAGACCAGGAGACCGGCGCAGATACCAACGGCGGTGAGCTGACCCGCAGTATCGGTTTGGCGCAGTTGTCCATGTTCGGCATCGGCGCCACGATCGGCACCGGTATTTTCTTCGTCCTCTCGCAGGCAGTCCCGGTTGCGGGTCCGGCAGTCATCATCTCCTTCGTTGTTGCCGGTGTCGTCGCGGGACTCACAGCGATTTGTTACGCGGAGTTGGCCGGAGCTGTCCCGGCGTCGGGCTCGTCGTATTCCTACGCTTACGCGACGCTCGGAGAGCTTCCGGCAATGGCCGTCGGCGCGTGTCTGCTTCTCGAGTACGGAGTCTCGGCCGCGGCGGTGTCCGTCGGATGGTCGCAATATTTGAACCAGCTACTGGGCAACCTCTTCGGGTTCCAGATCCCCGACGCGTTGTCACAAGCGCCGGAGCAGGGCGGCATCATCAATCTGCCCGCAGTGATCCTGGTGTGCCTGTGCGGTGTTCTGCTCATCCGCGGCGCCAGTGAATCGGCCAAGGCCAACGCCATCATGGTCTCGATCAAACTCGCAATTCTGCTGCTCTTCATCGTGGTCGGCATCGCCGGATGGAACAGCAATCACTTCGCCGACTTCGCACCGTTCGGATTCAGTGGCGTCATGTCCGCCGCCGGAATCATCTTCTTCTCGTACATCGGCCTCGACGCCGTGTCCACCGCCGGCGAAGAAGTGAAGAACCCTCGTCGCAATCTCCCTCTCGCGATCCTCATTGCGCTCGTGTCCGTCACCGCGATCTACATCGCCGTTGTCGCCGTCGCGATCGGTGCACAGGATTCCGCATCGTTCGAAGGTCAGGAAGCCGGACTGTCCGCGATCCTCGAACAGGTAACCGGATCTACCTGGCCGGGAACGCTTCTGGCCGCCGGTGCGGTGATCTCGATCTGCAGCGTCACGCTCGTGGTCATCTACGGTCAGACCCGTATTTTATTCGCGATGTCACGCGACGGCATGATTCCGTCGATCTTCCACAAGGTGAACCCGCGGACTCTGACGCCGGTGCCCAACACCATCATCGTCTGTGTCGTCATCAGCATTCTGGCCGGTTTCATTCCGATCAACTTCCTCGCCGAAATGACCAGCATCGGAACCCTGGTGGCCTTCCTTGTGGTCTCGATCGGGGTCATCATCCTGCGGCGCAGTGACCCGGACCTGCCGCGCAGCTTCAAAGTTCCCGGCTATCCGGTGACGCCGATCCTCTCGATCCTGGGCTGTCTGTGGATCATCAAGGACCTCCGAACCGTCACGATCTACGTGTTCCTCGTCTGGGTGACCGTCGCGATCATCTGGTACTTCGCCTACGGTATGAAGCACTCGCGCCTCGGTGCGAAGAACCGCGCCGAATTGGGCTCGGAGTCCGAGTCATGACGCTGCTCGCGGGATACGCACCCGACGGTGACAGTTCCGGAACCGTCCATCTTGCAACGCTGTTGGCGCGCTCGTCCGGTGAACCGCTGGTGATCTGCGCGGTGATTCCCTCGCCGCCACCGCCCGGAATGGCGCGTGTCGACGCCGAATACCACCAGCAATTGCGAGCCGAAGCCGAAGCGGCGCTGGCGAAAGCGCGGGCCGACATGCCCTCCGACGTCGATGTGACCTATGTCGTGCATGAGGCTCAGTCGACGTCGAGTGGCCTGCTCGATCTTGTTCACGAGCACGAAGCCAAGATGATCGTCCTGGATTCGTCCACAGCCGGGGTGTTCGGTCACGTGGCTCTCGGCAGTGTCACCTCCCGCTTGCTGCACAGCTCCGACGTTCCGGTCGCCCTGGCGCCGAGGGGATTTCGAACCAAGCCCGGTGAGGTGGTTCGCCGCGTCACCGCCGCATACTCGGGCACACCCGATCAAGACGATCTGGTGCTCGCCGCCGCGACCGTGGCTGCGCGTGTCGATGCCGGACTCAGACTGGCGGCGTTTGCAGTTCGCGCAAACGCGCAGTACACGACCACGCTCGGGACCGAGGGGGATTCACCGATCATCTCTGAGTGGGCCGAGGTGGTCGAGCGCGAGACCAACGCTGCCTTCGAGCGCGTGCGTGCACTGCCCGAAATACCCGACGTCATGGAATCGGTTATCAGCCATGGTCGTAACTGGGCCGAGGCGCTCGAGGGTGTCGAGTGGGACCGAGGTGACGTTCTGACTGTCGGCTCGAGCAAGGCAGGTCCACTGGCGCGGGTCTTCCTCGGCAGTCGGGCGGCGAAGATCGTGCGGTACTCACCGGTTCCGGTGGTGGTGGTGCCGCGATCGGCGTCGACCCGAATAGTCGATCAGGCCGAAGCGGAATAGAGATCATGGCCGACGAGCGGAGTGCTTGTCGGCCCTGATCTTTCAGACGGAGCGAGCGAAGAGCGCTGGCTCGGAGCCGGGAACCTGAGAGACCTGCTCTCGGGCAACCAGATGGCGAAGGTGAGCTGCGCCCTCGGAGAGCGCCATCGTCTTTCCCATCGGGGAGATCTCGGCCCACGGCTTGTACCACTTCATCTTTGCCGCGACGTCCCACACCGTGAGCTTGTCGTCGGCGAACTCCTGCAGCAGGTGATCGAGTCGCTCCTGGTGATGCTCGATCAGCTCGCCGGCGCGACCTCCGACGTCGTCGATCGGAATGCCGTGAGCGCCGAGACCGCGGGTGATGTTCATGTTCTGCACCCGTGCGAGCGAGTCGAGGAAATCGGCGAGGGCATCACGCTCGTCGAGGGGGTACACGAAGTTGCCGACGTGGGGTGTCGTCTTCTGCAGGACGTGGTCGCCGGTGAACATGACGTCGGCGTCGTCGAGGTAGAAGCAGACGTGACCAGGCGTGTGGCCGGGGGTGTAGACAACGCGGAGGCCGCGGCCGGTGAGTGCGATGATCTCGTCGTCGACGAGAAGGCGGTCGGGGGCCGACTCGGGGCCCACCGGAGACTCACCCGCGGCAGCCAGTCGGAAGGCATCACGGTCAGCTGCGGGCGCTCCGGCACGTTCCATGTTGTCGAGCTGGTACGCCATCCACTCCTCGTTACGCGCAGTGGCCATCTGATCGAACAGGTAGTGGTCGTCCTCGTGCATGGCGATCCAGGCGCCGGATGCCTCGCGGACCCGTCCGCACAGTCCGGTGTGGTCCGGATGGAAGTGCGTGACCACAACGCCCTCGATGTCGGTCACCGAATGTCCGATCTCGGCGAGCCCCGCGTTGAGGCCCTGCCAGCCGTTGTCGTCACCCCAACCAGCGTCGACCAAGATCAGTCCGCCGGGGGATTCCATGGCGTAGACGAGCGTGTGCCCGAGCGGGTTGTCCGTGATCGGGACAGGAATCTGGAATATGCCATCACCGATGGCCGCCGCACCGTTCATAACAAGTACCTCTTAACGATAAGGGAACGCACTCTTAGTACTTCATGTTTACCGTGCGCTTGATTGGTCGGTGACACAGGTCCTGCCTGGCGGGAGTTCGGCATGTTTTCGGGCGACTTCGGATCGGGGAGAGTTTTATCGACCGAATAGTGCCATTGATTCGAAAGTAGTTGTTGAATAGGGTTTTTCGTGATCTCGTCGTGTCAGGGGCGTCCTCGGATGGCGGATCCGTCGAGCAGCCGCGCACTAGCCTCCGAGGGACAGGCGCGCTGTGCGGTTATCGAGAAAGACGGGTCATGCGTTTTCAGGTTCTGGACATCATTTTCAACCCACCCCATCCAGTGACCGGCGAGGAAGTTGCCCCGTCCGATCGGCTCAACCGCGTCGTCGAACTGGCGGTTCTCGCCGAAGAACTGGGTATCGATTCGTTCTCGGTGGGTGAGCGCCACGCCGGGCCGGTTCTTTCGTCGGCGCCAACCGTCGTTTTGGGGGCGATTGCGCAGGCCACGGACAGAATCCTGCTGTCGACAGGTGTCACGGTCCTTTCGCTACTTGATCCGATCCGAGTCGCCGAAGATTTCGGAACCATCGATCAACTCAGCCGGGGACGCCTCGAGATCGTGATCGGCAAGGGCAACGAGGTCCTTCAGTACCCGCTCCTCGGGTTGGATATCGCCAAGCAGTACGAATACCTCACCGAGAACTATGAACTCCTCAAACTGCTGATCAGCGAGGAAAACGTCAAGTGGGTGGGGACTCACCGACCATCGCTCGAGGACGCGACGACGCTACCGCGTCCCTACGACGGACCGTTCCGTATCTGGCATGGATCGGCTACCTCGTTCGAGGCCGTCGAACTGGCGGCGAAGTGGGGCGACCCCATCGTCACCGCCAACGCCTTCCAGCCTCGTGAGAACTACAAAGTGCTGATCGACCACTACCGCGAGCAGTACCTGGCGTACGGGCACGACCCGTCCAAGGCGTACGTCGGATCGGGTTCGGGCGGATTGTTCCTCGCCGACACGACCGAACAGGCGATCGAAGAGTTCCGTCCGATCTACGAAGGCGCCGTTGCGCAGGCCGACAAACGCAAGCACGATCCCAAAGCGGTCGGAAAGTCGACGAGCTTCCGGACGATCGAGGAAGCCGTCGACCGCGGGCCGGCGTTGGTCGGGTCTTCGGAGCGAGTCGCCGAGAAGATCCTCGATTATCACGAGAGCTACGGCCACGATTTCCAATCGGTGTCGGTCAATCACGTGCTCGACTTCGAGCAGCAGAAGGACACCCTGCGCCGATTTGCGGAAGAGGTTATCCCGCTGGTGAAGGCCGAACTGTCGACGACACTGTGGACGTCGGCCGACAAAGATCGGGCGAAGGGTTTTACCGCCGTCGCCTGAGCCGTCAGATTTCGGTTGTGCCATTTGTGCTTCAGTTTGCGCGGCATATGGTCGTCTTCCTCCCGGGCGGAGGCAGTAAAGCCGCTTCGGATCAGGATTCTGTCTTCTACAGCAACACCGTGGATGAGGACGGCGCAGTCAAGCTCTCCGTCGGCAGTGCGAGTGATAGTGGGCCGAGTGTCCGCGTAGATTTCGATGCTCTACCTGCGGGTCGCCAACTTGCTGTCCCCGCAGCAGCAGTCGACGGCGACAATTCTTTCGGCGACTTAGGAGCAGTCTCAGTCGGTTTAGGGTCCCGACGGAAAACTTGCCATTTCTGTACTCGGCCTTGGACTGTCGAACGAACGATGGTTCTTGCCGATCTATCCGCCGCGCAGATGTTTGGCGCCGTCGGGCGGCAGGTCAGGGGCATAACCACGGACTTGGCGCTATTGCTGTCCCGGTTACGGTGTCGAGGTGGGCGGCTGACCTCGATTTCGTTCTCTGAAAAGTGAAGTGAGATCCAGCCGCATTGCGGCGAGTGCGGGCCAGCCGAAACGACTCGGAGCTCGCCGATATACCGCCATGCGAAAATAGCCGGCTGCGACGCTCAGCGTCGAGGCCCTGGCGTTGACAGCGTGGCTCATACACTGACAACGCGTCGACTGAAGTTACGACAACGATGACAACTGCGGAGCCTTCAAGTACACCGAAACCTCGGCTCTCAAAGCGACAACCAGGCAGGTGCCGGTGGGTCTTGGTGAGCAAGCTGAGAGCAGTTCCGGAGCGGTCACGTTGCATCGAGTTGATTACCCGGTTACTTCCAGTGGCACCGCGAGCCGGATATAACCAGCCGGTATGGAATTCGCCGTCGCAGATCTCAAGGGGTGCCCGAGATTCAGTACGGATTTTCTGCATCGGCCTTCAGATCCGCCGCATCGGGCGCTGTCACATATACGTTCGGGAATGTTCAGGTTCGGATCGCACGATCCGACCCATTGTCACAGTTTATGCTTGTGGATGGTTTGCGATCCCCGATTACTTGATCGTTGACGTAGCCGCATGACGAATACCGCGACATACCCGCAAATAATCGCGAGGACCCCATTCGAGCTAAGCCGATCTCGATAATTGGCTGACCTAATGCAGTGGTCGCGAACGAAATTTGGCAAGCTGGTCGCGGAGGTGTCGGTCCTCCTCTGTACGGTATTGCGAAGTTAGCGCAGAGAATCCGTTCGAGATTTTCGGCGGTGCTCATCTTTTTCGAATCTTTGTAGCGAACAACAGTAGTGGTTTAGGTGATACCAGGGTTCGACCTTCGAGAGGGACATGGTTGTGAAGATTGTATTTCTGCACGGAATCGGTGACGGCGATCCGAAATCGAGTTGGCTCGAAGGTCTCGACCGCGGTCTCGAACAGGCCGGTTTCGGCGCGGTCAATCGGGATATGGTCATCGCACCTCACTACAGTTCGTTCCTCACAACAAACGGTATTGGTGCGAAGCTGCCCCCGGTGACGTACAAACCGCGCGACGACTCGGCCAGTCGCCGCGGCTTTGAGCGGCGCCAGGCGAGAGTCCAGCGGATTCTGGGTCTCGAGGGCGGGGTCCGTACCTTCGGTTTCCATCGTGTGCCCGGGCAGGTTCTCGCTCCACTGCAGCAGGCCGCGATCGGATCGCTATCACTCTTGGATCTGCAGCAAGTACGCAAGTACGTTCGGGAGGAACCGGTCCGCGGAGCGATCCTGCGGCACATCCTTGACCATCTGCCCACCTCTGGCGAGATCATTCTGATCGGCCACAGCCTGGGCAGCGTCATCGCGATCGATCTTCTCGACCACCTTCCTGAAAATGTCCATGTCCGCAGGTTCATCACCATCGGTAGCCCGGCGAATGTGCAGGCCGTTCACGACAGCAGCGAGCGATTGCTCAAGAAGTTTCCGTACGGCCGGGTCGATGACTGGTCGAACTTCCTCGATGTCGGCGACGTCGTCACCGGCGGCAGGGGGCTGGCGACCACCTTTCCCGGCGCCCAGGATTTCGTCATCGACAACGGCGCATCCCATGCCTCTGGGGCGTATCTCGGACATCGCGCCCTCGCCATGCTGGTTGCAGATCTTCTGTACCCCTCGAAGGAAATCGTCATCCGCACATCGGATATCGCGGTTCGTCTCAATGACAACGAGGCCTCGGTGTTGTTGATGCTGCACTACGCGCATGCGGTCCACCGCAACCTCAAAGACAAAGCGCTGGCCGAACGCTACCGACATGCACTCGACATCGTCCAGGACAACATCGTCGCTCAAATAGAGCAGGCCGCGTCAGTGAGTGGACAGCCCGTCGCAGTCGAACTACAGCAACTGAGCAATGGTCAATTGCCGATGATTCCGCATCGATGGGAGATCCACGAAGTGGTCGGCGAGTTGGTGGTGCTCGCGCTGACGAACATCATCGATCCGTATGAACTCGAAATTGGCAACGCCCCCCGCGACGCACTCGCCGACATCGCCGTCGAATTGGGGTTCGTGCGTCAGCTCGGAAAGACAGTGAGCACCGCCCTCGAAGACGTCCAGAAATGCTTGGACAGTCGCGGTGGCGTCCCCTGGGGCAGGGTAATTACAGCCGCAGTCGGTCTCGCCTTGGTCGCGGCCGGACCTGTCGGGCTTATGCTCGCAGCGCCGGCTGCCGCGGCAGGTGGCGCCGCTATCGTCGGCGGGCTTGCAGCATTCGGGCCGGGAGGGATGATCGGTGGTCTCGGAATGCTTGGTGGTTTGGCCGGAGCGGGCGCGGCGGTGGCCGCGGGCGCGGCGGTAGGCGGCGGTGCCCCCGATCAGCCGATCACGGATTCGACAACGTTGATCCTGCGGGTATCGACCGAGCATGCACGCAAGATGCTCGGCCTTCCTCATGACGAAGCGCTCTGGTACCAGTTGGCGGATGTGGAGACGAAACTCTCCGCCCGAATCAACCGCCTGACGGCGTTCAGCGATCCGAAGTCGGGGCAGTTGACTCAGCTGCAGGCAGCCAAGTCGACAATCACGAAACTGATGGCATTCATGCTCGATCGAGGATTGGCGCCGCGAGCCATCGAAGCAGCAACTGGAGAGAAGCCCTTAGCTGACATTGAAAAGGAACTCGTCGACTTCACAGCGCTGACGTAACGCGTTTCAGTGGCTGGTGAACGTCATTTAAGTCGCGAAGGTACTTGCCTCACTTACTAGTGATACGGAATTGACCACACTCTTGCTTCGATTACCGGCGGACAGGTTGCGGAGCCAGTGTCGGTCTGCGCAAAGATCAATGAAGCGCACTGGGCCATTGGTCAGTACGGATACGCAGTAACGCGCAACTCGCTTCCTCCTGTCAAGGCTCTCGATCGGTCAATCAGCGTCGGAACTAGTCGATACGCCGACCACTGTCACGAGTGCCGCCAACACAAAGGAGTGCTACCGAAAACTGGTGAACGCCGAATCCGAAGCGGGAAAGCTGGCTGCGCTCAACTTCTCGTTCGGGCGGTCGTTCGGGGGCTCGGTGCTGGCGCGATGTTGTCGATCACAGGCGAGAGAACTCGCAACTCCGTAACGAGTTTTCTCGTCTGCCGATTATCAATGTGAGCCGAATCGCTACCGCGTGAAGGCGGCACGATGCGGAGAATGCTAACGGCGATGATCGCCGGAGTTGCTCGTTCGACACAACAGCGTGCGGGAACGCACAGGAGACTGACATGAAGAGAGCGCTTATCCTCGCTGTTGGCGCATTGCTCTCGTCGTTCAGTCTTTCTGCTTGCGGCGGCCCAGGCACAGACTTGCCGTCGACAACCCCATCAAGCTCATCGTCAACAGCCGTCCCGGCAACTGAGTCCGTAGTACCTCCCCCAAGTAGCACACCCGAGGTCGCGCCGATCACCTTCGTATGCGGCGATCTCTCCCTCTACCAGTCAGGTACCGCGTTGTACTCCGATAACACCACTGGCTACGAGGCATCCTGCGACACCTATGTGCCTCCGGCAACTACACAAGCTTCGGAAAGGGTTCTACGGTACTGCGATTACCCGGGAACTGCGGTGTACACCGATGGCTCGTACTCCACGACCGATCCGGCCTGTGCGGAGATGCGTGCGGAGGCGAACACGAATCCGGGAGGTGGTTACCCATATGACCCTGACGAAGACCGGAACGGTGATGGTGTCGTAAACGGATACGAACGCTGCGGTGTTAAGTGTGGCAAAGAGCCGACCAGCGGTGATATCCAAACGCAGCACGGCTGCGAGCAGGGCTACATCACCGGACCTGCGTGCGAGCCGTACTCAGGCTGATCTTGGGGCGGCCTCGCCCGCAATCCCAGTCGTCTGGTTGGTACTGCGACATCTAGGGGGCGTTGCGTCGTTGAATTACGCCGACGAAAGTAGCTGTAGGCGAATGTTTTTCGCGATTCAGGCGCGTTCGGCGTCTAAATCGGCGACTGATATGAGCGATCGGCCAAGCCGCACAAAGGAATAGCAGGCCAACCCGTCGTGGTCTGTTGGATGAGTTCGCTGCCAGGCCGAAGGTCATTGCGCTGCACAGTCGCGAAACCGGCAGTGACGATCTTTCCGTCGTCGTTCCTGCCGCGCAGTCGATTTTCATTCGGTCGCTTTCGGTCGTCCCGTGGAGCGACGACAAACGTAAGCGTGCGCGAATCTCTGCAATCGCAGAGATGCACGCACGCAAAACTAGCCGTGAGGTATTGCTTACTTGCTGGGCGTCGAGGTGACCGCCCTGATGCTGAGCTCGCCGTCTGCTTCATCGCCGCACGCACAGTCACAGTCTCCGCCGCAACCGCCGGGATTGCAGTCTCCGGCGTAGCTGTCGTCATCGGCGTCGCAGTCGAGGTCTCCGCCGAAGGATTCAGCAAAATCGTCGTCGAGTTCGTGAGTGAAGTCGTGAACCTCGTCGATCAGGTTCAGCAGATGCTGCGGAGCGAAGGGATCGGCGTCGAGCATCGTGGAGACCAGTAGGTGGTCGCCGCTGAAGGCGAAGCGCAGGCGTGGCCATTCCTGCGCGAGTTCGATCAGTCGAGTCGCAGCGTGCGAGGGATTGCCGAGGCCCGTCAGGACCGAGGACCAGACGTTGATCTGAGGGCCGTCATCCGCAACAGTTACGTAGACGACAAACCCGTGAACCGGCACGACAATGTCGCCGTCGTCATCGGTGGCAGGCTCACTGCCCAGTAGTTCGGCGAGAGTTTGAACGCACAGGCGAACCAATTCGTCGCGCTCGTCCGTCACCAAGGCAATGGCGCCGTTGATATGGAGGGGCTGGTCGGCGGTCGTGTCTTGGTCGCTCATGGATCCTCATGTTCTGTGCCAGTCCGAGCAGGCGCTGGGCACTGTTTTCGTGCGGTAGCTGTCAGGTCTACGGTAATCGGCGCACACTATTGTCCGCGCAGTGGATGATCAAAGATGCCTGGGTAGGTCCGTGTTGATCTGGACTTGACAGCCGACCAGCGACAAGATGCGAGCCCCGACAAATCGGGCAACCTTGTGGCAGTGAGTATCTCGGCTGTCGGTAGGTAGATCTAGCCTCCATACATGACGGGTCAGCGAGTTCGGCGAGCTTCACATCTGCGTTTGGTACCTGCATATCAAGCGGCGCAAAGCCAGATGAAGGTCCTTACGCCGAGGCAGATGCGGAATCAGCGTCGACGGCCGGAGGTGGCGAACTTTGTCATGCGGATCGAACTCGATTGCATCACGCCGCCTATTTGGAGACGGTTTTCGGTCCCGTCGAATATCGAACTGGACCAACTTCATTCGATTGTGCAGGCGGTGATGGGGTGGGGAGATCAACACGCTCATCAGTGGGTGAGTGTCCATCATTCAACGGACAATGGCCCAGATCGGTATATCGCGCCAGAGGTGATCGAGCGCGACGGATACCAGGAAGGCGAGTTTGGTGAGGACGAAGTCCGGATCGACGAGGCAGTTACCGCGGTCGGGGAGTACGTCCGTTATGAGTACAACGCCCGCGCAAGGTGGAGTCACACGTTGGTTCTCGAGCAGATTGTCGAAGACCAGCCGATTTCTGAGCCATCCTGTCTCGACGGCGAGAGAGCGTGCCCGCCGGAGGATTCTGGCGGTCCGATCGGGTATCGCGAGTTCCTGAACGTGCAGGCGAGTACCGGACTGTTCGATCCCGAACGTTTTGTTCCCGCAGAGTCCAATGCAGCAGTCACCATTGCAGTGGCACTGCATAAGTCACCACCTGTGGGAAGCTCGGTGTTCGAGAAGTTCATGCGCCGCCTGTCGGTTCATTCCGCGCCGAAACTGTTTGCCGCAGTTGCCAAATCGGAGCTTCGTGGCGGATATGACAACTATTTCGAGGTGATGCGTGAAGGAGCAACCCGCCAACTGCTGTGGCTGCTGAACTCCGCGCGAGGTGGTGGGATTGTTTTGACGGCGTCCGGGGCACTTCCTTCGGACCATGTTGCGGCCGCCCGAGACGAACTCGATTGGGGCAGCGACTGGATCGGTGTCACGGCAGGGAGTGACTCGCAATTAGCAGTACTCGTTGAAGTCGCAAAGACACTGAGATTTGTCCGGAAACTCCGAGGCACATTGCTTCTGACTCGACTCGGCGCGTCAGTGCTTGCATATGAAGGCGAGCTGTGGCGTCACATCGTGTCGGCCATGCCGTTGGGAAAGGGTGAGTTGGCGCAGGAAGCCGGCCGAATTCTGTTCCTTACGTTGGCTGCCGGCTTGTCGGAGTCCGAACGTAGTGAAGTGATGATCGAAGGCCTCACGGCATTGGGTTGGTCGACAACAGACGGAACACGACTCGGGGACGACGATTGGACGTGGATGGTGCGAGACACTCTCGTGTACCTGCGAATGATCGGGGCGATTGTCTCCAATCCGCTGGACCAGCATGTTTCCGCCGATCCCGAGTGGGGTCGACGGTTTGCCAGGATGGTCCTGTCGAAGTAGCTGAGCGATCGAATCGAGCATCGATTTCAATCGATGCGGAGTTGTTATATGCGCTGGAAGCGCATGATTTTTCTGCGGCGGAATCATGAATATTTTCGGGTGGGAAAATATTGGAGTTTTTGCTCGAAATTGCCATCATGCTATGGTCGATTCTCGGTTGTTAAATTGCGTGGTCGAGCCAAAAGCTTGCGCAGAAGATTTATTTTGTGGAGGTTGGGTTTCCGAAGAGACGAAGTGCGTGTTGCTAGTCAATTGAATATGTGACCGGTGTTGGTATGGCGGTCGCTCCTAGGGCGTGCAGAAACGAAACGCAAAGATCCTGAACAGGGGTTTTGTGCTTTGCTCTGCCGATTATGTGCGAAGGATGTGGCATGTGACGGGGTCCGACATGGTCCAGTTCAGTACCTTGGTAATTGTTTCACTGCTTGTTGCTTTTTATGGTGGAACTTTTCTGATTTCTCTTCGTATTGGTAAGAAACAGGAAAATGCCGACGGTTTTATGACCGCCGGAAATAAGTTAGGATTTGGTGTTTCGGCCGCGAGTATGACGGCCACCTGGATTTGGGCGTCGTCGATGTATGCATCTGCCACTTCTGGATACACCTACGGAATCTCCGGCCCCATTCACTACGGTTTATGGGGCGCGTTGATGATTCTCTTCATTTATCCGTTTGGCCAGCGAATTCGCAAAGTGGCGCCGAAAGCCCACACCCTGGCTGAGGTCATGTACGCGCGGCACGGACGCTCGAGTCAGCTGATGCTCGCGGGCTCCAATATCGTCGGCAGTCTCATCAGTTTGATGTCGAACTTCCTCGCTGGTGGTCTGCTGATCGCGTTGCTTTCGCCGTTCAACTTCATCCAGGGTGTGTTCATCGTTGCGCTGGGCGTTTTGCTGTACACGTTGTGGTCGGGCTTCCGCGCTTCGGTGTTGACCGACTTCGTTCAGCTGATCGGAATGCTCGGTGCGGTAGCGGTTTTGGTGCCGTTCATCTTCTTTGCGGCAGGGTTCCCGGCAGCCTTCGAATCCGGGGCAGGCAACCTTACTGCTGAGCAGGGCAACTTCTTCTCGAGCGTTGCCTTCTTCGAGCAGGGCGCGCCGTACATCGCGGCAGTTCTTGCCTACGCAATCGGCAACCAGACCATTGCCCAACGTCTGTTCGCGGTCCGCGAAGACCTGATCAAGCCCACCTTCATCACCGCAACCGTCGGATACGGCGCAACGGTCATTGGTGTCGGAATGCTGGGTGTTCTCGCTCTGTACCTCGGAATCGAGCCGATGGATGGTGACGTCAACAACCTGATTCCGCAGATGGCCGCGTCGTACCTGCCCGGAATTTTGCTGGCCGTCTTCTTTGTCATGATCATCGGCGCGCTGTCATCGACGGCAGACTCGGACCTTGCTGCGCTCTCGTCCATCGTGATGACCGACGTTTACGGCCAAGCCGTCGCAGGCAAGGCCAATGCGAACCCTCGACGGATGCTGCTCATCGGCCGAGTAACGATGATAGTTGCCACGGCGGCGGCTATCTCCTTGGCAAGTCTGCAACTGAGCATTCTTGATCTGTTGGTGTTCGTCGGCGCGCTGTGGGGCGCGCTGGTGTTCCCGGTTATCGCGAGCTTCTATTGGGGAAAGGTCACCAACAAGGCCTTCACTGTGTCGGTTCTGGTGGCGCTTGCCGCCTTCTTGCCCGTCCGATTCAGTTGGGTGCCGATGGATGGGATGTTCGGGCTCTTCTCCGACATCGTTGCCGTTATCGGTATCGGAGTGGTGCTGGGACTCATGGTATTTGGATTCTTCGGTCTGAAGGTTGCGCAGATCGTCGGTGGCCTGGCGATCGTGCTGTCCGCGCCGTTCGCGATCGGCTTCCTGCACGACTACCCAACGCTCAGCGGATCTTTGGTGGCCTATGCCGTCAGTACCGTCGTGTGCTTTGCGATGTCCGTCAATCAGCGTGAGACGTTCGATTTCGAACTGATCAAGCAGCGGACGGGAGACTTCGACGATGACGAGCTTCCTGCCGTGGGAGCGTCCGGAAAGTAACCGTCGAGACAAGTGGAAGGAATACGAATGAGTACAGCTCTACTGACCATTTATGTTCTGATCTGGCCGGCGTTGGTCTTGGTCGTGCTGGGAGTCATCAGCAAGGGATTCTTCAAGGATTGGGCAACTGCTCGCCGCAACGGTGAGGATCTGGTCTAACTTTTCACGCCGCCACCGACGGACTTCTTGTCGGTGGCGGCGGTCATATTGCGTCGGACACTGGGGGCAGCGTTATAGTTGCCCAGTGCAACACGACGGAGCAATGGCGCTCACCGGTCCACCAGCCGTTCATGACGAGCTGGTGCACCTGACGCGGCAGTTGATGACGGGGGATCGGCATTCCGATGACCACCCGTCGATCGCCCAGCATTCGTTCCTCTCCTTCATCGGCCGCAATGACGGATGCAAGGCCACGGAGATCTCCGAAGTCTTCGGCGTCAACCGCTCGACCATCTCGCGCCAAGTGCGCGGGTGCATCGAGGCAGGCTGGGTATATGCCGATCCGGGATCCGTTCGTCAGGGCAATCCGCTGCACCTCACGGAGGCTGGCCGCAAATACCTCGACGCCGCCGACGCGCGTCGGCTCGACCAAGTCGCCGGCAGGCTGCACGATTGGACCGAGTCCGAGGTCGCAGACTTCGCCCGCGCACTCCACCGCTTCAGAATCAGCATCGAATCGCAGACCAACGGAGATGACACCCTGTGAGTGAGTACAGCGCCAAAGCCCAGTTCACCATCTCCGACAATGAGTCTGTGGTGCACACCGTCTTCACTCACGCCGAGCGCACGCCCGAACTGACGGTGTTCTCCCGCCCCAAGGGCGAGGGTTGGGTAGACGTCACAGCCAAAGAGTTCGCCGAGCAGGTCACCGGCGTCGCAAACGGTCTCATCGCCGCTGGCGTGCAGGCAGGCGACCGCGTCGCACTCCTCTCCGCGACCCGATACGAGTGGACGCTCTTCGACTTCGCCATCTGGGCTGCCGGCGCCGCTACCGTCCCGATCTACGACTCGTCGTCTCAGGGGCAGGTCAGCTGGATCCTCGAAGACTCCGAGGCCGTCATCGCGATCGTCGAAACCGGCGCGCACGAGCAGCTGTTCCAGGACGCGCCAAGCTCTCTCAAGGCCGTCATGCAGATCGACGACGGAGCAGTCGAAAAGCTGACCGCACAGGGCGCCGACGTTGACGATACCGAGCTGAAGAAGCGACTCGCGGGCATCAAGGCCGACGATCTGGCGTCGCTCGTCTACACCTCTGGCACGACAGGCCGTCCCAAGGGATGCATCCTCACACATCGCAACTTCCTGTCCGAGGTGCGCGGGATTCTCACTGCATCGATCGGCGAGGTGGCGGTTCCGGGAAACCGAGTCCTGACCTTCCTGCCGCTCGCTCACGTACTGGCTCGCGCGGTGTCCCTCGCGACGTTCGAAGCTGGTGCTTCGCAGGCACACTGGTCCGACTTTGCCACCATTACAACTCAATTCGAGCGGTACAAGCCCAACACCATCCTCGGTGTTCCGCGTGTATTCGAAAAAGTTCGTGACGGCGCAGCACGCAAGGCGGAGTCCGGTGGAAAGATTCCCGGCGCGATCTTCGCCTTCGCAGAAGCCACTGCCAAGGAGTACAGCCAAGCCCTCGACAAGGGCGGTCCCTCGCTGATCTTGAAGGCGAAGCACGCAGTGGCGGACAAGCTCGTGTACTCGAAGCTTCGTGAGGCTCTCGGCGGCGAATGCTGGTTCGCGATCTCCGGCGGCGGCGCGCTCACTCCTGAACTGGGGCACTTCTTCCGTGGGCTCGGAGTTCCGATCTACGAGGGTTACGGTCTCACCGAAACCACTGCGGCGCACTGTGTCAACGTCCCGGGTGCTCAGAAGATCGGAACCGTCGGACAGCCGATGGGCGGCAACGGGGTTCGCATCGCCGAGGACGGCGAGATCGAACTCAACGGCGGGGTTGTTTTCAAGGGCTACTGGAAGAACGACAAGGCCACCGAAGAGACGTTCGTCAACGGCTGGATGCGCACCGGTGATCTCGGTGAACTCGACAGCGACGGTTACCTTTCCATCACCGGACGCAAGAAGGATCTTCTGGTGACGGCGGGCGGCAAGAACGTCTCGCCGGGCCCGATGGAAGACCGTATCCGTTCGCATTCCATCGTCTCGCAGGCAGTTGTCGTCGGCGACGGGAAGACCTACATCACGGCGCTGTTGACCGTCGACCCTGAGGTGTTCGAGAAGTGGAAGTCGGAGAACGGCAAGCCTTCCGGCGCCACCGTCGCCGAACTACGTGATGACAAGGACCTTCGAGCGGAGCTGCAGAAGGCCGTCGACGACGCCAATGCTGCTGTCTCGCATGCGGAGTCGATCAAGAAGTTCGTCATTCTCGATCGCGATCTGACCGAGGAAGACGGTGAGATGACAGCGACGCTCAAGATCAAGCGCAATGTCGTCGTCGATCGGTTCTCGAAGGAGATCGAAGGAATGTACGCGAAGAGCTAGGCGCGTTTGGGGAACTGCTCGCGGTAAGCCAACACGTCATCGAGGCGGAACCTGCGGTGGGTGCCGCGTAGTTCGATCGGGAGTTTCCCGGCGTCGGCGAGCTTACGTACATATGTGTCCGAAACGCCGAGGATCTCTGCTGCCTGCGAGGTGGTGAGGAGTTCTGCGACGGGCCCGAGGGCGACGCTGTCGCCGGCAGCGAGGTAGGTCAGGAGCTGCACGACGGCGTCGCCGACCGATGGCGGAATCTCGATGCTCACGCCGTCGAACACCAGCGTGGTCGTGTCCGTCGAGGTTGCGGCTCTCTCGGCCAGAGCCGTCTTGATTCGCTCGGCAGCGTCGCCGTCGACTGCGGAAACGATGTGGTCGATGCTCACGCGGTATATCTCCGATCGAAGGCAGTGTTTCGCAAGCATAGACAGCGACAGTGTCCGTCGGCACGCTGGCTAGCGCCGTGTGCGTTGCATTACATGAGTGCCGTGAGTGGAAAACTATTTACCCACGTAGATCGGAATTCGAAGGTTTTGGCGCCCAAAGATATTCGACTCGACGCATATGTAACTCACCAAATTTGGTGTACCCGCAAGTAACATCCTGAGCGTGGCTAGACGATCGGTAACGGTGAGATTCGACGTAGAGGAACTGAGGGCCCTAGAGGCCCTCCAAGAGCTCACGGGCGCGGACATTTCCAGCGTCATTCGTGAAGCTGTGATCGAGCATGCTCGTCGATGTGTTGCACAGGGAAAGCCCCGCGACATCGCCGAGCGACGCAAATCGCTGACCTTGCAGGAAGCCTTCGCCAAGTACTCCGCGTTGTGCACCGACGAGGAGCGGGAAGCGTCGTAGCGCATCTGTCGATGCGATGGTGACCGGTTGAGTTCACAGTGATTCTGACTGTGGCGCTGCGTAGTTCGTTCGAGGAATATTGCGGCAACAGAAGTGTTGCGTAGACCTCTGACAGGAGCTGGCCAGTGACGGACGTCCTCGAACTCTCCACCGATGTATTGGTGATCGGTGGTGGCCCCGCCGGCGCATGGGCAGCGTTGCGCGCGGCCAAGGCCGGTGCAGACGTCGTCCTGGTCGACAAGGGCTACTGCGGAACGAGCGGCGCAACGGCCCCCTCCGGAACAGGTGTTTGGTACGTCGAACCGGATACGACTGCCCGTGAGCGGGCGAAGGCCGGTCGTGAGGCGCTCGGCGGATATCTTGCAGACCACCATTGGATGGACCGCGTTCTCGAGCAGACCTACTCCAACATGGATCTCCTCGCGGTGGAGGGCAGATATCCGTTCCCCATCGACCCCAGCACGGGCAAGCAGATCCGTACCGGCTTGCAGGGACCTGAGTACATGCGACGGATGCGCACCTGGATTCGTCGAGCCGGGGTGCGGATCCTCGACCATTCGCCGGCACTGGAGTTGTTGGTGGACTGTGAGGGCCGAGTTCGCGGAGTCGCCGGATACCAGCGTCACGAACATCAGGACTACCGAGTCTCGGCAGGCGCGGTAGTGGTCGCCAGCGGAGGTTGTGCGTTTCTGTCCGGTGCGCTGGGTACCAACGTCGATACCGGTGACGGTGCATTGATGGCAGCGGAAGTCGGAGCAGAGTTCTCTGGGATGGAGTTCTCGAACGCGTACGGAATCGCAGCGGCCGGATCGACGATCACCAAGACGGCTTACTACGCGTACGCGACGTTCTTCCACGCAGACGGAAGAGTGCTCGAAGGGGCCGGTTCGGCGAAGGGGAGGTCCGTCATCGCCAGCACGTTGCGGAACGAGCCCGTGTTCGCGCAGATCGATCGGGCCGACGCCGAGGTGCAGCGTCGAATGAGGCTGGGGCAACCCAACTTCTTCCTTCAATTCGATCGCCGCGGAATCGATCCCTTCACCGACAAATTCGAGGTCGGCATGCTCGCTGAAGGCACGGTGCGCGGCACTGGGGGAATCAACGTCGTCGACGACGATTGCGCGTCATCCGTTCCAGGTCTGTTTGCCGCCGGGGACGCAGCGACCCGAGAGCGAATCTGCGGAGGGTTTACCGGCGGGGGAAGTCACAACGCCGCGTGGGCGATGTCCTCTGGTTCATGGGCGGGAATCGGTGCTGCGCGCTATGCGCTGTCGGTCGGACGCAGGGCTACCAGTGGTCTACGCGGAGCCGGAACCGTCGGATTGCGTAATCCGGTACGAACCGGGTTTGCTGCCGACGATGTGGTGAAAGCTGCTCAGGCGCAGCTGATTCCCTTCGACAAGAACTACCTCCGCAGCGGTGATCGAGTATCCGCAGCGCTCGGTGAGCTCGAATCGCTGTGGGGTGCAGTGAGGTCGGATCTGGGTGCGGATCCAGCAGGTCGGATGGCGGCGCGGCAGGCTGCCGCGATCACGGCCGTCGGTCGCTGGATGTACCACTCGACGTTGGCGCGGACCGAGACTCGGGGAATGAGCAAGCGAGACGATTATCCCGAACTCGATGTGACGCAGCACCATCACGTCCTCACCGGCGGTTTGGATTCGGTGTGGACCCGAACTTCTGAATCTGTCGGGTCTGCACTGGTGGCGTCATGATCGAGCTGGTGTCCGCGCCTGACTGCATCGGCTGCGACAAGTGCGTAGACGTTTGTCCTACAGATGTTTTCGATCGGACGCCGTCGGGCGTCCCGGTGATTGCGCGCCAATCGGATTGCCAGACCTGCTTCATGTGTGAGGCATATTGCCCGACGGATGCGCTGTATGTGCATCCGCAATCCACGCCGTTGGAAACGGCCGATGTGATCGAGGACGATCACATCGGCCGCTACCGAGAGAAGATCGGATGGGGCAAAGGGCGGGCACCTGGGTCCCTGACTGCGGTGGGCCCGGAGGTGCCCCGTCCGGTTACGACCTGACGAGAATCTTGACTGCAGTGTCGTTGTGCTCGATCAGAGTGGTGAATCCTTCGGAGATCAATTCTTCGAGCTGAATACGACCGGTGATGAATGGCGCCAGATCGACGACACCGTCCTGGACCATCTTGATGACCGCTTCATGGTCGCGTACGTACGCGATGGTTCCGCGTAGGTCGATTTCCTTGAGGACCAGCTTCTGCATGTCGATGGTCGCGGGCTTGCCCCAAATCGACACGTTGACAACAACTCCAGCAGGCCTGACCGTGTCGAGCATGGTGTCGAGTACTGCGTTGACGCCTGCGCACTCGAAACCGATGTCTGCGCCGATGCCTCCGCTGAGTTCGAGGACGCGCGCTTTGACGTCTTCGGTGGTGGGATCGATGACGTAGTCGGCGACTCCACTGGAGAGGGCCTTGGCTTTGCGGGCCTCGCTGAGTTCGGTGACGATCGTCGTGACACCCAGACCCTTGAGGACTGCCGCAACGAGGAGTCCGATCGGTCCGGCTCCGCCCACGATGGCGACGTTGCCGCTTTCGGCTCCACTGCGTACGACGGCGTGATGGGCGACGCTCAACGGTTCGATGAGAGCTGCCTCGTCGAGCGGGATGTTGCCGATCTTGTGGATCCAGCGACGGTCGACGACGACCTTCTCGCTGAGTCCGCCACCGCCGCCGGCCAAGCCGATGAACCCCATCTTCGTACACAGGTGGTAGTTGCCCGCCTTGCACGGGGCGCACTCGTTGCAGACGAAGTACGGCTCGACGACAACATTTTCACCGACCTCGACGTCCGTGACACCTTCGCCGACCTCTTCGACGGTGCCGGAGAACTCGTGGCCCATCGTGACCGGCGCATTCTCGTGTGAGAGTGGATGCGGGTGGCCCGGTGCGGAGATGAAGATCGGTCCCTCGAGGTACTCGTGGAGATCGGTGCCGCAGATTCCGCACCATGCGACCTTCAGCTTGACTGTTCCTGGCCGCAATTCGGGCTCAGGGATCTCTTCGATCCGGATGTCTTTCTGCCCGTGGAACCGTGCTGCCTTCATTGATCCGCACCTCACTTCGTTGTGAATCCCCTGGTAGATCGACGCTAGGCCGATTATCGGCGTGGGTGAAGGGTTGCAACGGAATGCAATGGGGTGGAACCGATCGGTGCTGGGGAGCGTCCAATACTGTGAGCGGGTCGCGAACGAGGGGGAGTGCTGTGGGAGTGAGGGTTGCAGTGGTCCTGGTCGCGGCCGCGCTGTTGGTTGGGGGTTGTTCCTCGACGGTCGAGGGCGAGGCTTTCCCTGTCGATGTGATTGGGATGTTTGATCCGTGTGAGGTTCTCGGCAATGAGGAATTGGAGAGAGTCGGAGTTGACCCGGCAACAAAAGAGGTTGACATAGTCAACACCCATATCGATGGGTTCAATATATGCAAGTGGGAAGGATCTTGGTTCTTCCTCCGTCTGACTTCCACAACACACTCGCTTGCGGACGTCGAAGCAAATCCGGTGATGCGCGATCTACATCGAATTCAACTTGCCGGCCGAGAGGTCCTGATGTTCCAGGAACACAATGACAAGGCGGACACCGCGTGCAATATCGCCTTCGCGACTGCTCAGTCCACGGCGATGATTCGAGTGGGTGCGAAAGTCGGTGACCAGCGCCCCGAAACTTCGTGTGAACTGGTTGAGCGGGTAGGTCTGACCGTGTTACCGCTGCTTCCCGAATAACGCTCGGAAGAGATTCGACTCGTAGTGAATTGGAGTATGTGATGTCCGGTTTGTATCTGGAGAAGAGGGTCGCAGAGGATCTGGCGAAGGCGTGTGATGATCTAATTTCGCTGTTCAGGTCACTGTCGGACGATGCGAACTATCTCGGGCAAGTGGGAGGCTTCGGCACTCTCGGATCCGCCCGGGCACTGCAGGTCAAGTTCGAGGAAAAGGCGGTTGGCGGCCCGGATGCGCTCGTCGATGTGTTGGCGAGTCATATCGCGGTCGTGGAGGCAATGCAGGCTCAGTTTCAAGCCTGCATCGACAACGCATTGGATCAGGAGTCGTCGAACGTCTCGACTTTGAGGTCGATCGACCAACCGAACTGAGTCAGTGGATGTGTTGCTGCCAATCGGCTGGGACACGACCCTTAGGTCCCGGCGTCGGCTGATCTACGGGATGTGAAGTGGGCGCCGCCAATTCAGGTCCGTCGTACGCCTCGTTGGTTTCGAAGCTCCAGAACCAATCCTCACCGGGTTCGTAGCTCTGCATGAACGGATGCTTCGTCGAGGCCGCATGCTTGCTTGCGTGCTGTGACGGTGAGGAGTCGCAACACCCCACGTGACCGCATTGCGCGCATCGACGCAGGTGCACCCACCAACCGCCGCTCGCATCGCATTCAACGCATCCCGCGCCACTGGGCGGCACGCTCGGATCGATCCCCGCTGGAAGTCCGTCGGTCATGGTCCACCCTCTCGCTGACTGAAGTCGGTCATTTCATCGTGCGCTTTGCCTACCGGCCGTGCAAGGTGGCTAGTCGTCGCGCGTATCCCGCGGTGGGCCCGCGATGGGCAGCAAAACTCTGAACCGGGTGTTACCGGGCTCCGACGTGACCCGCAGCTCACCACGATGCTTGCCGACCACAATTCGCCATGAAATATCAAGGCCGAGACCGGTTCCCTCACCGACAGGCTTAGTCGTGAAGAAGGGTTCGAAGATCCTGTCGATGACGTCATCGGGAATCCCGGCGCCGGTGTCGCAGATCTCGATGCACACGCGGTCGCCATCGCGGCTTGTCCGAACGGTGAGTGTTCCCGATCCGTCCATGGCAGACACCGCATTGTCGATCAGGTTGGTCCACACCTGATTGAGTTCGGCGGCGTAGGCGTCGATCGGAGGCAACGCAAGGTCGTACTCCTTGACGACTTCGATTCCGCTTCCGATCTTTTGCCCCAACATGATCAACGTGCTGTCGAGCAATTCGTGGACATCGATGGTCTGGAAGGGAGCGCGATCCATCTGTGAATACTGTTTGGCCGCACCGACGAGCGTCGAGATCCTCGTTGTGGAGTCGGCGATCTCGTTCATCAGGAGTTCGGATTCGATGGTGTAATTCAGCCAGCGAATTGCGCCTTCGAGTACGGACTCGTCAACGGCTGCAGCAACGTTCTCGAGCCAAGCGGTGTCGAGTCCAGCCTGCACGAAGGTCGGAGCCAGGTCCCAACCTTCTCGAATCGAATGATCCTCGAACCATTCACCCAACGAATCCTCCCGATCGGAGGCTTCGAGGGGAGTGAGCGTCGGCGCCTTGGCGACAACCTCTGCAACTTCCTCTTGAAGTCGCATGAGAGTGACGAGGGCATCGCGGTCGTAGGTGCCCGATGCAACCATCCCCAGTTTGTGACGCATGCCTGCAACACGCTCGCGCAAAGAGGCTGTCGCTCGAACCGCTGCGGCTGCAGGGTTATTGAGCTCGTGAGTCAACCCGGCCGACAGTGATCCGAGTGCAAGGAGTCGCTCTCGCTGATCGATGATCTGCTGAGTGTTCTTCTTGCCGAAGAAAACACCTTCGAGTAGATGAACCGCCATTGGAAACCACTCGCGCATCGCGTTGCCGAACTTGTCGGCGTCCAGGACGAAAAACGTCGAAGGAGTCGTCACTCGCATCGACCCCGCGTAGACCTGCGGTACACGATCGCCGAGATACGCCGTCCAGCCTCCCGAGTAGACGCCGCGCTGGGTGGTCCTGTTGATCTCGATGTCTTCGCCGCCCGACAGCTTGGACAGCACCACCTCGCCCTCGATGAGGACGTAGAAGCAGGTGGCAGGCTCACCTTCGAGGTAGACCTGACCTCGATCGATCTCGGTGATATGGCCTGCCTGGCAGAGTGATTCGAGCTGATCGTCGGTGAGCTTCTCGAACAGGAACAGGGTGCGAAGCAAGTCTGGGCTGCATTCAGGAATGGACATCGAATCTCCCTATTGTTGAGCGAGATAGCGGTGGACGAACATCACGGCCATCGCGCCCTCTCCGACGGCCGACGCGACGCGCTTGGCCGATTCGGCGTGTACGTCCCCGGCGACAAACACTCCGGGGACACTGGTTTCGAGATGATGTGGTGCGCGGTCGAGCGGCCACCCGTCCGGGGTGACGCCTTCGGACGGAAGGTCCGGGCCGGCAAGAACGAAGCCATTTCCGTCGCGGACCACCACGTCTCCGAGCCAGTCGGTCAGGGGAGCGGCACCGATGAAGATGAACAACCACTGAGCATTGACAGTGTCTTCTTCTCCGGTGGCTCTGTTACGCAGTGTGATTCGTTCGAGGTGATCGTCACCCTCAGCGCCGACTACCTCCGTGCACGTGCGCACGGTGATCTTCGGATTCTTTTCGATCTGCTGAATCAGGTAGTAGGACATCGAGGCTTCGAGCGAGTTGCCGCGAATGAGAATGGTGACGGACCTAGCTCCGCGGGAGAGATAGACCGCAGCTTGCCCTGCCGAATTGGCGCCGCCGACTATGTACACATCCTGCTCGCTGCACCGTGCAGCTTCGGTGACGGCCGATCCGTAGTAAACCCCTCGGCCGGTGTAGGTATCGAGCCCCGGCGCCGACAGTTGGCGATAGGAAACACCGGTCGCCAAGATGACCGAATGGGCGTCGACCGACGAACCGTCGTCGAAACGTACTGTGCGGGCCGAGCCGTTGATTTCCAAACCGGTGACGTCGCGAGCGGTAATGACCTCGGCGCCGAACTTGGTCGCCTGGCGCCTCGCCCGATCGGCCAACTGTGCGCCGGACACTCCGTCGGGGAAGCCGAGGTAGTTCTCGATTCGTGAACTCTGGCCGGCCTGACCGCCGGTCGCTCGCCGTTCGATGAGGACCGTCCGAAGTCCCTCCGAAGCGCCGTACAGGGCAGCTCCCAGACCCGCAGGGCCGCCGCCGATGACAACGAGATCGTAAAAGTCTTCGGAGAGAGTAGTACTCAACCCGAGTTTGTCGGCAAGTTCGGCGTCAGTGGGCTCGACGAGGACATCCCCATTGGATGCGATGACGACGGGAAGCCGCAGTTCGTCGGTACCGGCAGCGGAGAGCAGCCGTTGTCCTTCGGGTTCGTCCGACATGTACCAGCGATAGGCAAGTTGGTTGCGTGCCAAGAACTCTCGGACGTCGGATGATCGCTCGGACCAACGATGGCCGATCACCTTGGTTTCCTCGGCGGGGTGATGACTCGAACTTGCCCAGGCATCGAGCAGCGCATCGATGACGGGGTACAGCTTCTCTTCCGGCGGATCCCAAGGCTTGAGGAGGTAGTGGTCGAGGTCGACGACGTTGATGGCGTCGATCGCAGCATCGGTGTCGGCGTACGCGGTGAGGAGAACGCGACGAGCTACGGGATACAGGTCCATTGCCTGTTCGAGGAACTCGATTCCACTCAAACCGGGCATGCGGTAATCGGCGACGATCACAGCGACTGCATCGCCGCGAAGTTTCATTTCGCGCAAGGTCTCGAGAGCCTGGTCGCCGGACTCCGCACGAATGATTCGGTACTTCTCGCCGTACCGTTTGCGAAGGTCTCGAACGACGGCACGCGAAACACCAGGATCGTCGTCGACGCTGAGGATCGCTGGTTTGGCCGGGGCTTTCGGTGCGCTCACTCGGTGCCTTCCCGAAGTTGTAGTCAACCTCTCCAGTATGCGACTGCTGAGCTGAGCGTCAATCGCTGACGATGCGCTCTGAGTGAACCGGCGAACCTGAACTGGGAATTTCAAGATTGCGGGAACCGATCGAGCCTCCGGTGCATCCAATACAGTGGGTCCACATCAACAGGGGGTGTCATGCGGGGGTCGGTGGGGGTTGGGCGACTGCTCATGGCTGGGGTGTTGGTGTGGGCTGCGGCAGGATGCAGCTCAGTCGTGGAGGGGGCGGCTGAGCCTGCATCCGGCCAAGAGGGTCTGTTCGATCCGTGCAAGGACATCCCGGACTCGGTGTTGGAAGAAGTGGGGCTTGATCCGGCTACCGAGGAAGTTGATATCGCGGGCGTTGAGCAGCCAGGATGGAAGATCTGTGGGTGGAGCGGGTCCTGGTACTTCTTAACCGTGTATTCAACAGCGCGCGCCGTCGACGATGTGCGACGGAATGCTGACTACCGAGGTGTCGAGGAACTGCGCGCCGGTTCACGGCACGGTATCCAATTCCAACGCGTTGACGATGTGGACGGTAATGGTTGTTATATTGCGTTCCCAGTCGAGCAAGGCTCAATCTGGGTCAATATCGAAAGAATGCTGTCTGAAGCTCAGGAAGAGCCCAGTTGTGTTGTAGCGCAGCGAGTATCGGTCGATATTGAACATGTCCTACCAAAGTGAGGTCTCTGTGACTAGATCAGGTTGGAACAATGTGACGGCGGGTTCTCAGTTGGACCTTGCTCCAGACGTTGCGCGGGATGTCGTGTTGGCGTGTGCTGAGTTTCTCGGCGTACTAAACGAGGCGCATAGGAATCTGTTGGGGATTGAGAATGTCTCAGGTATGGGGACACTCCAGTCTGGAATCAACCTCGCCGCGAAATTCTCCAAGAAGGCGGTAGGCGGTGAGGATTCGTTGGAGAAGTCGTTGAGCAGCCACATCCAGGTGATCACCGAGATGCGGGACTTCTTCCAGCAATGCGTCGACCGCTACGGCGAAGTCGACGACTCGAATGCCTCCGCACTGGCAAGCGTCGAGACCCCTCGATAGACACAAAAAATCTCGCTGAGCCGATGGCATTCGACTCAGCGAGACTTGGGTAACGACTAGTTGGTGGGCAGGGCCTTCAACGACTTGACGGTGGCGTCGACCGCGCGCGCAGCCTCGGCGCCCTTCTTCACGAAATGCGTGCTGAAGTAGTCGACGTGCTCGGCGTGCTCGTGGAAGTGATGCGGCGTCAAGACCACCGAGAAGACCGGAACGTCGGTGTCGAGCTGCACGCGCATCAGACCGTCGATGACAGCCGTTGCCACGAAGTCATGCCGGTAGATACCTCCGTCGACGACCAGACCTGCGGCAACGATCGCCTGGTAGCGGCCGGTCTTGGCCAACCGCCGGGCGTGCAGGGGGATCTCGAAAGCTCCCGGTACCTCGAAGAAATCAACCGTGTCCTTGGGGTAGCCGAACTCGACTATCGCGTCGGTGAATCCGTCGCGTGCACGGTCGACGATGTTGCGATGCCACGTCGCCTGAATGAACGCGATGCGCTGTCCCTGGATCTCACTCATAACCATGAAACTAGCGCACTGGGAAGCATCGACGCGACCACCCGTCCTAGTCCTGCTGACGGGGGAAGGCGGTCGAACGACCCCAGCCGGCGTCATTGGTGAGGTGCTCGAGGAGAGGCTGAATTCGATACGGAAGGGGATTGGTCAGAGCGATGGTCGTGGTCGAATGCGTGACGCCTGGAAGTGACACGATCTGCTCGGCCAACTTCTGCAGGGCCGCGTGCGTCGAGGTGGCGACGCGAACGAGCAAATCCTCGCGACCGGTCGTGGCGTGAATTTCGATCACCTCGGGCAACTCGGTCAGACTCCGAGCGACTGCACTGATCTTGCCCTGCTCGAGTTCCAGACCGACAAATGCCTGAATCGGGATACCGACCTCGGGGAGATTGAGATTCGGCCGAAATCCGGTGAGAAGTCCGTTGGATTCCATGCGCTTCATTCGCGACTGGACGGTGTTGCGGGCGACGCCCAACGAGTTGGCCAACTCGGCCACACTCATCCTCGAGTCCTTGCTGAGCAGACCGAGCAACTGGACGTCGAGCTTGTCGATGCTGAGCACTTTGTGAACCTCTCCTCAGTGATATGAGTCACTGGATGATCGAATTGACTAGTTCAAGAGATTTGCATTGACCAAATCGTAACTCAGGCAGAGCATTGGTTCCACGAATTGCTCAGCGGGATTCTCTTTGGGTTATTTGTCCCCAATAGTACCCAATGGCCAATTCGTCCCAATATTTCGACTGCGCCCCGTTAATCCTTCGGAAAGGTCTATCCCACAATGACTCTCACCGCCGAGCCCGTGAACTCCGTTGTTTCCCATGACGACACTGCGGGCGTGTTCGATCGCGCCGACTACCTGCGCGATTACCCCCACGAGCAGGTGAGCTTCTTCCAGGATCCCGCGAGCGGCCTCAAGGCCATCGTCGCCATCCACTCCACGACGCTCGGTCCCGCGCTCGGCGGAACGCGCTTCTACCCGTACTCCGACGAATCCGCCGCAGTCACAGACGTTTTGCGCCTCTCGCGCGGCATGACCTACAAGGCTGCGGTTGCCGGCGTCGACCTCGGCGGCGGCAAGGCTGTCATCATCGGCGACCCCGCAACGGCCAAGACCGACGAATTGCTCGGCGCCTACGCAAAATTCGTCCAGACCCTCGGCGGTCGCTACATCACCGCTGGTGATGTCGGAACCAACTCCAACGATCTCGACATCATCGGTCGTAACACCGACTACGTCGTCGGCCGCAACGCTACGGTCGGCGGTTCCGGCGACAGCGCTCCGATGACGGCCCTCGGCGTATTCCAGTCGATGCGCGCCGCGGCACAGTCGCATTGGGGCACTCCGTCGCTCGCAGGCAAGACTGTTGGTGTCGAGGGCACAGGCAAGGTCGGCTACGAGCTGATCAAGCTTCTCCTCGCAGACGGCGCAACCGTGTTGGCGACCGACGTCAACGCCGCAGCGCTCGATCGCGTCAAGGCGGACTTCCCGCAGGTGAGCATAGTCGACAGCATCATCGATGCCGATCTGGACGTCTACGCACCGTGCGCGATGGGCGCAACCCTCACCGACACGACCGCACGCTCGATCAAGGCCGAGGTTGTCTGCGGCGCTGCCAACAACCAGCTCACCGTGCCCGAGGTCGAGAACATTCTCCGCGACCGCGGCATCACCTGGACCCCTGACTACGTGGCCAACGGCGGCGGCCTCATCCAAGTTGCCGGCGAGCTGAAGGGCAACTCGGCCGAAGAGGTCAAGCTCAAGGTCGAGAAGATCTTCGACACGGTCACCGAGATCTTCGCGAAGTCGAAGAAGGACGGAATCCTCGCCGGCGAGGCTGCTGACGCGGTCGCCGAGGCTCGGATCGCCGAGGCAGCTCGCGTCGCCAAGGGCTGACATCCCTCTCGCAGTCATGTAGCGCGGCCGGTCCCGACTAGTGTGGACACCAGACGAGCAGATTTTGCAGATCTGGACCACATCAGCCGGTAGACCGGCCGCTATGCGTCGGACGCCGGAAGGGCTTACATGACTGAACAATTCGCTGTGTGGACCGAGAACGACGCCGAGCAATCGGCCCGTTGGGGTTCGACGAGCAACGCCCCGGCGCCCAAGCGCATCGTCGTCGCCGACGACACGATGAAGGCCGACGACGCCTATCGCTTGGCATGCGAAGGCACGGCGTTGTTGTGGCGCGGAGATTTTCAGAACGCTCGCCAACTGTCGAAGGCCGTCGCGTCGCGCATCGACCGCAAGCCGCGCCGAGCCTCCGACGATCCCGCCAAAGCCTTCCATCTCCACCGGCAGACCCAAGGACGCCGCGCGCAGATCCTCGGCATGCTGCTCATTCCCTTGGATGCAGATCTGTCGATTCCACTCCGGCGAGCCCCGGACGCGCAAGTAGCGTTGACCGAAGCTTTCGGGATTACCGGTGAGCCTTCGGTTCGCTCGTTGCGTGACATCCTCGGCGGGATCGGCGCTCACGAGTGGCACCGCAAAGGTGTTTTCATCGAGGCTCTCGACGCACGAGTGCATCCCGCTTTCGGAGTGTTCTCACCCGTCCGCGGGGAGTATGTCGATCTTGTCGCGTCTGCTTCGCTACCTTCGACGGAATCTGCTTTCGATATCGGAACAGGTACCGGCGTTCTTGCTGCCGTCCTGGCGCGGCGTGGCGTCAAGACAGTGACGGCCACCGACCAGGACCCCCGGGCACTGCAATGCGCTCGTAGCAACCTCTCGCGGCTTGGCTACGGCGATCAGGTGAACGTGGTGGAAGCAGACCTCTTTCCCGAAGGCACCGCTCCGTTGGTGGTCTGCAATCCTCCCTGGATTCCGGCCAAGGCCACCTCGCCCATCGAATACGCCGTCTACGACCCCGCTGGAACGATGCTGAAGGGCTTCCTGACTGGTGTCGCAGCGCATCTGGACGACGGGGGAGAAGCGTGGCTGATCCTCTCGGACATTGCCGAACACCTCGGTCTCCGAACGCGATCCGAACTGCACGATCTGATTGCGGCCGGTGGGCTCACTGTTGTCGATCGCATGGACGTCAAACCGACGCACGCAAAGGTCAGTGACCGAACCGATGCGCTTCACGCTGCCCGGGCACGAGAGACGACGTCGCTGTGGCGGCTTCGCCGTCGCTGAATTCATTCTCAGTCAGCGGTATTTCCTTGCCATGAAATGGTAATGAACGAGTAACAAATCGGGTCTAGCTTTCTTCGCAGTCGCACATCGTCACGCACTCCGGAGGAAACTCGATGGAATACACTCTTGCCCGCAACGCAGCCGAAGACCTGACGAAAGGTCTTGGCCGACGCGGATTCATGAGGGCAGTCGCTGCCCTCGGTGCGGGCGTAGGAGTTGCCGGTGTGGCTTCGGGATGCGCGCACTCGAACGCGTCACCGGCTGGATCGTCCTCCTCTGCACTACCGTTCGCCGATGGCATTCCGATTCTGCAACCGGGCAGCGGAAACGTCAGTGGCGATCACTATCTGAGTTCGGATCCGTCGGACGTCATGTGGGGTTATGTGCCCAACATCCACACCCGCGAGGTGATGCGGATGAAGTCGGGCCAGACCGTCACGATCGACGCCCTCTCGCACGAGGGAATTCTCGAGGATCAAGGGCGCAATCCTCTCGAATACTTCGGTAGCAAAGGCGTTTCCGAGAAGGACGTGCTCGAGGATGCGATTGCCGTTGCGGCCGAATACAACCGAACCGAACGAAACTTCGACAAGGACGGACCGCACGTCGTCACCGGCCCGGTCTTCGTCGAAGGCGCCCAGCCTGGAGACGTACTCAAGATCGAGACTCTCGAAGCCATTCCCCGCGTGCCGTACGGCGTTGTGTCGAGCAGACACGGCAAGGGCGCTCTCGCCGTCACAGCAGACGGAACCGCTCCAGCGGGAATCACTCTGGACGAAGTCATGCCGCCGGTCGCCACAGACGGGCGCGCAACAAAGGACCCGTTGAAGTACGGCGGTGTTTCCACTTTCACGGCGATCGAAGACGGCAAGGGCGTGATGCCTTTCGGACAGTCGAAGGTGCGGTTTCCCCTGCGGCCCTTCATGGGAATGATGGGAGTTGCCTATTCTGCGGATGCAGACCCGACATCCCCGTCGTCGAACTCCATTCCTCCGACCCTGGGCGGCGGAAACATCGACATCAGGCATCTCGGTGTCGGATCAACCTTCTATTTGCCGGTATTCGCTGAAGGCGCCCTCTTCTACGTCGGTGACCCCCACATGGCCATGGGTGACGGTGAGGCGGCGCTGACGGCGATGGAAGGATCGCTGCGCGGCACGTTCCGACTCAGCGTGTGCAAGAAGGATTCCGGTGACGCTCCATCGGTGGCTTTCGGATACCCGTTCGCCGAGACCGAGGAGGCCTGGATTCCGATCGGCCTGTCCGACCCCAACGGTTCGGTCGATGGGCAGAACAGTGACCTCAACGGCGCCATGCGGCGCGCGGTGGTCAACGCACTCGACTTCCTCGAGCATGATCGCGGTATGGATCGAGCGACGGCCTACGCGTATCTTTCTGCCGCAGCCGATTTCACGGTCTCGCAGGTAGTCGATCGAACCGTGGGCGTCCACGGACAGATCTTCAAATCCCACTTCGAATAGCGGGAAAGCCGATCCGTGTTATCAGGACGGATCGTCGAAGAGGCTCTGTTGCAAGGGATCGGCAAACAAGCCCATCTGCTCAGGTTGCGGCTTTGCCGGCGTCTCGGTTCGAGAATTGGGCAGGACCACCAGTCGCAAAGCCCCGCGCAGACGGTCGACCATGAGTTCCCACCCGCCGATCTGATCCTCGTATCCCGCAGCCTCTTCGGCGTCTCCGCGACTGTGGGCGTCCACAGCCTGACTACGCAGCTGAATCTGCCATTCGTTGCTGATGTGGAGGAGCTGAAGAATCAGATCGCGATCACGACCACAGACATCGGCTACCGCGTCGAGATCCTCGGCCACGTCCAGATCGAGGTGCAGCAGGGTCTCGAGTTCGGGAGGCAGGTCCTCGGCCGTCAGATCGGGCTGCAGCGAGGAGGAGTCACCGCTCTTGTTCGCGAAGAAGAGGTCTCCGCCGACGCGTGCGGCGAACTCGTCGTCCACGGTACGCAGGAACGACGTCAGGGCGGCGCACGTATCGGTGAGTTGCTTGGGAACGAATGGCGAACCCGCCACCTCGAGGAACACCGACAGACGGTCGTCGATCAAGACGAACTTGATGCGCGACCACTTGCGGTTGAGATCGGCGATGACCTCGGCTGCACGGGTGCGGTTGCTGATGTCCTGAACGAGCGGCGAGAACAACTGCACGTCCATGGACTCGGAAAGTGGACCGACGAACATGACAGTCGAACCGACACGAATGGGTATGTCGCCGTCGCTGTCTCGCTCGGGAAGAGTGCCGAGCATGGGAAGCAAAGCGAGAGTGACCAACTCCTTGAGATGGTCGATGTCGTTGGGCATGTAGGCCGCGGTGGGGTCGAGGGTCGGAAGTTCTGTCGACTCGACGACCGACGGATCGAAATCCGGAGTCTGCTCGTTGCCGGTGAGATCGCTGGATAGAAAAGCCGGGTGCTGCACACCGAACACATCACGGAATGCAGCGACAGTCATCGCTGCGAGCTGATCGGCCCAGTTCTGCGCCTTGTCGACGCAGAAGGCGGGGGAGTTGTTCGGATCCTCCAGATTCTCGGAAGGCGGATTCCAGCCGAGTGCGATCAACTTTTGTTCGTCGGCATCTTCGAGTCGATAGCGCGGATGAAGGAAGTCGTTGGAAGGAACCTCGCAGCGGACTGTGTTCTCGTCCCACACGAGGAACTGAACGCATGGCGCTGCGCCGTCAGCTGGATCGAAGTCGCCGGTGGACGATTCCACGGCAAGAACGTCGCCGTCGACCATGATGGAAATGTGATCGCCGAGGCGACGTTGAAATTCTGCCCACGCCCGGTCGACACTGACATCGAGATCGAAGCCCATTGCGCTCATCAGCCACCTCCTTCCTCAAAAGCTCAGACCTATACGGTATCGCGAGGCTCCGACAATGCTGCTGTCCTTTTCCGGTCGACCGGATTGCAGCGGACCACGAACAGTGACGACGAGGAAGGTAGTCGCAGGTAGATCGGTTATTCGAGAGCGGCGACTGAAGTGTGCCTGTAACCGCCGTCACGCCAGGCGGTGTGCGGGCGAAAGAGCGAGGGTTATCCGGCGAGAACGGGCGAGACCTCGACGACGGGCGGCGTGGACCCGGTCGTGACAACGGGGGTGGTGCTGGTCTTGGTGGTTGCGGCCGTCGCGGTCGGTGACGAGGTCGCGGTAGCCGACGCAGTTGTGGTGGATGAGACGGGTGTTGTCGTACTGGTGGCCGTCGTAGTCGAGGTGGCGGAGCTCGTGCTTGTCGCGGTCACCACAAGCGGCTGATTACGAGGAGCAGTCGTCTCGTCGGCGATTCGCCAGGTCGGCGTCGGCGGGATGACAACCGTGGGGACTGCAACCGAGCTGTAGAACGCGGCCGGTTCGATCCCGGCGACGGACTCCACGGAAACCGACGAGACCAGAGTGGGAGGCTTCACCACAGGGCCGCCGGCACCGAATGCGCCGGCTGCTCCGCCGAAAACGAGGCCTGATGTCAGAGAAAGAGCGGCCACTGCGACAGCGCCGATCATGACTGTTCTGTCTTTCATGCACACCTGTCCTTCGGGAGCAGTACGGAAGTACTGTAGGCGAAAAGATGCCGCAATGGAGTATCAGGGTCTGCTGGGCGGGACGCGAATCTGTGTGGCGTAGAACACAAAAGGCCCTGGGTGCCGACGCGGACGTCGGCACCCAGGGCCAGGTCAAGCAGTGAATCAGGCGGGGATCGTCAGTACCTGACCGGCGTTGATGAGATCCGGGTTCGGGATGCCGTTTGCATCCGCGATGCGCTGGTACTGGTTGCCGTCACCGTAGAAACGCTCTGCGATCGCCCACAGGGTGTCGCCGCTTTCGACGGTGTAGCTCTGCGCTGCCGGAGCGGCGGGGGCAGGCTCGGGCTCGGGTGCCGGAGCGGGCTCCGGGGCAGCCTCGGCGGCCGGCGCTGCGATTGCAGTGTCCGAAGACCACAGAGCATTTCCGCCGGCGGACAGAACGACGTTGCGATCGTCCTGAACCGAGAGGGAGGCACCGTCGTTGCCTGCGGTCTGCGATGCCCACACGGCGTCGGAGTCCTTGTAGATGACGAAGTTTCCGTCAGCCTGCACCTCGGCGCGGTTGGCGCCGGATCCGTTGGTGCCTGCGGCCCAAACAGCCTGTCCGCCCTCGGACAGAACCAGGTTGCCGTCGTCCTGCAAGGTGAGGGTGTATGCGCCGTTGTCGGACTTGAGTTCCTGGCCGACTCCGAGGCTCTGACCTGACTGCAGTGTGCTCACGCTGTCCCTTTCCAAATCTGTTGCGATGACTGTGCCTCCACGATTCCGCTTTACCGTCCAGTTACCTTCTGGCCGTTGGTCTCGTAGGCGACCGAGTGTACGTTACCGAAGAGTACAGAGAATTGTGCAGCGTTGACGGATTGCGTGTCGAGCGTTCGGATCTTGCTGATATTAAGGCGTTTTGGGCGAAAGCGCCGCGACATCCTACGCGAAGTTGCACCGTTGCGATGCACTTTCTCTTGAACGGCAGGTGAAATCGGCGCGCTCTCAGCGCATTGTCAGTAACCGCTAGGGGTGTAGCGACTTGCGCGTCTCGTCGTGGAGAACGGTAAGCAGTTCACGCTCGACGTCGGCGAACTCGGGCGAGGTGATCATGTCCAGTTCGCGTGGCCTCGGCAAGGGAACGTCGACGACGCACCTGACCGTTGCCGGCCTCGCCGACAGAACGACCACGCGATCGGACAGATAGATCGCTTCACGAATATCGTGGGTGATCATCAGCACGGTCCACCGGTACTGCTGCCACACGTCTTGCAGCCAGGCCTGCATCTCGGTGCGGGTCAACGAGTCCAGTGCGCCGAACGGCTCGTCGAGCAGCAGGACAGGTTTGCCCTGAACAACGGTGCGCAGCATCGCCGCTCGCTGGCGCATGCCGCCGGACAGCTGTGACGGCCGGGCGTCCTCGAATCCGGACAGTCCGAACGCCGGGAACAACTCGCGAGCGCGCTCGCGTGCTTCCTTCTTGCCGACTCCCTGCACTTCCAAACCGAGGGCCGTGTTGTCCAGTACCGAGCGCCAAGGGAACAGAAGATCCTTCTGCGGCATGTACGCGGTGTGCACCTCGGCGGCTGGTTCGGATTCCGTTGCGCGCGTGCCCACACGGACCGAACCCGCGGTCGGGGATTCGAGCCCGGCCAGGACGTTGAAGATCGTGCTCTTGCCGCAGCCGCTCGGCCCGATCACCGACACGAATTCGCCCGCGTCGGCGCCAAAGGACACCGAATCGAGCACGAGACGCGATTCTCCGGCCGTGTCGAACCTCTTGGTCAGGTCCTGGATTTCGACCATTGCATCCTCGACCATCGGGTCAGTCATGTCCGCGACCTCTCGTTCATCGCCCATGGTGCAACGATGCGCTCGATGGCGAACGTCAGCAAGTACAGCGTGACACTGATCAACGCGGTCACCAGTACGGCCGCCAACACCAGGTCGGTGCGGAAGGAGTTCTTCTGGGTGCTCATGTAGATACCCAAACCGGAAGTAGCGCCGACGTATTCGGAGAACACCGCACCCACGACCGCATACGTGATGCCGATGCGCAGGGCAGTGAAGAATCGCGGGATTGCCGAAGGAAGGCGAACGTATCGGAACTCCTGCCAGCGAGTGCTGCCCATACTGCGCAGGAGAGCGCCCGCTTCCCGGTCGGCCGCGGCAAATCCCTCGATGAGTCCGATGGTCATGGGGAAGAACGTCGCAAGGGCGATCACCAACACCTTCGGCAACAACCCGAAGCCGAACCAGATGATCATCAGCGGCGCGATGGCGATGATCGGCAGCGTCTGCGAGACGACGAAAAGTGGTACCAGCGCGCGTGACAACCACGGCGAAAAGTCCACGACCACGGCAAGAATCCAGGCCAACACCAATGAAACAGTGAAGCCGACCAACGTGACCTGCAATGTCGACCAGGCGTGGCCGGAGATGATCTCGCGGTTGTCCCACCCCTGGGACAGAACGCGCCCCGGAGACGGAAGTACTTGCGGCCGAATCCCACTGATCTCGACGTAGATCTGCCACGCCGCCACGAGGAGCACCACCACGGCGAGCGCGGGAAGCGCCCGCCGCATGGTCGAGACCAACCGTCCGCTCACGTCAGGACGCGTCGAGATACTCATTGGTGAAGTACTCCGACCAGTCCGGCTTCTGGGTCAACGGCTTCCCGTCGGGTCCGGCGAGCAATCCGTTCTCGAAGAGGAATCCCGAGTAGCCCGACCAGGTTTCGAGATTCTGGGCGCCCACAACGCCGTTGGCGTCTTTCATGTAGTCGGCGGCGAGCATCCGCTGACTCTCACGCACGAGGTCTTCGTCGGTGAATGCTCCGGGGTTCGCGTCGATGAGATCCTGCGCGGCCTGGTCCGGGTTGTCGGCAGCAGTCTGATATCCGCGTTGAACGGCTTTGACGAACTTGCGTGCCTCGTCGGGATGGTCCTTCAACCACTGCTGGTTGCCGTTGATCACGATCGAATATGCATCGGGGAAGCCGTAATCGGTGTACTGGAAGTACCGCATCGGAGTTCCGTTTCGCTCCGCTTCGAGGCCTTCCCACGCAAAGTAGGAGACGGTGAAGTCTGCCTGGCCCGAGTACACGGCTTCGTACGCGGAAGTTCCGAGCGTGACCGTCGTGAAGTTCCCGGTCCCGCCGTCGTTGCGGATGATCTGCTGCAGCGTTTCGACTTCGCCGGGATCACCGAACCCGGCGTACGTCTTCCCGTCGAGATCACGTGGGCGCGTGATGTCCGCACGATCCGCCTTCACGCCGATGCCGGTGGCGCGGTGCTGAAGTGGCGCGATGACGGACGTCGTAGCGGCGCCGGCTGCACGGGCGAACGTGGCCTGACTCTGTGTGCTGATGCCGAACTCCGCATTGCCGGCATCGACCAGGGTGTCGGGCGAGGTGTTGTTGTACGGCAGGATCGAGACGTCCAGGCCGGCGTCCTCGAAGTAGCCCTCTTGGAGTGCTACGTACAAACCGGTGTGGTTCGTGTTCGGTGTCCAGTCGAGTGCGAACCGAATGGTCCCGTCGGAAGAGCCGGTGTCAGAGGCGCATCCGGTCAGAACTGTGAACGCGGCTGCGATCGCGGCAGACGTGGCAAGCGTGCGGCGCAGCGCCGCAAACGACATCACGACGCCGGCCAAGGCTGCTGGTGGAGTGCGGAATCCCAGAACATCAGCTCATAGCGGCTGGCGATGCGGAATGCTTCACTCATCGCCTCACGCTCTGTCTCGGTGGCAGCTTCGGCCGCAGCATCGACCAGTACGCGGGCCTGCGCCACCGACTCGTGGAATTCGGGTGCGTCGTAGGTCGTGACCCACTGTGCGTACGGATGCGACGGATCGGCGTCGAGTACCTCGCGCGCTGAAGCGGCAAGATCGCGGCCGACCTCGGCGTAGATCCAGAAGCAGGGGAGTACTGCCGCTGCGGAGACCGGGTAAGGCGCAGTTGCTGCAGTCGCCGTCAGATACGAGACGTATCCCAGGCAGGCCTGCGAATGCTCGAGCCTTCCCGATCCCGCTGGAAGAATTCCACCGGTGAGAAGTCCGTCGTGAAGCGCAGATTCCACTGTCGCTGCCGTGGACGCGGAATTCGACCAGAAGCCCGCGGACTGCGGATCCGGGGCATGGGCCGCGACCAGGGACAACGCTTTCGAATACCCCTCGAGATAAAGCTTGTCCTGCTCGATGTACGTGCGGAACGCGTCGAGAGGCAATGTTCCGTCGCCGAGGCGGCGGAGGAACTCCAGTGAGTCGATCGACTCGCGGAGGGCCTTCGTCTCGGCCCAGAGTCGATCTGTGAACCGATCCGTCGACGGCGCTGTGGCCACCGAGTTTTCGGCAGAATTGTATGCAGGCTGCGTAGTAGCCATGACATCCCTTCGTCAGCATTACCTGATCAGGTTCCCGGGTGTGTTCTCAGCCCCGCCCATGCGGAGCACCCCGTGTCAGAACTAGGCGACCTTAACACCGAGGGGTTGCGTACTCGGCGCACACCCGTCCGAGATTGGTAGGTTTGGTCTTGATTGCCACACGCGCGGGTCGGGAGGGGATTCAGACATGGAGACCGACGTTCGACCAAATCTCGGCGAGGACGGAACTCTGGTGATCCGGGCGCGAGGCGGAGAAGCCCGCGGGTATCCGGATGGCGGTGTATTCGCGTGGAAGGGCATGCCCTACGCAGCGGCGCCGGTGGGTGAGCGGAGGTTCCGAGCGCCACAACCCGCACAGCCGTGGGACGGGGTGCGCGACTGTCGTGAGTTCGGGCCGATCGCGCCGCAAGGCCAGAGTCCGGCGGTTCCGATCGATCGGGCCTTCAAAATCGACGAGGACTGCCTGTCGATCAACGTCTGGGCCCCGCGACCCGACGCCACGCCGCGACCGGTGATGGTGTGGATTCACGGCGGCGCCTACTGCCTCGGGTCCGCCGCCCAAACGATCTACGACGGCCGTCATCTGGCTGAAACCGGTGACGTCGTTCTCGTCTCCTTCAACTATCGCGTCGGCGCACTCGGGTTCCTGGACTTGTCTGCATTTTCCACCGCGGATACCGTTTTCGAGTCGAACTGTGGTCTGCGAGACCAGATTGCGGCGCTCGAATGGATTCGAGACAACATCGACGCCTTCGGTGGTGACCCGAGTGCGGTGACCGTGTTCGGGGAGTCCTCCGGCGCAGGATCCATCACGACGCTCATGACCTGTCCGAGCGCCGAAGGTCTGTTCCATCGTGCGATTGCCCAGAGTCCGCCCGCGACCTCCGTCTACGGGGCCGAGCGCGCCAAGACCGTGGCGGAGCGGTTTCTCGAACTGCTCTCGATCGACCCCGAAGACGCAGGCGATCTGCTGACCACGGATCTGGAACTGCTCGTCAAGGCAAGCGATGATTTGGTCAACGAAATTCCGACCCGGATTCCGGGAACTTTGGCGATGGCACCCGTTGTCGATCGCGATCTGGTGCCGCACTACCCGGTTGCGGCTTTCCAGAAGGGTTACGCGCACCGAATCCCACTGATCATCGGTTCCAACAAGGACGAGGCGTCGATCTTCAAGTTCATGAAGTCTCCGCTGATGCCGGTGAGTGCGCAGTCCGTCGAGGCAATGCTCCAATTACTGGCCGACGATCACCCCGACATCTCCGCGACCAAACTTGCCGAGATCATGTCGGCTTACCCTGACCATGCGAAACCGAGTGGCGCGCTGGCACTGTCACGGGACGCTGCGTTTCGCATGCCGACCCTCTGGATCGCAGACGCGCACTGCAGGCATTCCCCTACATGGGTCTACCGCTTCGATCACGCGACGCCGATGCTCAAGGCGGCGCGGATCGGCGCGGGCCACGCGACCGAATTACCTTATGTATTCGGCAATTTCGGAACCCTGAACGTCGACCCCACGTTCTGGCTCGGCGGTCGGAAGGCCGCGATGGAGGTGGCCGGCCGTATCCAACGGCGATGGTTGGCCTTCGCCAGGCATGCCGTGCCGGCGGCCCTCGACGGCTCGAAGCACTGGGCGCCGTACGAGGAAGAGAAGCGGTCGACGCTGTTGATCGACTCCGCCGACACCCTCGTCAGCGACCCCGATCACGGATTGCGCGTCGCCTGGGGCAACGACGTGATGGGGTTCAACTGACGTCGGTCGAGTGCCGCGGACGATCCAGTTCGCGAAGCACCGGCAGAGAGGCACAGACTGCGGCGATCAGGATGATCGGAATCGACAGGGCCACAAAGGTCGACGCGATTCCGAGTTGATCGAGCAGCGGGCCGACCGCGAGGTAGCCGAGCGGGCCTGCGGCGTAGGCCGTCGACGTCATGACACCGACGACGCGTCCACGCATGTGCTCCGGGCTGTGCGTCTGCATGGCGTAGTTGGCGATCGGGCCGACTGGTCCGTAGACGAGGCCCTGCAGTCCGGCAAGTACGAGGATCACCCACAGTGGAGGTAGGAGCGCCATGGCCAGCATCGCTATGCCGAGAACGGCGACGGCAAAAATCATGATCAGCCGCCGGGACATGATCGGCGCCAGTGGGGCGTAGGCGAGAGAGCCGATGATGCCGCCGATCGCCAAGGCCATCAACACCGATCCGAGTTGGGCCGGTTGATCCAACTCTGTGAAGTACACCGGGAACACGACACTCTCCACAGGCATGTAGAGCGCGACGACTGCCATGTCGATCAGCGCCAGGGTGCGCAGCAGTTTGTTGTTCCAGACGAACCGAAGACCGTCGAGTGTGCCGTGCCAGATCGATTTCGGACGGTGTTCGTGTTCGGGCACTCCGGCGCCGGGAAGCCGGATGAAGGCGACCACGACTATCGAGAACACAAAACCTGCCGCCGTGACCCAGAGCGTGTTCACCGCTCCGATCGTTGCGATGAGGACACCGCCGATGCCAGGGCCGATCAGATACGCGACGTTGAAGTTGGCCTCGTACACACTGTTGGTTCGATCGAGCTTCCACTTGGCGGTCCGAGTCGCTGCAGGCAGCATGGACTCCCTCGCCGCCATTCCGGCGGGGTCGAACACGGCGCCGAGTGCGGCCAACGCCGCGATCACCGGGATCGTCAAGCCCGCGGTGGCCGCGATGATCGGAATCGCTGCAACGGACATCGCGGAGAGAGCGTCGGAAATCATCGACGTTCGACGGCGTCCGAACTTGTCGACGAATGTCCCCGAAAACAGGCTCGACACGAGTAGCGGAATGGCTGCTGCGCCGGCAACTATCGCCGCGTCGGTAGCCTTACCGGTTCGTTCGAGGACCAGCCAGGGGAGCACGACGATGGCGATACCGTTGCCGATCGCCGAGAACAGCGTCGCGAGATTGACCAGTACGAGAGGGAGATAGCTGGGGATAGCTACGTCCGTGGACGCAGGTGGACGCCGATCTGCTGAGGCGACCACGTTCTTTCCTTCCCCGAGATGGTGCCGCCCAGGATTTCGACGACGGCACCATCGACGCTAGCAGCGGGGTCTGCAGGTTCGCGACTGGTTTTTCGCCGGCCGTTCTCGTTCGGTTATGCCTGGTAGACGGGGTTCTCCGCAACAAACTTCTCGACGTACGAGCACGTCGGAAGGATCTTCAATCCCTCGTTCCGGGTCTGATCGAGCGCTTCACGCACCACGATGGCGGCAAGCCCGCGCCCACGAAACTGCGGATAGGTCACCGTGTGGTGGAAATCACGGACGCCGGAATGGTCCGAGTACTCGGCGAAACCGGCGAGTTCGCCGTCGACTCGGATCTCGAAACGCGTTTCCGCGGGATTGTGCGCCACTGTCTCGGTCATCTTCGGGCTCCGTTTCGAAAGGGCGGCCGGTTGCGCCGCGCCGCGTCTGCGTTCTCTGGAGCACGCTACCTGGCAGGCCGTCCGCAATATCGGTTGCCGACGTGGGATCCGTTACTTAGCGCAACTACAACTGGACGACCGTTCAAGGGACCTTCGTCGCCATGGAGAACGAACAAAACTGGTCTGTACGTGCCGATTTGCCCGTACTTTTGTGCCCACAACGGGTGATACATATGCATCACGATCGTAACTATCCCAATATGTGGGACCGGTCACAAAGTTTTTTGTCGTCTGTTCGGATGGATTAAGTGGAGGGCCTGAAACGGGCAAATTGCAGGTCAGCGGCGCGCTGGTTGCGTGTCGATGATGGGTGCGAGTGGCCGGAAACCCCAGGGGTATTGCGTTGGTCATCAGATCGTTTCTCGGACGTGATCCCAAAGACCCGCTCGGGGGGTTAGCGTTTGAATCGTCGGGGATAGAAGAAGCGTTACAACTTCGCCAAAAAAACTTTGGCGTCGCTGCTCAACGGTTCGATTTCGAGTCTTCGTCGGACAACTTCGAGGAAGGAACGCACATGATTTTCGGGCAGCGTGAGTCGAACAGTTACTTTGCCGCAATTTTTTCGTACGACTTCCTTGACGAAGGTCTGGGATACGAGACCATCGCACGGATTCACCGAGGCGAGATCTGCGAATGGATTCGTGATCTCGAGGCTTCCGGGTTGTTCTCGGCTGCGGAAGTCCATGCCGCTGAACTGGCATGGCGCGAAAATCCACGCCTGCTCCTCGACGCCCTTCTCGAGGACGCTGACGAGGTCTCTGTCAAGCGCTGGGAGATCGCGTGGACGAGGCTCGAGCGTCAGTCGCCGGCAGCCGGAACCGCGGTGGCAGAGCACGGCTGATCCGGTCGGGCCGAGTCGATTGCTCAGTCTGCGTCAAGATCAACCGTCTGCGTTACATCAACGGTCGACGAGTATCACCTCGTAATCGGTGAGCACGGTGAATTGCACGCCCGCCGTGGTCAGGGCCGCAACCGTCCGCGCAGTCACCTGTGGATCTTCGAGTAGCGAATCGCCGCCGTGCGGCACTATCGCGAAGTCGATCAGCGCGAGCCCGGACCAGATCGGGTCGATACCGCACGTTGGCATGACTTCAGCGGGGTCGTCCGACGCGTCCAGCCCGATCAGAGTCGGAGTCGCCAGGCACGCTCCGGCGCTGTATCCCGCATAGGCCACGACGCCTGAACGAACCAGCATCTCGATGACCCTGTCAGCGCCACTTCGAGCTAGCTGAGCTCGCAGGACGAACGTGTTTCCGCCGCGAACCCACAGGCAGTCGAAATCGCGGAGCCGGAGTTCCAGTGCTTCCGGTGCACCCAGGAAGTCTCGGACATCCACTTCCTCTGCGGTGAAGCCGGCTGCCCGTAGTGGAGTCAGTTCGCTGGTGACTGCTGAACTGCGGGCATTGACGGGCCACGAATCTGCAGCCGCGGCGATGACTGCGATGCGAGCGCCGCGGCCTACGAGATCGACAAAGGCCTCGCGGTGGTCGCCGAATCGGTAGGACGAGAGAAACAGTTTCACTTCTCAGTACCTTCGCGACCTACCCACCCAGCCCTCAAATCGTGAACGCCAGATTGTCGACGACGCGTGTGCCCACCGTGGTGTCACCGCGAAGCGAGATGTCGGTTCGGTGATCCGACGCGTGGACGCGGCCACCGGCAATTCGGGTGAAGAGTGGTGAGCTCATCGAGATGGTTGTGGTCGCCGGACCGTCCAGCTCCGGGACGAGTGTTGCTCGCGCGTCGACCGAGACGTGAAGTGAACGGGCAAGTGGCCCTTCGAGTTCGAAAGTGATCCGTGCTCCCTCTGGCGCCTTTCCTCGTTTTCCGACGACGAATCCGAGCGCGCTGGTGATTTCGCCGAATGCAGTCTCCGCGCGCAATCCGCCTTCCTCACCCGGAATGCCAACTGCATCTCTGATGTCGAGTTCGTGCATCCAACAGTCGAAGGTCCGAATACGCATGAACCGGCCATAGGGCGCAAGACCGACCGGTGTTTGTGTCTCGGCGTCCCAGTCCGCGCTGGTCATCGAGCGCAGCGCTTCGGTTCGTTCGGCGGTGATCTCACGATATCGGGTCAGCAGGTCCGAGTGCGGTGTCCGCCGCAGGCCTTCGACCCAGCGCTCGTTGAACGCCGCAATCTCGTTGTGGACGTGGGGCAATGCGTGCACGTCCAGATTGATCGACGGCGGATTGATGCCCGAGAGCAGTGATTCCGTACCGATCAGATGGGACACGATGTCGTGAACCGTCCACCCCGGAAGGTTCGACGGTGCCAACCACTGATCGCCGTCGAGTTCGGCCAGCAGTGCGTCGATGACTCTCCATTCCTCGGTCAATGCGTCGACTACTGAGTCCTGGGGCCAACCACTCATGTGGACATCTCCTGTTTCGGACGGTGCGGTTCTCCTCACTGTATGTCCCGGCGGATAAGTGAGCGGGCATTCCCATGCTTCGAGTCGGTGTCGCCAAACCTCCGAGGGTGGCAGAGTTCCTGTGGTAGACCAGGGTTGTCGACGCCGAATCAGGCTCACGCGGCGTTGTCGTCACCGACAGAGGAGTCTTCGTGTTTCCAGGAAATTTTGTCCAGTCCACACCGGACAAGCCCGCCGTCATTCGCCCTGCGACGGGTGAGTCCATCACCTATCGGGAACTCGACGAACGGTCGACGCAGTTGGCGCGATACTTCCGAAGTGTCGGTGCCAAGCCTGGGGACCACGTCGCTCTCATCTCGAACAACGATCTCCGGGCGTTCGAGGTGTACTGGGCAGCGTTGAGATCCGGCCTCTACATCACCGCGGTGAACTGGCATCTCACGGCTGCGGAGGCTGCCTACATCGTCGACGACTGCGAGGCGACAATTCTGGTGGCGTCGGGGCAGGCGTCCGCAGCAGTTCCGTTGGACGAGAAGCTGATTCCACGCGTGCGGCACCGATTGGTGTACGGCGGCGCCCTCGAGGGCTTCGACGACTACGAAGACGCGGTCGATGCGCAGTCCACTGCTCCACTCGACTCGCAGCCGCGTGGGGCTGACATGCTGTATTCGTCGGGAACGACCGGCAGGCCGAAGGGGATCAAAGGAGATCTCCCGGAGGGTGAGGTGAACACCACCATGGATCCGTACACCGCGGTGTTCGCACCGATGTACGGGTTCGATTCCGACACAGTCTATTTGTGCCCGGCTCCGGTCTATCACGCGGCGCCCCTGCGTTTTTGCGGCGTGATCAATTCGGTCGGCGGAACCGTGATCTTGATGGATGCATTCGAAGCCGAAACCGCGCTGGAGTTGATCGGTAAATACGCTGTGACGCACAGTCAGTGGGTACCGACGATGTTCGTTCGAATGTTGAAACTTCCGAAGGAGACCCGTGATCGTTACGACGTCTCGACGGTGAAGGTCGCCATTCACGCTGCTGCTCCCTGCCCGCCCGAAGTGAAGACGGCAATGATCGACTGGTGGGGGCCGGTGATCTACGAGTACTACGCCTCGACCGAGGGTTCGGGCGCTACCTTCATCAACAGTGAGCAGGCCTTGTCGCATCCGGGTTCCGTCGGGCGTGACGGAGTGATGGGGATCGTGCACATCTGTGACGACGCCGGGCGCGATCTTCCGGTCGGCGAGATCGGTACCGTGTTCTGGGAGCGGGAGACTTTGCCGTTCCGGTACCACAATGATCCCGAGAAAACGGCTGCCGCGCAGCATCCGGATCATCCGACGTGGACGACGAGTGGAGATATCGGCTATATCGACTCCGAGCGTTTCCTTTATCTGACCGACCGCGCCGCGTTCACGATTATCTCCGGTGGTGTGAATATCTACCCACAGGAGTCCGAGAACATCCTTACTTTGCACCCGAAGGTGTTCGACGTGGCGGTCATCGGTGTTCCCGACGAGGAAATGGGTGAGCAGGTCAAGGCGGTTGTCCAACTAGCGGAGGGAATCGAGCCTGGTGCCCATGTCGCCGAGGAATTGCTGGAATACGTTCGCAGTCAGGTCGCACATTTCAAAGCTCCGAGAAGCATTGACTTTGCCGACGAATTGCCTAGGACCGCTACAGGAAAGCTCGTCAAGCACAAGTTGCGGTCTCAATATGTGAGCAATTGATGCTCTAGTGAAATACTAGGACATCAGAGTAATTCTGCGAGATAGTCGGCAAGGACCTGCGCGTGACCGTACGGCAGGTCCTTGCTTGCTGTCAGTAGAACAACGGGTCGAGCATCCGAGGACGGTGCGAGGCGTACTGCAGGTTTTCGCGTTTGAGGCCGCGTGGCCGGAGTCGGTCTACGCGGAGTCGGACGGCGTTACATTCGGAAGCCGGTTCGTAAACTCGCTCGACGGTGATTATTCGGCGCGTCATTCTGATGCCTTTACGTCTTTCGGCCGTTTCAAATAGTGGAATAGTCCGCCATTCCGGTGTGATCGGCCTCACAGTAGGCTTCTTCAGGTATGTCCAAACATACTGTTCGGACTCGATTCAGATGGAGAAAGTGCGTCGTCGGTTTCCCTACGCCGCGTTAACTCTGGCTACTATCAGTCACCATTCACCCAAAAGCGGGTCATCTTCCGCTCATCACATGCTGGTTGCCGCTCGTCGCAGCAGGCGAACCACCAACCGCAGAAGGTAATGGAAAATGGAAACATCGAAGAGCGCACAAGTGCGTCCGTCGGTCGGCGTCCCTCGAGAATCGAGTGATGGTGAGCGTCGGGTCGCATTGGTGCCGAAAATTGTGTCCGCTTTGATCGGCAAGGGTGTCGACGTGGTCGTCGAGTCCGGGGCCGGTCTCGGGGCGTTGATTCCCGACGAGTTGTACACCGCTGCCGGCGCGAAGATCGGCGATCCGTGGACTGCTGACGTGGTCGTCAAGGTTGCGCCTCCGTCGACAGAAGAGATCACCCGGATCAGTACCGGCGCGAAGCTCATCGGTTTCCTGAATCCGCGTAATGCGGACAACCGCATCGCCGAGTTGAAGGCCGCCGGCATCGAGGGATACGCCGTGGAGGCGATTCCTCGTATCTCCCGCGCGCAGGTGATGGACGCGTTGTCCTCGCAGGCGAACGTGTCCGGGTACAAGGCTGTTCTGTTGGCAGCATCGGAGTCGACGCGGTTCTTCCCGATGCTCACCACCGCTGCGGGCACGGTGAAGCCTGCGACGGTTCTGGTCCTCGGAGTGGGTGTGGCAGGTCTGCAGGCGCTGGCGACAGCCAAGCGTCTCGGTGGCCGCGCTACCGGGTACGACGTGCGTCCTGAGGTCGCCGACCAGGTGCGTTCGGTGGGTGCACAGTGGCTCGACCTCGGAATCGATGCGGCGGGCGAGGGTGGATACGCCCGCGAGTTGACCGACGACGAGCGAGCGAAGCAGCAGCAGGCACTCGAAGATGCGATCAAGGGCTTCGACGTTGTGATCACCACAGCTCTGGTTCCGGGTCGTCCCGCGCCGCGCCTGGTGACCGCTGCCGCGGTCGAAGGCATGAAGCCGGGCAGTGTCGTGGTCGACCTCGCGGGTGAAACCGGTGGTAACTGCGAGCTGACCGAGCCGGGTCAAACCGTCGTCAAGCACGGCGTGACCATTTGCTCTCCGCTGAATTTGCCGGCGTCCATGCCGGAGCATGCGTCCGAGTTGTACTCGAAGAACATTTCCGCGCTGATCGAACTCATGTTGGTGGAAGGTGCCTTGGCGCCTGATTTCTCCGACGAGGTTCTGGCCGGTGCGTGCGTCACCCGTGAAGAGAAGGGCGCCTGATGTACACATCACTACTGGCGAACATCGCGATCCTGGTGTTGTCCGGGTTCGTCGGTTTCGCTGTGATCTCCAAAGTTCCGAACACCCTGCACACCCCGTTGATGTCCGGTACGAACGCCATCCACGGCATCGTCGTCCTGGGCGCGTTGGTCGTCCTGGGCAAGGTGCACGATCCCTCGATCGGGCTGCAGATCATCTTGTTCGTCGCGCTCGTCTTCGGAACCGTGAACGTTGTCGGTGGTTTTGTCGTCACGGACCGCATGTTGGCGATGTTCAAGGCCAAGCCGGCCGCCAAGTCTGTGTCGAAGGATGGTGACCAGTAATGGAATACCTGGTCAATGCGCTCTACATTGTCGCGTTCTCGATGTTCATCTACGGCCTCATGGGTCTTACCGGCCCGAAGACCGCAGTCCGCGGCAACCAGATCGCCGCGGTCGGCATGCTCATCGCCGTCGTTGCAACTCTGATCTCCATTCGTGATGCGGAGATGGGGAACTGGATCCTCATCGCTGCCGGCCTTGTCATCGGTGTCGTGCTCGGCGTTCCGCCGGCGCTCCGGACGAAGATGACGGCCATGCCGCAGTTGGTGGCACTGTTCAACGGTGTCGGCGGCGGCACGGTCGCGTTGATCGCGTACGCGGAGTTCCTGGACTCGGACGGTTTCACCGCATTCCAGCACGGCGAGTCGCCGACGGTACACATCGTCATCGCGTCGCTCTTTGCCGCGGTGATCGGATCGATCTCCTTCTGGGGCAGCGTGATCGCGTTTCTGAAGCTGCAGGAAACTCTGCCTGGTCGTCCGATCGGAATCGGCAAGCTCCAGCAGCCGCTCAATGCTCTGCTGCTCATTGCCGCCGTCGCGTTCTCGGTGATCATCGGTATCAAGGCGATCTCACCGGAAGGCCCGACCAGCTCACTGTGGATCGTCGGCGTGCTCGTGCTCTCGGGCATCCTCGGACTGATGGTCGTGCTGCCCATCGGCGGCGCGGACATGCCCGTCGTCATCTCGCTGCTCAACGCTCTGACCGGTTTGTCAGCTGCTGCTGCAGGTTTGGCGCTCAACAACCAGGCGATGATCGTCGCCGGCATGATCGTCGGTGCTTCGGGCACCATCTTGACCAACCTCATGGCCAAGGCCATGAACCGGTCCATCCCGGCCATCGTTGCCGGCGGCTTCGGTGGTGGTGGCGGTGAAGCCGCATCCTCCGACGGTGTCGTGCGCACGGCAAAGGCGACCTCGGCCGCCGACGCGGCCATCCAGATGGCCTACGCCAACCAGGTCATCGTCGTACCCGGATACGGACTTGCCGTCGCGCAGGCTCAGCATGCCGTCAAGGACATGGCGAAACTGCTCGAGTCGAAGGGCGTCGAGGTCAAGTACGCCATTCACCCGGTCGCCGGCCGTATGCCCGGTCACATGAACGTTCTTCTCGCAGAGGCGGATGTCTCGTACGACGCGATGAAGGAAATGGACGACATCAACGACGAGTTCTCTCGTACCGATGTCACCTTGGTGATCGGTGCGAACGACGTCACCAACCCGGCGGCGCGCAACGATCCGAGCTCACCGATTCACGGAATGCCGATCCTCAACGTCGACCAGTCGAAGTCCGTCATCGTGCTCAAGCGCTCGATGAACTCCGGTTTCGCCGGTATCGAGAACCCGCTCTTCTTCGCCGAGGGCACCTCGATGCTCTTCGGTGACGCCAAGAAGTCGGTCTCCGAAGTAACCGAGGAACTCAAGGCGCTCTAGCGCTGGTACTCGGAAGGGGCGTCCACTCGCAGCTGCGAGTGGACGCCTTTTTTCGTGGCCGTGTGTTGCAAAGATGTCGTGTGTTGCAACGACTTCTTGTGCTGAAACGACTTCTTGAAACGACAAAGGCGCCTGGTCCGAGACGAAACTCGGAACAGGCGCCTCTGGCGACGTTTTACGGAACCTCGGGGGTTTCGGGGTCGGAAGAGAAGCCGGAAAGTAGTTCGATCAACTTCTGGATCAGTTCGAGCGGGTTCAGATCTTCGAGGCTCACGGTAAAGACTCCTTCGCTGTGGAACTACTTGATTCGGACATTTCAGAACATACGTCATGTCCAACCGTGGCGGGAGAGCTATCGGCGAAAATCTCTGAATCCCAAAGATTTAGGACTAAAGTCGGATGCTCCGGTGCCTGGAGAACGCGATGGCTGCCGTATCCGGGCGTAGCTCTTCACGTTTCGCGGCGATGGGCGATCGTGCCATCAAAATGGCTGCGGCACAGGCCCATACCAGGGTGATCAGAATGCCAGCTATCACTCCGAAAAGGCCGCTCAGCTCGGCGGCGAGCGCGCTGGCACCGATCGCAGCAACTCCGACGAATCCGAGCCCGGCGACCACCGGACGCCACTGCGGGGCGGAGATCAAGATCGCCGAGCAGTACAGCGCGGTCGCCGCTGCGACGTGACCGCTGGGCAATAGGTCCTGGGGCACATCGGGGAGCCAGGAACCGAATGCCGCGTTGGTGAGATTGGCGCCCATTCCGAGGAGCAGGATCGCGCCGATGCCGTATGGCAGTCCGCGGACCATCGAGACGACGGCCAGAGCGGTAGTGGCTGCGAGTACAGCGGTGACGTCGAATCGGCCTACCGTCCATTCGGCAAGTGCGCGCACCTGTTCCGGGACGCTCAAACCGGGCGAGGTGGGTCGCACGAAATACAAGACGCCCAGCGCTACGACGGCGATCGCGGCAAGGACGAGGAAGCGAGTGGTTGTGGAGGGAGCGGGGTGCTGGGTGGAGGTCGAGACGGTCACGAGTACCAGCATCCCTGTTGAGTCTGTGCCGATCGTGAGGATCAGCTGTGAGGTCTGTAGGCGGTCGGAGAATCGCGCCGAACGACACCCGCACAACCCGCTGCGACCAGGACGCATGCAAACGGGATCAACATTGCTGTGGTGAGAGGCACAAGCTTGGTGACCCAGCCGATGGTTGCCGGACCGGCGAGGAATCCGATGTATCCCATGCCGACGACGCGAGACATGTTGGTGCCGGCCGAACCTGAGCCCAGATTTCCGGCCGTGGTGAAGATCTGCGGAATGCATCCCGACAGGCCGGCGCCGAACAGGGCCCAACCGAGCAACGTCAGTGGTAGCCAGCCGGATACCACGACGGTCAGCATTCCGATGGACGACAGCAACGCACCGTAGCGAACCACTGCCACCGGGCCTACCGCCGCGCTGATCCGATCCGCGGTGAACCGGCCGACGGTCATCATGGCGGAGAATGCGCCGAACGACAGTGCGGCAACGGCATTCGAAACACCGAGATCTTCCTTGACCTGCAGCGCGCTCCAGTCGTTTGCCACTCCCTCGGCCAGCATCAGAACAAAGGCGAGGGTTCCGAGGGCAAGTACGCGAGCCGAGAATCTGCCGTGTGTCTTTCCGGTAGTCGACGCGGTTTCGGCATGCACGTCGACGTGAGGGAGAAGGGGTCGCGAGCACAACCAGACTGCCAGCAAGCCGATTGCCGACGCGATGCTGAGCGTGACGTACGGCGGAAGATCCAGTGCGAGAGTGCCGAATCCGATGACAGAGCCCAATACGCCACCGACCGAGAACATGCCGTGAAAGGCCGCCATGATCGGGCGCCGGTACAACTGTTCGGCCTCGACGGCCTGCGAGTTCATCGACACGTCCAACGCGCCGTTCGCGAAGCCGAACACGACAAGTGCAGCGCCCAGTTGCCAGGTGTTCGTGGCAAACCCCGGGCCGAGAGTGGCGGATGCCAGCCCGCTACCCGCCAGGACGACCATGCGTCTGCTGCCGTATCGATCTGCGAGCGGGCCGCTCAACTGCATGCCGGCAATGGCTCCGACTGCAAGAAGGAGAAGAAGTGAGCCGAGCGTCGAGTGACTGATCCCCACTCGGTGTTCGATGGACGGGATGTGGACGACCCACATCGCGAGGAGAAATCCGTTGATGCCGAAAATGCCGAAGATGCCGGCGCGGGCGCGCACCAGGGCGGAGGTGGGGACTGCGCGGTCGGTGGGGTTGACGCTCACTCGTTCCTTTCTACAGGTGAGTCAGCAACAGGTCCGGGTTCGCGAGCATCTCTGCGACAAATGAGAGGAATCTCGCGGCCTGCTCACCGGTCAGCACGCGGTGGTCGAACGTCAACGTCAGTGTCACGACGCTCCGCACTTCGATCTTGCGCTCGATCACCCACGGACGCTCGCTCACCGAGCCCAGGCAGAGGATGACGGCTTCTCCTGGATTGAGAAGCGGAATGCCGCCGTCGACGCCGAAGACTCCGACATTGGTGATCGTGACGGTGCCACCCGTCAGGTGACGGACGTCCGTCTTTCCCTCACGGGCAGCAACGGTCAGTTCGGTCACCGCGCGTGCGAGTTGGACCAGGCTCAGTGTCTCGGCGCTTTTGATGTTGGGCACGGACAGTCCACGTTCGGAGGCGACGGCGATGCCGAGATTCACGTCATCGTCGACGGCGGCGTCGCCGCGGGCCTCGTCCCAATGCGCGTTCACCATCGGGTGCGAGGCGATGGCGGCCACCATTGCCTTGGCAGCGAGTGTCAGCGGAGTGAGAGACAGTCCGGTGAACGCCTCCGAGGAACGGAGCCTGCCGAGCAGTTCCATCGAAGGCGTGACATCGGCGGTGAGGAAGACGCTGGCCTGCGGAGCACGGGTGCTGGCAACCATCGCCGACGCCATCTGTTTTCGTATGCCGGACGAGGCCAGGCGTGTCGCGTTATCCGAAGGCGCCTGCACGGTAAGCGCGTCTGCGACGTCAGCCGCGGTGACGGCACCGTCGAATCCGCTGCCGGTGATTTCGCTCAGATCGATGCCGGCTTCGCGGGCCGCGCGCCGCGCCGCGGGGGTTGCGGGCCGACGCTCGGTACTCGCCGCGGATTGCGAGTACGGCGTGATCTTGCTCCGTCGGCGGCTCGGTCTCTCGGTCGCGGGTCCGTATCCGACCAGCACGCTCGGAGACTGAGAATTACTTGGAGACGGTGAATTTGAAGACTCCTCGATACGGATGATCGGAGTACCCACCGGAACGGTAGTGCCAGGTTCGACGAGGAGTTCTCTGACAACACCGACGTAGGGCGACGGCAGTTCGACAAGAGCTTTGGCTGTCTCTACCTGGGCGAGAACTTGATTGAGTGCCACAGTGTCGCCGACGCCGACCGCCCACTCGACCAGATCGGCGGAAGTCAGGCCCTCGCCGAGATCCGGTAACCGGAATTCGTGCGCCGTGCTCATGCTGCCAGCGTTCGGTCGAGCGCCGCGAGGATCCGGTCGGCGTCCGGAAGGTGAAAACGCTCGAGCTTGGCGGGCGGGTAGGGGATGTCGAATCCGGTGACCCGCAGGATCGGTGACTCCAACTGATAGAAGCAGTGTTCCGCGACGTGTGCTGCGATTTCGGCGCCGACGCCGAGAAACTTCTGCGCCTCATGGACGACGACAAGCCGGCCTGTCTTGTTCACCGACGCCTCGATCGTGTCGAAGTCGATGGGGGAGAGTGAACGCAGATCCACGACCTCCAGATCGTGGCCTTCTTCTTCGGCAATCCGCGCGGCCTCGAGTGCGGTGGCGACCATGGATCCGTACGCAACCACTGTCGCGTCGTCTCCAGGGCGAGCGACGCGGGCACGGTGGAGCGGAAGCTCGGGCGCGGCATCGGTATCCACGTCGGCGGTGTCCCAGTAGCGCCGTTTGGGTTCGAGGAATATCACCGGGTCGTCGCCGGCAATGGATTGGCGGATCATGTGAAAACCGTCGATCGGATTGCTCGGGTACACCACCCGCAGTCCCGCGGTGTGAGCGAAGTACGCTTCCGGCGACTCCGAATGATGTTCCACCGCACCGATTCCGCCGCCACTGGGAATCCGAATCGTCAGTGGCGCAGAGGCAGCGCCTCGGGTGCGGTACTGGATCTTGGCCACCTGCGAGACGATCTGATCGAAAGCCGGGTAGACAAACCCGTCGAATTGAATTTCGCAGACAGGCCGATATCCGCGCAAGGCAAGACCGAAAGCTGTTCCCACGATCCCTGATTCGGCGAGGGGCATGTCGATCACCCGGGTGTCGCCGAAGTCCTTCTGCAGGGCGTCGGTAACCCGGAATACGCCGCCGAGACGGCCGACGTCCTCGCCCATGATGACAACGCGACGATCGTCTTCGAGTGCGCGTCGAAGGCCGGTGTTGAGCGCGGTCACCAGATTCATGACGGTCATGACGAAGCCCCTTCCAGGCTACGGAGATGCGCGCGATGCTCTTCGCGTTCAGCGTCGATCAGTGGGTGTGCCTCGGCGTAGACGTGATCGAAGAGCGCTGACGGGGGCGGATCGGCGAGCGCGATGGTTGCGCGTCGCAGTCCAGCGGCGACGTCGTCGGCGGCTGCCGCGATGGTGCTGAGTTCGTTTTCTCCGAGAAGATCGCGACGGCCGAGGAGCAGACGCATTCGCTCGAGCGGATCGCGGCTTCTCCACTCCGACATATCCGTATCGGTGCGGTACCTGCTCGGATCGTCGGAGGTCGTGTGCGGGCCCATCCGGCAGGTGATCGCCTCGATGAACGTCGGGCCGCTGCCTTCGCGTGCGCGATAGAGCGCCGAGCGCGTCACGGCGAGCACGGCAAGGACGTCGTTACCGTCGACGCGGATCGCCGGAATACCGTAACCGATCGCCCGAAGCGAGATGGGTGTACGGGACTGCAGGGATACCGGTTCACTGATGGCCCACTGGTTGTTCTGGCAGAAGAAGACAACGCCGACACGGAAACTGGCGGCAAATCCCATCGCCTCGGCGATGTCACCCTGACTTGTTGCGCCGTCACCGAAGTAGGCGATCGTTGCGATCTCGGCGCCGTCCAGGTGGGCGCCGAGCGCATATCCGGTGGCGTGCAGACCTTGGGAGCCGACGACGATCGCCGGATTGGTGACGCTGAATTGTTCTGGATCCCAACCGGAATGGGAGATTCCGCGCCACATGGTGGTCAGCAATTCGGGGGGAACACCCCGGCAGTACGCGACGGCATGTTCGCGATAGCTGGTGAAGGCGAAGTCGCCCGGGGCGAGCGCTCTCGCGGAACCGACCTGCGCGGCTTCCTGACCGAGCATCGGAGCCCACAACCCGATTTCACCTTGACGCTGCAGGGCAACAGCTTCGGTGTCGATGCGGCGACTCACGACGAGATCGCGATACAACGACAGCAGTTCGTCAGGCCCGATGTCCGTTATCAGGCGGTCGAATTCGGGACGGCACACCCGTGCGCCGTTCGGTTGGATGAGTTGGACCGGATAATCGAGGTTGTCGACCATCTTCGCTCACCTCGGTTTCTGCTCATGCCCGGCGCGCCTCGTGAGTACGCCGCACAATCCCGATGTGTCGTATGCAGTTGTCGCTCTACCATCAGGATCCCCCTGATTGGGAAATCCGCAAGTATTTTCACTGCCGTATCAAGACCTGAGCTGCGAACTGACGAGTAACAAACGTGTCGGTACGGCCAACCGATCGGACTTCAACCGCTAGCATCGGTGCGGTGACTGCAGTCGGTTTGAACGAAGAAGCTGTTTCCGCGTGGATCGCCGAACTGGGGGTCGGCGCCACGACACCACTGACTTTCGAGAGGATCGGTAACGGGCAATCGAACCTGACCTACTCCGTGACGGATGCGGGCGGAGGACGGTGGGTACTGCGCAGACCTCCACTCGGCACGTTGTTGGCGTCCGCGCACGACGTCGTTCGCGAGCACCGCATCCTGTCCTCGCTCCAGGGAACCAAAGTGCCGGTTCCGAAGATCCTCGGCATCACGGAAGATCCGGAGATCACGGACGCTCCGCTGGTCCTCATGAGCTACATCGACGGCGTTGTGATCGACGGCGTCCCGGTGGCTCAGAAGTTGACCGAGGACGAGCGTCGCGCGGTCGGCTTGGCGATGCCGAAAACCCTCGCCAGCATCCACGGAGTTGACCTGGAAGAGACCGGGCTGGATGACCTGGCCAGCCGCAAGCCTTTTGCCGAGCGTCAGCTCAAGCGATGGTCGGCGCAGTGGGAGAAGTCGAAGACCCGCGATGTTCCGGATGTCGACCGATTGGCCGAGATTCTGCACCGAAACATTCCGGAACAGAACGAAGTGACCTTGGTTCACGGCGACTTCCACCTCAACAACGTCATCACCGATCCGGCCGAGGGGCGCATCGTTGCCGTCGTCGACTGGGAGCTGTGCACGTTGGGGGAGCCGCTCGCGGATCTCGGTGCGCTACTCGCGTACTGGCCGGAAGCCGGTGACAAGGTTGCCGGTCCGTTCATGGCGTCCACGCTGGAAGGCTTCCCGAACCGTGACGAGCTGGTCGCTGCCTACGTCGAGGCGACTGGCCGCGACGTGTCAGCGGTCGGATACTGGCACGTACTCGCTCTGTGGAAGCTCTCGATCATCGCGGAGGGCGTGCTGCGACGCATCCTCGACGATCCGCGCAACAAGGCCGAGCACGGCGGCCCGACCGTCGCGCTGATCGACGGAATCGTTGCACGCGCCGTCTTGACGGCAGATCAGCTCGGCCTGAGCTAGTTTTCGGTCAAGGTCCCGGCTGCCGATCTGATGGCCGCCGGGATCTCCACCGGCTTACGGGTGTCGGCGTCGACGTAGACGTGCACGAAGCGCCCGGTCGCGGCAGGTTCCCAATGGCCGCTTTCGACCTCGTGGAATATCGCCAGCGCGTAGACGATGCTCTTGGTGCCGAGCTTCTCGACGGAGATACCCACCTGCAACTGCTCGGGGAACGACAGCTCGCTCAGGTACCGGCACGACGTCTCGGCGACGACGCCGATGGCAGGCAGGGTGCGGATGTCGGTTCCAGTGGAAGACATCAGCCAGGCGTTGACCGCGGTGTCGAAGTACGAGTAGTAGGTCACGTTGTTGACGTGGCCGTAGTGATCGTTGTCGTCCCACCGCGTCGGGACGGGCCAGAGAACGGGAAACTCGCTGATCGACGGGGGCGTCTGCGCTGTGCTCACGGCTTCGACTGTAGTGAGGACTTTCGCGAGAGTGAGGGCAGGGTGGTGCCCTGTAGGACTGCACGCACGATCAGCCCCACCAACAGTGCCCAGAATGCCGAACCGATTCCCAGGATACTGACCCCGGATGCGGCGATCAGAAACGTGACCACGGCGCCTTCACGTTCACTCGCCTCGCTCAGCGCCGACGTGAGGGCGCCGGCAAGCGTTGCCAGGAGCGCCAGTCCGGCAACAGTTTCCACGACTCCGGCCGGTGCGGCGGCTACCAGAGCGGCCACCGCGGCCGCGCCGGCAGCGAGAACGAGATACGCCCAGCCTGCGGTGAAGGCAGCGATCCATCGACGTTTGGGATCCGGATGTGCGGTGGGGGCGGCGGCCAGGGCTGCGCTGATCGCCGCGAGGTTGATCGCATGGCCACCGGCCGGTGCGCCGACGATGGTGCCGATACCCGTCACGATCATCGACGGTCGCCAGGGAACGGTGTATCCGAACGAATTCATCACGGCCACACCGGGAATGTTCTGCGAAGCCATCGTGACGATGTAGAGGGGAATCGCAATGCCGATCATTGCCTGCCAGGTCCACGACGGCGCGGTGAGATCGATGCGGGGAATCATGGCGCCGGCGTCGAGCACTCGATCCGACGTGACGAGGCTGATCCCGATCACGACCGCGGCGGTGAGGAACGCGAGCGGAACCGCCCATCGCTTGGAGAAGCGCTGCGCGGCAAGCCAAACCAGGATGACGGGCGCGACCGCTGCGGGGGCGTCCCGGACGGCGATGATCGGCGCCAGGCACAACGGCATCAGAACCCCGGCGAGCATCGCCTGCGCGAGGGGCGTCGGGATTGCCGAGATGATCCTTCCGAGCGTCGGCCACAGTCCGGTCAGAACAATCGCGATTCCGACGACGATGAATGCTCCGACCGCCGCCGGCCACCCACCCTCGACGGCTCCGGCGCCGGCGAGCAGAGCGGCACCGGGAGTCGACCAGGCCAGGGTGATCGGCATCCGATACCGGCGTGAGAGCCAGAGCATTCCCAACGCTTGGGTCACACACAGAACCAGCAGTCCGGACGCCGCCTCGGTCGCGTCCGCGCCGACAGCGGCGAGGCCGGTGAGGACCACCGCGAACGAACTGGTGAAGCCGACGAGGGCCGTGACGATGCCTGCGCTCATCGGTTGCGAGTTGCTGCGAACGGCTTCCGGTTCGGTGGTATCTGTGGAGTCCGACATGGTCAGTGATTCTGCCCGACCCGCTCGAGGCCCGATTTACCTGTCCGGTCGGATGGGTGAGGTGACCGCTTTGCCGTAGATGAGGTGCGTTTGGGCGTGCCAGACCTCGGGATGTGCGGCGAGGTGGTCGATCAATACCCGTTGTAGATGAGCGCTGTCACGGACCGCGACGTGGAGGAAGAAGTCCTCGGGCCCCGAGACGTTGAAGAGCGCAAGCGTTTCCGGCAGCGCTAGCGCGTCGGCGGTGAACCGGTCGACGAGGTCGCGGCGGTGTGGTCGCAATTGAACGGCGATGATCGCCTGCATCGACCGGCCAACGGCTGCCGGATCGACAACCGCATGGATGCCGCTGATCGTGCCGTTGGCGCGTAGGCGTCGGACGCGCTCGTGGCACGAGGACGTCGCCAAACCGACTCGATCGGCCAACACCTTGTTGGTGATCGACGCGTCGTTCTGCAATTCGGCCAAAATCTTCCAGTCCACCGGATCCAGAGGCTCATTCTTCGTCATCTGCCGAACTATATCCGGAGTCGTTTTGAACTTCCCGGATCTAGTTGCACACTCCTGGCATGAACATGTGTCTCGAATCAGCTCGGGTGTGAGGTATTTCGGATGAGTGTCGGTCAATGGCTCGCTTTCGGCTCCCTGCTATCCATCGTCCTGTTCACGCCGGGACCGGATTTTGTCCTGATCCTGCGTCATTCTCTAGCAGATCGTCGGACCGGCGCGGTGGTGGCCGCCGGTGTGATTTCCGGGCTCTTCGTTCACACCGCTGCCGCGTCACTGGGTCTCTCCGCACTTGTGGCGACACGGCCACAGTTGCTCTCCGCGCTCACCTACGCCGGGGCGGCATATCTGACCTGGCTCGGCATCTCCGCGATTCGAAGTGCTTTCAAAGCCCGCGCCTCGGACGAGGGAATTCCGGCAGCGAAAGAACCGATCGCGGTCACCACGGCATTTCGCTACGGCTTCCTCTCGAACCTGCTGAACCCGAAGGCGTTGTTGTTCTTTCTCGGGCTACTCCCGCAATTCATCGAGCCGGGTGAAGGCGCAGGGCTGCGGACGTTGATGTTGGCGGGCGCGACGGTGGTCGCCGCGGCACTGTGGTGGGCGATCGTGGTGGTGTTGGCGGCCGGAGCCGGCAAGAAGCTGCGTCGCCCTGGCGTCGGCAAGCGAATCGACGTGGTGACGGGAGTGTTGTTGGTGGGCCTCGGTGCCTTCTTCGGGGTTGCATGAGTGGTCGTGTCAGGATGGGCTCATGACACTTCCCGTGCTGATCGACGTCGAAGAACTGTCCGCTCTCATCGAGGCCGGCGCTGCGCCGCGATTGCTCGATGTCCGATGGGCGCTGGGTGATTCGAACGGCGAGCAGCATTTTCGCGACGGCCATATTCCCGGTGCGGTATTCGTGAACCTCGACGAGGAACTTGCCTCGCCGCCGTCGCCGGGCAAGGGAAGGCATCCGCTGCCGAGTCTCGAAGACCTGCAGGCCGCGGCGTGTCGTTGGGGAATCGACGACGGTGATTCGGTGGTGCTTTACGACGCCACCGGCAACACGGCCTCTGCTCGTGGTTGGTGGCTGCTGCGGTGGGCCGGACTCTCGGATGTCCGACTGCTCGACGGCGGGCTGCAGGCCTGGGAGTCCGCAGGACTGCCGTTGGCGGCCGGTATCGGCGAGTCCGTCAGCCCGGGCGACGTGACTTTCACCGGCGGCAACATGCCGACTGTCGACATCGACGGTGTCGGCAACTGGACGAGCGAGGGCGGTGTCCTTCTCGACGCCCGAGCCGGGGAGCGGTACCGCGGCGAGGTCGAGCCGATGGATCCCGTCGCAGGGCACATCCCCGGTGCGGTGAACGCGCCGACCGCCGAGAACATCACCGGCGACGGGCGATTCCTGGATACGACCCACCTGCGTGAGCGATTCGCCGGACTGGGCGTCGGAGACAAGGTGGCGGTGTACTGCGGATCCGGAGTGACTGCCGCGCACGAGATCGCGGCGCTCGCGATCGCCGGTTACGACGCGACGCTGTTCCCGGGCTCGTGGTCACAGTGGTCCAACGACAGCACTCGCGCCGTCGACACCGGAGCCTGAGTCAGCTCTTGGTGCGATCGATGAATGACGGCACGAGAAACCACAGCGCCGTGAACATGATCGCGGCGCACGCTGCCAACACCTTTGCGGCAACTCCGCCGACGGCGACCTCGGCGATCAACAGGACCGTGCCGGTCATGGAGGCGGCCAGAAAGGCTATGCCGCACAGGGCGAATCGGTTGGCCACGGGCAATATGTTCTCGCGGTGCCCACGGCGGAAAAGCATGCGATGCCAGACCGCGGGTGCCATCAGGAACCCGAACGAGATGGCAACAAGGATCACCGTCACCAAGTGGATGCCGCGGATGTACGCCGACGCTTCCTCGTAGCGTTCGGTGAATGCCACGGCCAGCAGGAAGGCAAACAGGATCTGCACACCAGAGAGCGCGACGCGCAGTTCTTGCAACAACTCGTTGAAGTTCCGCGCGAGTTGTTGAGGTGGAGTCTCCCCGGTCTCGTTCAAGGCGACGTGGTTCCTACGCCCGTGAGTATTCCGATGCTCGCCGGATCTGCTCCGCGCTCGGGCGCACACCGGTGTAGAGAACGAACTGCCCGGCGGCCTGAAGGGCAATGACCGACGCTCCTGTGATCGCCGTTTTGCCGAGTTCGGTCGCCAACGCGATCAGTGGCGTCTTCGAAGGCATCGCGACGACGTCGAAGACGACATCGGCTGCGCGCACTGCGTGCTCGGGGAACGACAGTGCATCTGCTTCTGCGCCGCCGGACATACCGATCGGGGTGGCGTTGATCAGCACACCGGGACGAAGCTCACCGAGTTCGGCCTGCCAGTCGAAGCCGTACTGCTTCGCAAGCGACGACCCCACTTGCTGGTTGCGGGCGATCACGGTGACGTCGGTGAATCCGGTGTCGCGCACCGCGGCGACGACTGCTTTTGCCATGCCACCGCTGCCGGCGACAGCGACGGACAGGCTCGTGTCGACGTTGTTGTCACGCAGTAGATCGGCCACCGCCTGATAGTCGGTGTTGTAGGCGTGCAGCACTCCGGACTCGTTGACGATCGTGTTGACGGAGTCGATGGCGCTGGCCGAATCATGCATGACGTCGATGTGCTCGATGACCTGTTCCTTGAACGGCATCGACACCCCACAGCCTCGAATCCCGAGTGCTCGTATGCCTGCGATCGCGGCTGGCACGTCTTCGGTGGTGAAGGCTTTGTAGACGAAGTTCAAGCCCAATTCTTCGTAGAGGTAATTGTGAAATCTGGTGCCGATGTTGCTCGGTCGCCCGGAGAGCGACATGCACAGGAGCGTGTCCTTGTTGAGGTCGACGGTCATCGTTCCCACTCTAATCGCGAGTTCGGAGTAGTTCTTGATGGAGGAGTGCACCCATCCGGATGGCCCGCAGCGCCGAATGTCGGGTATCCGATCGAAGCACCACTCGCACCGACAGAGCCGAGACGACATGGTCACACAGAACATCGACGAGCACCCGAGCACCGAATCTCGTCCACCGCGTCGTAGATGGGCTGCTCACGCGATCTCCGGGGTCTTGGCCGCGGCTGTCGTCCTGGGCGTCGGTGAACTGGTTGCGTTGCCGATCAACCCGGACGCGTCGCCCTTCTACGCGGTAGGTGCGACTACCGTCGACCGAACGCCGGCGTGGGCTCGCGAGTTCGCGATCGATACTTTCGGTACCAATGACAAGCCGGCGCTGTTCATCGGAATGTCGATCTTGATCGTTCTGCTCGGTGCGGTGGCCGGGCTCCTGGAACGGCGACGCCGCCCGATCGGCAGCGTCATTCTCGTTCTTCTGGGCGCGGTTGGTGTGTATGCGGCGATGCAGCGCCCGACTGCCGATGCGATGTACGTGTTCCCGACGCTGGTCGGTGTGGTGGCGGGCGTCGCAACCTTGCGGTTGCTGATCACACAACTCGAAGTGCCGCTCTCGCCGGGCGTCGCCGACTCGTGGTTGCCTCGTCGTCAGTTCCTTCTGCTGGCAGGTGCGGCGTTGGCAGTGGCTGCGGCAGCGGGTGCCGCCGGGAAGTTCGTGGGTCAGCGAATCGCCGGAGCAGTAGCGAATCGTGAAGACTTTGTCGTGCCCACCGCCGCTGACCCGGCGCCGCCGATCCCGGCGGGTGCGGATATCGCAATTGCGGGTGCGTCGACGTACATCACGCCCAACGACGACTTCTACCGAATCGACACGGCACTCCTCGTTCCGCAATTGACGACGGATTCGTGGGAACTGCGGATTCACGGAATGGTGGACCGCGAGATGACGTTGTCGTTCGACGATCTGGTGGCGCGAACGCCCATCGAGCGGGTCATCACGCTGACGTGTGTCTCGAACGAGGTGGGCGGCGTTCTGGCCGGGAACGCGAAGTGGATCGGTTATCCCATGAAGGACCTGCTCGACGAAGTCGGTGTCCATCCCGACGCCGACATGCTCCTCTCGACCAGCGTCGACGGCTTCACAGTCGGCACCCCGGTCGAGATAGTCACCGACGGCCGTGACGCGATTCTCGCCGTGGCGATGAACGGTGAGCCGTTGCCGTTCGAGCACGGTTATCCCGTTCGGCAGGTGGTTCCGGGGCTGTACGGTTTCGTGTCCGCCACCAAGTGGGTGACGGAGTGGGAGTTGACGCGTTTCGACAAGGTCGAGGCCTATTGGACCCAGCGCGGTTGGGGTGCGCAGGCACCGATCAAGACGTCGTCGCGTATCGAGGTGCCGGCAGCTTTGGCGCCGATCGAGCCGGGCCAGGTGCTGGTGGCGGGAACGGCCTGGGCTCAGCATCGCGGGATCGAGAAGGTCGAGGTTCGCGTCGACAACGGTGAATGGCAACCGGCGACGCTGGCCCAGGAGTACTCGGTCGACACCTGGCGGCAATGGTCGTGGATGTGGGATGCAGGCTCAGGTTTGCACACCGTGCAGGTCAGAGCGACGGATTTGGACGGGAACGTTCAGGTGGAAGAGCGCACTCCGCCGATCCCCGGTGGAGCCACGGGATGGCACACCAGGTCGTTCACCGTGAAGTGACGTCGGAATCCGAATGAGGTTCGGTATACAGACGAACAACGCGCTGAGCCATCCATCCGGCGATCAGGGTTCGCAGGCCGAAGTCGAACGTGTCGTCGGTTCGCAGTGGGGTCGTAGCCTCGCGCGTGATCTCGCTCGGGTTGGAGGATTGAGTCCACGCGACATCCGGCGTCGAGAGTTTCACGACGGATCCGAGAACCAGACTGTCCAGCGTGGAGATTGCGTGACGAGTGTCTGTCGAATCGAAACCCCCGTCCGAAAATGCTTGAACCAGTGCAGTATCGATAGTAAAAGTTACCTCTGTGCGGACGCTTCGTGTCATGAGCAGCGGGATGAGGCGCCAGTGCTCGACCGCAGCTCGGCGATAGGCCCACCCCCACGCGCTGATCCGTTCGCTCCACCCTGCCGGTGGGTGGGGGACAGAGATCGACGACATCACGCGGATGCGCATGAGTTCGACGATCTCGGATCGACCCGAAATATGTGTGTAGAGCGAAGACGGAGTCACGTTCAGTTGCTTGGCGATCCCGGGCATGGTGAAGTCGCCGGTCGCGTCGACAGCATCCAGAGCCGCGTCGGTGATGTTTCGCGTGGACAGTATCGGCTGGGTGGGACGCGGCATCGATTCTCCTGGTGAGGGATTCGTCAGCAATCTCGGACTTTATCGAGTGATGACAACTCCTTGATTTCGGGAGCCGGTATGCATCATACTAACCGAACCCTATTCGGTATGTCGGCGGAATCTTCCGGCGATCGGTACACGTCGGAGGAACATCTAATATGTCTGTCGTATGGCTGACCGGTGCAACGATCATCGACGGGACGGGCGCCGACCCGATCGAGAACTGCGCTGTTGCTGTGGAAAACGGGCGCATCAGTGCACTCGGTGGCACGCCACCCACGGGGGCGGAGGTGCTGGACTGCACTGGGTTGACAATCACGCCCGGCCTCATCGACGCACACGTTCATCTCGGTGGATCGAGCGATCTCGCACCGAGCCTGCGGCGTCAGATCTCGGTAGCCGAGCTCGCTGCAGACATGTTCGCGACCTGCGCATCGACCCTCGACGGGGGATTCACCACTGTTCGTGACTGCGGCGGAATCGACGGTGGACTCGCCGGAGTTGTCGCCTCGGGCAAGATCCCGGGTCCGCGGATCATTCAGTGCGGCCCGATCCAGTGCCAGACCGGTGGACACGGACACCTGGCGGCCGAATGGGAGCCGACTTCGGACTGGTCCGATCATGACATCCCCGGATTACGGTGTATGTCTCTGCTTTCCGACGGTCCGCACGAAATGCGAAAGAACGTTCGCGAGACGTTCCGCAGGGGTGCGGACTTCCTCAAACTGTGTGTTACCGGGGGAGTGGTATCCACTCATGACAAGCTCACCGATACCCAGTTCACGGTCGACGAGATCGAAGTTGCCGTCGAGGAAGCCAATGCGCGCGGTACCTATGTCACGGTGCATGCTCACAACAACGAGGGAATCCGTAACGCTGTCACTGCCGGCGCGAAATGCGTCGAGCACGGCTCTGATATCGACGACGAGACCGCCAAGTTGATGGCCGAGCACGACGTCGCCTTGGTGCCGACGTTGGCTGTGGTGCAGGCGCTCTCGGACAGCGCGGCGTCAGCAGGTCTACCCGAATCGATTTCGGCTCGGATCGGCCAGATGATGCAGGGTCAGATCGACGGGCTTCTTGCTGCTCGAAATGCCGGCGTCAGAGTGGGCTTGGGATCGGACCTCATCGGTACCGATCAAACGGGCCGTGGGATGGAGTTGGTCCTGCGCGCCAAGGTCGAAACACCCATGGATGCACTGGTTTCCGCTACCCGGATCAACGCCGACATTCTCGGAATCGCCGACGAGGTCGGCACCATCGAAGTCGGTAAGTTCGCCGACCTCGTTGCCTTCCGCGGCAATCCGTTGACGGATCCCTCGATCTTTGCCGATCGTGAGCGGATCGCACTCGTCATCCAGAGTGGGCGAGTGGTGAAGGACTGCCGCTAGATCAGCAGCGAGTGGCAAGGTCCGTCAGGGTCGAATGATCAGCTCGGCTGACTGGTAAGCCATAGGAAATCGCGACGGTCAGGTACTTGCCGGCGTAGAAGCATCGGTACGCAGGATCGGGCGGCAACCAGTCACTGGGCGTGCTGTCGCCTTTCGCCTGGTTGTCGGGGCCGTTGACGGCCAACAGGTTCAGAGACATGTCGTTCGCGAACCTCATCCGCAACGCAGGAGTCCAGGAGTTCGCGCCGAAGTCCCAGGCCGCGGCGAGCGGGAAGACGTGGTCGATCTGGACGGACTTGGCCTGGCTGCGTTCGAATTCGATGCGATCTCCGGAGTACGGGTCGGTCATCGCGCCGGACAGTACGACGCAGTCACGTGTTCCTGGTTTGAACACCACGTCCGAGAGATCTTGGGCCAGGACGTTGTTGCGGGTATCGCACCCGTCGTGGCCACCAGGTGCGTCCTGGTCGTCGGACCACGCGGGGCCGAAGACGCAGGCCTCGCCGTTACCGCAGCCGCGCTGGTATCCACCCGGATGTGGTCGGGTGTCGACAATCGCTGTCCGGGACAGCAACTCTTCCAGTTCCGATCGCGTGGGGCTGCCAGGGGCCGACTCGAGACGCTCGTCCCCGAACCATCCGCAGGACGCGACGAGACATACGAGCGCGAGCGTCGACAGGATCGCAAATAACCGTGCAACCACCTGTGCCCCCGCCCGTCGTAGACGGTGATTCAACGCCGTCCGTCGTAGACGGTGATTCAACGCCGTCCGTCGTAGACGGTGATTGAACCATCGGGGGCCGACAGGAATCAGCCAAACTCGATCACCACTTTGCCGGCGGCATGGCCGTCTTCGACTGCAGCGAGCGCTTCCCCAGCGCGGGAGAATGGGTACCGCCCGGACACGGACGGGTCGAGGATCCCGTCGGCCACGAGCGCCGCGATCTCCGTGAATACTGCTGTAGTTCTTCGGCGTTCGACACCACCGCCGCCGAGTCGGCTCGCCGCCAGAGGATCGGCGATGCTCAGGATCGGTGCGTCCGGTCGGGCGAGCTCAGCGCCGCGAGTGAGAGTGTCCCCGCCGACCAGGTCGAAAACCGCGTCCACTCCGACTGGGGACAACGCGGACACGTCGTCTGCGAAGCCGTCCCCCGACGCAACCCAACGTGCTCCCGCTTCCTCGATCGCGGTTCTCTTGGACTCGCTCGCGACACCGATCACGTTGATACTCCGCGCCAGAGCAAGCGCGATCGTGCTGCGACCAACGCCGCCGCCGGCGCCGAGCAGCAGGAGTGTCGCCCCGGGTTTCAGACCGAGATCGTGGAGTGCGTCGTAGGCCGTTCCTGCCGCAACCGTCAGCACTGCGGCATCGGCCCAGGACACGGTAGGCGGCTTGTGTGCTGTCGAGGCGACGTTGAGCAATGTCGACGCGGCGTAGCCGCCGAAGCCGGTCGCGGTAGCGCCGAACACTTCGTCGCCGACCTCGAACTCGGTGACCCGCGGACCTACTCCGATGACAACACCGGACACTTCGCGGCCCAGAACCGCAGGCAGCGTCACCGGGACAGTATCTTTTCGAGTACCCGCGCGAACTTTCCAGTCAGCGGGGTTGACGCCCGCCGCTCGGACCGACACCAGCAGTTGGCCAGCACCGGGCGGGGGCAAGGTGACGTCGAAGTAGGACTGTGTGTCGGGTCCGCCGTACTCGGTGAAGCCGTATGCCGTCGTCATGCCTGCCAGCCTATTGCCCGGTAGGCGGGAAGTGGTGTCGGTGGCACCTGATTGGATGGTCGGATGCTGCATGGACTCTGGTCACCGGGATCGGGGCTCAAACTGTGGGTCGACGGGCACGACGGTGCCGGGACCGACGATCCCCGTGATCCGGTCAGTGCTGTCCTGCATCGCAAGTTCCGTCATCGTGTGAATGTCGCTATGCCGCCCGTACCTGGCGGGCCTTTGCAGAGTGAGTACGCAGCTGTTGCGTTGGCGCCGCCAGACGCAGTCGATCTCCTGCTGCGGTTCAAGGCCGACGACCAGCGAATCGCGGGAGACCTGCACTTTCTCGTACATGTGGCGCGAGGAATAGACCGGTGGGTGCGCGCCGGACGGGTGGTCCCCGCACTGACGCGGGCTGAAGGAAGTTGGTGGCCACGCTGGCAGTTGTCGGTGGGGGAACGCCAGCGCGCCTGGATCGGCGAACTGGTAGTGGCGATGCCGCCGGTGCAGCGGGCGGTCGGTTCGCCGAGGGCGACGATCGAAGACATCACGAACGAACTCACGGACCCGATCGTCCGTCGTGCTCTCGGGGACTCGCATCCGGTGGTGCAGACCCCGCTGTGGCAGGCCGTGTTGTCCGGGGACGCTTTCGACGACGTGTCGGTACGAGCGGCCGAGGGACTCGCCGAATGGGGGTCGACGTTCACCGCCGGAGAGCCGGACTTGGTTCTGCGGCTGATCGAGCCTGAACTCGACGACAATTCCGATCCCGACGACGATGCGCTGTGGCGTCTGCAAGTGTGTTTGCGTCCTGAAGGTGAAGCGCCCGAACGTGTTCGACTGCACCGGGCAGATCCCAAACGTATCCAGCTCGGCAGCCGCAAGCTCGAAGACGCAATCAAGGCTTACCCACGTTTTCGCGACGTGCCGCGTGACGAGGACAGCCTCGACCTGTTGCTGCCCACACCTGTCGTGATGGACCTGGTCGGACACGGCGCGATAGTCCTGCGAGAGCGAGGGATCACGCTGCTGCTTCCTCGCGCATGGAACGTGGTGTCTCCATCCCTGCGTGTGCGCGTGACCTCGGCGGCATCTCCGATCGTTGCGGAGAATCGTACGGTCGGTATGGACCAATTGCTGGAATACGATTGGGAATTGGCGCTCGGAGACAAGGTACTCACCGCCGAGGAAATGACCCGACTCGTCGATGCGAAGTCCGATCTGGTCCAGTTGCGCGGCGAGTGGGTTCAGGCGGACAAAGACGTCCTGGCCCGCGCGGCTCGTTTTGTCAGTCAGCGGCACTCGAGCGGGGACCGAGCGATCGTCGATCTGATCAAGGACTTGATCGCCGACGACCTCAAAGACCTGCCGGTCGAGGAAGTGAAAGCAACCGGATGGGCCTCTGCACTGCTCGACCAGTCGGTGGCTCCGCGGCAGGTCGCGGTACCGTCGACGGTCAACGCGACTTTGCGTCCGTATCAACGACGCGGTCTCGACTGGTTGGCGTACATGAGTGCCCTCGGGCTCGGCGCCGTTCTGGCCGACGACATGGGTCTGGGTAAGACGCTGCAACTGTTGGCGTTACTTGCGCACGAGAAGTCCAAGACAGCAACCCTTTTGGTGTGCCCGATGTCGGTCGTGGGAAACTGGCAGCGTGAAGCGGCGCGATTTGTACCGAGCTTGCGCGTCTACGTTCATCACGGTTCGGATCGCGCTACCGGGGCGGAGTTGGAACAGGCAGTTCGTGAGAGTGATCTGGTGATCACCACCTACGCGCTCATGACCCGCGACGTCGCGGCCCTCAAGGATCTCGACTGGCGGCGCGTAGTGCTCGACGAAGCTCAACACATCAAGAACGCCAAGACATCTCAGGCGAGAGCTGCTCGCAGCATCCCCGCGGATCATCGCGTTGCTCTGACCGGAACGCCGGTGGAGAACCGACTGGACGAGCTGCGGTCAATCCTCGATTTTGCCAATCGCGGTGTACTCGGCTCGGAGCAGATGTTCCGCAAAAGGTTTGTCGTACCGATCGAGCGGGAAAAAGATCAGCTTGCCGTCTCGCGACTGCGAGCCGTCACGTCCCCCTTTGTGCTGCGGCGCGTGAAGACCGATCCCGCCGTGATCGCGGATCTCCCGGAGAAGTTGGAGATGACGGTTCGAGCGAATCTCAGCGAAGAGCAGGCCGCGTTGTACCGCGCCGTGGTGGACGAGATGATGGCGCAGATCAAGGGGACGGAAGGGATGAAGCGCAAGGGCGCCGTCCTGTCTGCGCTGACCAAACTCAAACAGGTGTGCAATCATCCCGCGCACTTCCTGCGCGACGGTTCGCCGGTGATGCGCCGCGGGCAACACCGTTCGGGAAAGCTCGGACTGGTCGAGGACATCGTCGAGTCGGTCATCGGCGACGACGAGAAGGTTCTGTTGTTCACACAGTTTCGTGAGTTCGGCGAATTGGTGGTGCCGTACCTGGCCGACCGGTTCACCACCGAAGTTCCGTTTCTCCACGGCGGAGTGTCGAAAGCCGGGCGCGACGCAATGGTCGAGGCATTCCAAGGTGAAGGCGGCCCGCCCATCATGGTGCTCTCGCTCAAGGCCGGCGGCACGGGTCTGAATCTCACGGCGGCCAACCATGTGGTTCACCTCGACAGATGGTGGAACCCGGCGGTAGAGAACCAGGCGACGGACCGTGTCTTCCGCATCGGTCAGAGAAAGAACGTTCAGGTACGCAAGATGGTGTGCGTCGGAACCTTGGAAGAGCGAATCGACACGATGATCGCGAGTAAAAGTGAACTCGCCGAACTTGCAGTCGGGACCGGTGAGAACTGGGTGACGGAGATGAGCGTCGAGCAACTGGACGAGTTGTTGCGACTCGGCGACGACGCGGTGGGCGAATGAGTCCGCGCGGTAAAGGCCCCGATTTCAGTGAGTACACCGGGCCTCGACGGCGAGCACCCGCGCCGGTCAAGCCTCGTCCAGCGTTCGGGAGGACGTTCTGGGGCAAGGCTTTTGTTCGGGTCGTCGAAGAGATCGGCGACAAACCTCGTGTCACGCGTGGGCGTACGTATGCGCGTTCGGGTCAGGTCTTGGCGCTTGACATCGAACCAGGAGTGGTGACGGCCGAGGTTCAGGGCAGCCAACTTCAACCGTTCGTTTCCACGCTGTCGATCGACACCCTTGACCAATCGGATATCGACGACATCATCACCAAGATCCGCCGCGTGCCGGGAAGTCTTGCCGCACTGGTGTCCGGCGTTGTCCCGGACATGCTTGCTGCTCAACTGATACCGGACGGCCCGTCGGCTTTTCGCTTCGACTGCACCTGCCCCGATGTCGGTTGGCCGTGCAAACACGCTGCGGCCGTGGCGTTCTTGACCGCGGAGCGAATCGACACCGATCCGCTCAGGTTGCTGAGACTTCGCGGGGTCGACCTGGAGCAGTTGATCGGGGGAGTGGAAGACGAGTCGACTGTTTCGGTGGACGTCGAGAATTGGTTCGGAATCGCGGCTGCCCTCCCTGCGCTACCGAAGGTGCCTTTTCGCGCGGCGATCGACGATCTGGATATCAGGCGGTTGCGCGAGGCGGTTGCGGCATTGGGATTGGACATGGCTCAGCAGAACGTCGCCTTGGACGAAATACGGTCCATCTACCGACGGTTGGACGGTTGAAATCGGACAACTCCGGACTGGTGCTAGTTTCCTGTCGTAAATTCCAGTATCGTTAATTGGACCGGTCCGGTCGGGACCTGCCTGCGATTTCAGGTCGTTGTCGTCGGCGAATAGACGACTATTCATTTCTCGGAGGGACAGTCGCTGTGATGCCCGTTCATTTGCGCGACAGCGCAATACCCAAACACGAACAGTTGCGCACCATTCTCCTGCGCAAGTGCACCCAAGAGCTCCAGCCTGGCGACTTGATGACCAGCGAGCGAAACCTGATGCAGGACTACGGCGTCAGTCGGATCACCGTTCGCGAGGCAATCGGGCAACTGGTCAATGACGGACACCTCGTTCGCGTGCGTGGCAAGGGAACCTTCGTTGCGCACCGTGCTGTCCAATCCAAGCTGCACCTTGCATCCTTCACCGAGGAAATGCGCGCCCAGGGGCATCACCCCACGACGGTGGTCCTGGTCAGCGAACAGGGGCCGGTCCCCGAAAACACTGCTGCCGCACTGAATATGCGACCGGGTTCCGACGGTTACCACGTCAAGCGCTTGCGCCTTGCCGACGGCGAGCCGGTGAGCGTGGACGACGGCTGGTTCAATCCCGAACTGTTGCCGGGTTTACTCGACATGGACTTGACGGGTTCGATCTATCGGGCAACCGCCGACAAGTACGACAAGCCGATCGATCGGGCAGAGCAGACAGTCAGTGCCGATGGTGCCAGTACGGAGATCGCGACTCTCCTGGGCACTCGTAAGGGCGCTCCGGTTCTGTACTTCGATCGAGTGTCGTTCAGCGAGATCGCACCGGTCGAGCACACTCGCAGTTGGTACCGATCCGACCGCTACCAGTTGCAGATGGAAGTCCAGGGCCAAGCGCGGCCCAAAACGCGCGGCGACCAATAGTCATCGTTCGAAGCGAAAGGGCGAGCACACCTTCCGGTGTGCTCGCCCTTTGCGTTACGCCGACCAGTCGAACAGAGTGTCGCCAGTGGCGACGTCCCCACCGACGGAAGGGGATTCGACGGTGTCCGGTTTGGAATCCATCACGACTACCGGGCAGATCGCCGAGTAACCGGTCGTGTCGATGTGCGCTGGATCGAAGCTGACGACGGGATCACCGGCATTGACGGTGTCACCCTCGGCGGCGATGAGGGTGAATCCGTCGCCTTCGAGCTTGACCGTGTCGATGCCGATATGGACCAGCACGCCGGTGGCCTTCTCGCCGAAGATCACGAACGCGTGGGGGTGAAGTTTCAGGATCTTTCCGCTGATCGGCGCCACGACCGTGAGTGGGCCCTGACCGCGAGCGGGTTCGATCGCGACGCCCGAGCCGACCATCTGCTGAGCGAACACCGGGTCCGGTACGTCAGCGAGTGCGACGACCCGACCGGGGAGCGGGGCGAGGACGACCGTCACAGGATGTCCTCGATGTCCTCGGCAAGGGTGTCGGCCTCGGGCCCGACGATGACCTGGACAACCGTTCCGGCTTTGAGCACGCCGTGTGCGCCGGCAGCCTTGAGAGCGGACTCGTTCACCTTCGCTCCGTCCTTGACCTCGGTACGCAGGCGGGTGATGCAAGCCTCGATCTCGACGATGTTCTCTGCGCCGCCGAGGCCCTTGATGATTGCTTCCGCTTTCGACATTTGCTGCTCCTGATTGTCGGGTTGGTCGTGATCGTTGAACGGTCGTACAGGTGGGCTGACTAGTTGCTGGTCAAGGCTATCCCGGTTACGTATGTCACATTTGGGTGTTGACAACTCGCCTCCACCAGGTAAAACTACAACTGGTTATGACCGGACAGTACCCGTTGGAAGTCCGGCTCCACAACAGTTTCTACAAAACGGTTTCGGCCTCACTTCCGAGCAAGAACCGTGACCTGCATTTTCACGAAACCTGCACGTGTACGACACCCGAATTTCCAGAACCAGCGGCCGATCGCGACGCGGCCCGGCGAACGAAGAAGGTCCTTGATGACTCTCGAAGACACCCCGAAGAAGGAATCGAAAGTGTTCGCCGGGGTTCAACGCCTCGGCCGAAGCTTGATGCTTCCGATCGCCGTTCTGCCGGCTGCGGGAATCTTGCTCCGCCTCGGCCAGGACGACCTGCTCGGGCGATTCAGTTCGATGCACAGTGCTGCTGCAGTGATCTCTGCGGCAGGACAAGCAGTCTTCACGTGGCTGCCGCTGATCTTCGCCGTCGGTATCGCGATCGGCTGGGCCAAGAAGGCCGACGGATCGACTGCCTTGGCAGCCGTCGTCGGCTACATGGTGATCGACGGCGTGTTCAAGGCGATGTCGCCGATCGTCCTCGAAGGGAAGACGGACCCGAACGGGGATCAATCCCTGATCAACTACGGTGTGCTCGCCGGTATCGTGATGGGCTTGCTGTCGGCGATCTTGTGGCAGCGGTTCTATCGAACGAAGCTTCCCGATTATCTCGGGTTCTTCAACGGGCGCAGGCTCGTTCCCATCCTGACAGCGATCACCGGTCTTGTGGTCGGTGTCCTGATGGCATTCGTGTACCCCTTGTTCAACTCCGGCCTCAACTGGGTCGGTGAAGCAGTTGCTTCCAATACCGTTGTGGGCGGCGGCATTTACGGCGCAGCGAACCGCCTCCTGATCCCCACGGGCCTGCACCACATCTTGAACTCCGCCGTGTGGTTCCTGATCGGCGACTACCAGGACGCGAGCGGTCAAATCGTTCGCGGTGACCTCAACCGGTTCTTCGCCGGCGACCCCTCCGCCGGTACGTTCATGACCGGCTTCTTCCCGATCATGATGTTCGCCCTCCCCGCTGCAGCCTTCGCAATCTGGCGTAACGCCAAGCCTTCTCAGAAGAAGCTCGTCGGCGGCATCATGCTCTCCACCGGCCTGACCGCATTCCTCACCGGTATCACCGAGCCGCTCGAATTCTCCTTCATGTTCGTCGCGTGGCCCCTGTACGTCATCCACTCGCTCCTGACCGGAACGTCGATGGCCTTGGTCAATGCGCTGGGGATTCACGACGGATTCACGTTCTCCGCAGGCTTCTTCGACTACGTGTTGAACTTCGGCAAGGCAACCAACGCATGGATGTTGATCCCGATCGGACTCGGCTACGCCGTGATCTACTACTTCCTTTTCAGCTTCGTCATCAAGAAGTGGAATCTGCGCACGCCAGGACGAGAAGAAGAGGTCGAGGTGGCCGCAGGTGAGCCCGACCCAGCGCTGCTCGAGGCCGAACTGGCACTGGCTGCCGAAGGTGACAGCCGCACCGACGCCCCGCTCGTCGCCGAACTGGAAAACAAGCTCGACAAGGAACTGGAAGGACGCTGAACATGGCGATCGCAACCACGACAATCGGATCCCGCGTCGGACTCCACGCACGACCCGCAGCGCTCTTCGCGCGCGCCGCAGCCGATCTACCGGTAGACGTCACCATCGCGCTCGGCGACGGCGAACCCGTCGATGCCTCCAGCATGTTGTCTGTCATGACTCTCGGTGCAGCATTCGGGGATTCGGTGACCTTGCGTGCTGACGGTGACGGCGCCGACGCTGCGGTCGGTTCGCTCGCAGAGCTTCTCGCATCCGAACTGGACGAAGCCTGATGACGGCGAGTGTGGACAACCGCATCGCGGGTATCGGAGTGAGCGCGGGTTCGGTCTGCGCGCCGTGGTTGCGATTCTCCACGCCTGAGCCGACCTCGGCGGCGGACCCGATCACGGGCAGTCCCGAGGCAGAGCTGATCAGGATCCGTGAGGCACTGGACGCCGTCGCGGAGGAACTGCTCTCGCGTGCAAAGACAGTCGAGGGCGTCTCCGCGGAGATCCTGACGACGTCGGCTGCGATGGCGCGCGACGCGGGCATCGTGAAGGCGGCCAAGGCGAACCTGGAATCGGGGCTGCCGACCGCACACGCCGTCGCAGTCGCCTTCGACGCCTTCTGTGAAAAGCTCACGGCGCTCGGCGGGTACATGGCCGAACGGGCAACCGATCTGCGCGATCTCGGGCAGCGAGCCGTGGCCGTTCTTCGAGGGGAGCCGATGCCCGGAATCCCCACTCCCGGTTACCCGTACATACTGGTGGCGCGCGACCTCGCTCCGGCGGATACGGCGACGCTGGGCACCAGTGACGTGGTCGGATTGTTGACTGCCGAAGGAGGTCCGACCAGCCATACGGCTATCTTGGCGAAGTCGCTCGGAATCCCGGCCGTGGTCAACTGCTCGGGAACCGATCTGCTGGCGGAGGGGAAACTTCTCATCCTCGACGGCACCACCGGGACGGTCACCATCGATCCCTCGGCAGAAACGCGCGAGCGCGCAGTCCTCGAAGCATCGTTCGTGGCAGAGCAGTCGGCTTCGGCACAGGGTCCAGGACGCACGCGTGACGGGTTCGCGGTGAGGTTGTCGGCCAACATCGGAACCCTCGAGGACGCCGCGCGGGCCGGAGCGGCGGATTGCGAGGGCGTCGGACTGTTCCGTACCGAATTCTCGTATCTCGGGCGTCACGACGCACCGTCGGTGGAGGAGCAAGCACAGACGTACGCGTCGGTGCTCGGGCACTTCGCCGGACAGAAGGTGGTGGTCCGCACTCTCGATTCGGGTTCGGACAAGCCGTTGCCGTTTCTCGATCTCGGGGTCGAGGAGAATCCGGCCCTTGGTATCCGCGGGCTCCGTGTCGGCACGGTTTATCCCGACACACTCATCTGCCAGCTCGACGCCCTCGCGGCGGCAGGCAATGCGACGGGCGCCGATCTGTGGGTCATGGCGCCGATGGTAGCTACGGCCGACGAGGCGAAAGACTTTGCAGAACTTGCGCGTTCGCGGGGGATCGGCAAGGTCGGAGCAATGATCGAGGTTCCAGCTGCAGCGTTGCGGGCGAAGGATATCCTCGAGCACCTCGATTTTGTCAGTATCGGGACCAATGATCTGAGCCAGTACACCTGCGCCGTGGATCGTATGGCCGGAGGTCTGGCGCAGCTGCTCGATCCGTGGCAGCCGGCGGTCCTCGATCTGATCGCGATGGTCGGTCAGGCGGGCGCCGATGCCGGAAAACCTGTTGGTGTGTGCGGAGAATCCGCGTCTGACCCGCTGTTGGCTCCGGTTCTGGTCGGTTTGGGCGTGACGAGTCTGTCGATGTCGGTCCCGGCATTGGGCGCAGTTCGCGCGCAACTGGCCTCTCTCGATCTGGCGGTGTGCAAGGACATGGCCGCGGCGGCGCGGGGCGCGCGAAACCCGATCGAGGGTAGAGCGGCCGTCGCGCGGATTCGCGAGTCGGCATGAGTACATCAGGCTCGGCTGCTGTCGGCGATCCGATCGTATTGCGGGGAACTGTGATCGGATCTCCGGCCGGGAAGATTCATGACGGAGTCGTCGTCGTGGACGGCGAAAAGATCAGTTGGGTCGGCTCGGCTGCGGACTACGTGGCTTCCGCACCCGTCGTCGTCATTCCGGAACGCACCGACGCGGTGATCATGCCCGGCTTGATCGATGTCCACAGCCACGGCGCCGCGGGTGCTGGTTTCCCGAACACCGACGCCGATGGAGCGAGCCGCGCGGCGGCGCACCATTGCGAGCACGGCACGACCGGAATGCTGGCCAGCCTGGTCTCCGCACCGCGCGCAGATCTGGTGCGACAAGCAACGATGCTCGCCGATCTGGTCGAACGCGGAGAACTTCTGGGTATCCACCTCGAGGGGCCGTTCATCAACGGCGTCCGCTGCGGTGCCCAGGATCCGGCGGCGATCATTCCCGGTGATCCGGATCTGCTCGAAGCCGTGTGTGACGCCGCGCGTGGGACCGTGCGGTCCATGACCTTGGCGCCCGAGACCGAGAATTTCGAAGAGTTGCTCGCGATCATGCGTCATCGCAACATCGTGCCGAGTTTCGGTCACACCGATGCCGACGCGGCAACGACGTCGGCGCGCATCGATGCTGCGGTGCACGGGGATTGGGCCGGACAGATCAGCGCGACCCACCTCTTCAACGGGATGCCGCCCCTGCACCATCGATCTCCGGGTCCCGTCGCGGCGTGCCTGGCGGCTGCCGCGAGAGGCGAGATGGTGGTGGAACTGATCGCAGACGGTGTGCATCTTGCGCCCGAGACCGTGTCGATGGTCTTCGACGCTGTCGGACCGGACCAGATCGCCTTGGTCAGTGATTCGATGGCCGCGGCGGGAATGGACGACGGCGACTACCAACTCGGTGCGCTCGACGTCACGGTTGCCGACGGTGTAGCAAGACTCGCGACCACCGACGGCAGTTCCGGTGCCATCGCCGGAGGGACTGCAAGATTGCTCGACGTGCTTCGCAGCACTGTCTTTGACGGCGGTGTCGCGCTGGAAGATGCTGTCGCAGCGGCAACTCGGAGCCCAGCGCGTCTGCTGGGACTTGGCGACCTGATCGGATCGCTGGCCGTGGGCTGCCGGGCCGACATCGTGGTCACCGATCGTCAATTGCGCCTGGGGCGTGTACTACTCGGCGGAAAAGCCGCCGGAGAGGAAAAATCATGGAAATCGTAATTCAGCCGACACCCGCGGAGGTCGACTCGACCGTCGCGGACATCGTCGAAGGCTACGTCAGAGCCGGGGCGACGACGCTCGGTCTCGCAACGGGGTCGTCGCCGATCGGAACCTATCGTGAACTGGCAGCGAGGCATCGCGACGCCGAACTCGACTTCTCGCTGGCTCGGGCATTCCTGCTCGACGAGTACCTGGGATTGCCGAAACGCCATCCGCAGTCGTACTACTCGGTGATTCGGTCGGAGTTCGTCGATCACGTCAACCTGGATCCCGCGATGGTGTCCAGTCCCAACGGTGAAGCGCCGTGCCCGGAGCAGGAGATCGCCCGGTACGACCAGAGCATCGCGGCGGCCGGGGGAGTGGACGTGCAGTTGCTCGGCATCGGTACCGACGGCCACATCGGCTTCAACGAGCCCGGATCGTCGTTGACCTCGAGAACCCGCGTGAAGACGCTGACCGAGCAGACCCGGATCGACAACGCACGCTTCTTCGACGGTGTGGACGACGTCCCACATCACGTGCTCACCCAGGGGCTCGGAACCATCAGCGATGCAAGGCATCTGGTGATGATCGCGACCGGAGAAGGCAAGGCTGACGCGATCGCCGCTGCCGTCGAAGGTCCGTTGTCTGCTTTCTGCCCGGCTTCGGTGATGCAATTGCATCGCCATGTCACCGTCGTCATCGACGAAGCTGCGGCCAGTTCACTCAAACTTGCCGACTACTACCGGTATGCGCTCGAACACAAGCCGTCGTGGCAGCCCTTCTGACATGACGGTTCTGGAGCTGGCAGTGCAGGACGTGCGGGGGGCGAGGATCGCGCGTTCGGTGGGAGCGACTCGAGTCGAGTTGTGTGCGGCACTCGGCCCCACGGGGGGATTGACGCCCAGCATCGGAGTGATCGAGGCTGCGTCGGAAGTGGGGATCGCGGTTCACCCGCTGATCCGTCCGCGCGCCGGAGGTTTTGTGTTCTCACCCGACGAAGTGTGGGTGATGGAGCACGACGTACATGCTGCTGTGGCCGGTGGAGCTTCCGGCATCGTGATCGGCGCGCTGACAGAAGATTATTCGATCGACACCGTCGTGCTGCGCCGCATCATCGGATGCGTGGACCGTGCGCGGGTCGAGGTGACAGTACATCGTGCGATGGACGTGGTGACCGACCGTCTGACCGCGCTGGACGAACTGATCGACCTGGGCGTGACCCGCGTGCTGACGTCCGGGGGTGCGGACACTTGCAATGAGGGACTCGACGAGATCGGTCGAATGGTCGAACATGCCGCGGGCCGGATCCAGATCATGGCCGGTGGCGGAATAACCGTCGACGACATCCCGGCAATCGCTGCCGTCGGCGTCGATGCGGTGCATCTCTCGGCGCGCAAGGTTGTCGCAGTTTCCGGCGGACCTGGTGGGGGATCGGACGGATACGACGTCACCGATGCAGTAGTCGCGCAGGAAGCGGCAGCCGCGCTCCGCGCTGTGCGGGGTTTTTAACCCCCCCCGGTTAT
>NZ_JBMAIQ010000017.1:0-87794 GCF_048573875.1 Rhodococcus sp. SB1D
GGTCGGTAAACTTCACGGAACCCAGTACCTCTCGGCCAGTTCTTCGACGATCGGATCGCCTTCCTCGGCCTGTTCCAACGCTTCGAGATCGTCGTTGATCGAAACCAGCCGGGGATCGTCACCCTCAGCTTCCTGAATCGGGTGCCGACCGTCCTCGGCGAGTTGCCTCAGCAGCTTTTCCTTGACGCGGGCTTTCAACGAATCAGCCATACCGCCAGCATGTGCCGCTCGGGCTCAGTTGTCGAGGCCTACTCGTCGTCCTTCTTGCCGAAGACACGTCGTGCCGTCGGAATCAGGATGATCAGCGCGCCGAGCAGAACGATGAGCGAAAAAACCTGCAGTGCCATGTCGACCTCTTACCGTCACGCCGGCGCGAGCCAGCTCCCCCACGGGGTGTTTCGAACAACCGTAAATGCAACGAGAACTCCGAGCACCACGATCGTCACAGTCGGCCGAAGCACGATCATGCGATCCCGCGTGCCTTTCCAACGGCGCACTGTCCAACCGATCCACGCGATCACCAACACCGCGATAAGCGGCACGATCAAGGCATTGCTGGACACTGCGGCGCCAATATCCAGATTAGTCAGGTCATTGACCGCACGAAGGCCACCACACGCCGGGCACCACAATCCCGTCAACGCGTACATCGGACAAACGCCGTAACTACCCGCGCTGTGGGGATCACGGAAGTGGAGTACCGCGGCGGCCGTCACGGCCACTGCAGCAACACCGACAGGTGCGGCCAGCGAGCGTCGTCGACTTGTGACCGCTTCCAACTCCATGGCACCCACTGTAAGAGACCTCGGCAGCGACTAGCGCGCGCGAACGACTACCGACCGGACCACCATGTCGTGCCAGCACTGGTGCTTCGAGTCCCAGAGCGGCCAGAGATAGTTGAGGAAGCAGGCGCCACCCAGGATCGCCATCATGATCCAACGAAGCAGCGCCATCACCGGGCCGAGAGGCACACCGTCGGACTCCCGAATCACCGAAATTCCCAGCCACTTCTTGCCGAGCGTCTGTCCGGTGTTCCCTTGCCTGAAGACGAGATTCCACACCTCGATCAAGAAGATCGCCAGTATGCCGACGACCATGACGATCACCCCGACCGGATTACCGCCTTCAGCGCTCACGCTGCCGTCGTCGTATGTGGTCACTTCGGATCCGGAGAACGCGATCACTGCTCCGATGCCCGCGAGGATGACGCCGGGGAGCGGAATGACAAAGCCGTCGAGGATTGACGCAAACACCCGAGAGATCCAGCTTGCGTACGGATAGGCGGGCGTCGGCGGCTGATAACCCTGCGGCGGCATCGGCGGCATCTGCCCGTACGGCGGCTGATTCTGCGATGGTTGGCCTGGTCCCCAGTTCTGATCCGACATCGAGGTCTCTCCTGTTCAGGCACGTGTTCGCCGAACTCAGGATAAACCGCACATACGCAAGAATTGGGAACTAACGACAAGAGCCCCACATCCGGATTTCCGGGTGTGGGGCTCTTGGCTGAGCTGCCTGAGAGAATCGAACTCTCGACCTTTTCATTACGAGTGAAATGCTCTACCGACTGAGCTAAGGCAGCGTGCCTTTCGGCGGTGGCGAGTCTATCTGGTCAACCCCCGGATCGCGAAAACGGGGGTCGGAAAGCGGCTCCGATGGAGGCAACCATCGCATCGAGCGCCCACTGCAACTTGACGTTGAAGTCGACGGCCTCGCGGCATTCGAGCACCGCTTCGATGCACTTGAGCAACCCCTCCGGGGACGTTCGTGCAGCCAACTCGGCGGCCTGCCGAGCCATGTCGGGATGGGTCGCCGTCGACGTCGACCCCAGCGAATAGGACAGCGCGTCTCGGTACATGCCGGCCAGGTCGATCAGCGTCCGGTCGAGAAGATCGCGGCGGGCCCGGGTGTCGCGCGATTTCTGACGCGCTTCGAGGTCCTTGATCAGACCAGCCGATCCGCGCAGAGTCCCGGCTGTTCCCTTGCCGGTTCCACCGCCACCCAAGGAGACCTTGAGTTCCTCGAGTTCCTGTTCCTTGAGTTCGGCGTAGAACGCCTTGGTGTCAGCCTCGATCGACTTCACCAAGTTCTCTGCGGCCTTGTACGCCGTCGAAGCCCCGATCGCGTCGGCGGCTAGTCGAAGCGAACGCTGACGCTCGTCGCGCGCGCTCTCGTCGGTGGCGAGACGCCGAGCCCGGCCGACATGTCCGCCGCTGATCGATGCGGCGATTCTCGCCCGTTCCGGATCCAGCCCGTCGCGGTCGATCAGTACCTGGGCGATCGATTCGACGGACGGCGTCACCAACGGCATGTGCCTACACCGCGATCGGAGGGTGACAGACATGTCTTCCGGATCGGTCGTCGGCGCGCAGAGCAGGATGACCGTGCGGTCCGGCGGCTCCTCGACAACCTTCAGGAGGGCGTTGGCTGCGCCTTCGGTCAAACGATCGGCATCCTCGACCACGATGACCTGCCACCGCCCCGTCGTCGGCCGACGCGAAGCGATGTTGACTATCTCGCGCATGCCTTTGACGCTGATGCTCAGGCCGTCGGGGATGATCCGTCGTACGTCACCGTGGGTTCCACCCATCGTCGTCGTACATGCATGACACTCACCGCACCCTGGTGCACCGTCGGAGGTGCATTGCAGGGCAGCGGCGAAGCAGAGAGCAGCCACCGAACGACCAGAGCCGGGTGGCCCGGTGAAGAGCCACGCGTGGGTCATCTCCGAGCCGCTGGAATCTCCACGAGCCGACAGTGCAGCATCACGCAGGCTCTGCTCGACGTCGTGCTGACCCACCAGCCGACCGAACACACCTCGTTCGGCCACTTCAGTACTCATGCAAAAACCCTAACCGTCGGCACCGACGAAGCCTTACGAGTCCTTCTTCGCCGGAGCCTTCTTGGCGGCGGCCTTCTTTGCCGGAGCCTTCTTGGCGGCTGTTTTCTTGGCAGCGGCCTTCTTTGCCGGAGCCTTCTTGGCTGCTGCCTTCTTCTTGACCGGGCCGCGCGCACGACGATCAGCCAGCAACTCCGACGCCCGAGCATCGGAAATGGATTCGACGTCGTCGTCCTTGCGAAGGCTGGCGTTGGTCTCGCCGTCGGTGACGTACGGACCGAAACGGCCGTCCTTGATCACCATCGGCTTCTCGCTGACCGGATCGACGCCCAACTCACGCAGCGGAGGCGTTGCCGACGCCTGACGCCCACGACGCTTCGGCTCGGCGTAGATCTTGAGGGCCTCGTCGAGCGTGACGGTGAACATCTGCTCTTCGTTGGCGAGCGAGCGTGAGTCCGTGCCCTTCTTCAGGTACGGACCGTAACGGCCGTTCTGCGCGGTGATCTCTTCCTTCGATTCGGGGTCGACACCCACGACGCGCGGAAGCGACAGCAGACGCAGCGCATCTTCCAAGGTGATCGTCGCCAAGTCCATGGACTTGAGCAGCGATCCGGTCCGCGGCTTGGGGCCTGCGACCTTCTTGGCAGCCTTCTTCGCAGGCGCCTTCTTGGCCGCGGCCTTCTTCACCGCAGTCTTGGTGCTGCCCGAGCTGATTTCTTCCGGCTCGGGAGCGGTGACGGGAACGATGTCCGGTTCCGGCTCGGCCGGCGGTTCGGGCAGGATCTCGGTCACGTAGGGACCGAAGCGGCCTTCCTTCGCGACGATCTCGTGGCCCGTCAGCGGGTCGACGCCCAGCTTGCGGCCCTCTTGAGGCGTCGAGAACAACTTCTCGGCGTACTCGGGAGTGAGCTCGTCCGGTGGCAGGTCATCGGGAAGATTTGCCCGCTGCGAGATCAAATCGCCTTCGGGATCGTCCGGGTTCTGAACCATGCGCTCGAGATACGGGCCGAACCGGCCGACGCGCACGTGAACTTCGCGACCCTCGGCGTCGTCGAACAGTCGGATGGAGTTGACCTCGCGAGCGTCGATCTCCTCGAGATTGACACCGACCATCTTCTTCAGCCCGCCCTCGCGGGCGACCGAACCTTCAGCGCCTGTCTCGCCGCCGAAGTAGAAGCTGCTCAGCCAGTTGCCACGCTGCTCACGGCCACCGGCGATCGCGTCGAGATCGTCTTCCATTCCTGCCGTGAAATCGAAGTCGACCAGCCGGCCGAAGTGCACCTCGAGCAGCCCGATGACGGCAAACGCCACCCAGGACGGAACCAGCGCGCTGCCACGTTTGTAGACGTATCCGCGATCGAGGATGGTCTTGATGATCGACGAGTAGGTCGAAGGACGGCCGATGCCGAGTTCTTCGAGCGTCTTGATCAGGCTGGCTTCTGTGTAGCGAGCGGGCGGGTTGGTGCTGTGCCCGTCCGGATCGAGCTTGGTGGCCGTGACTTCCTGACCCTTGACCAGCACCGGAAGCCTGGATTCGGCGTCGTCGGACTGACCGCCGGCCTCTTCGTCGACGCTCTCGACGTAAGCCTTGAGGAAGCCGGCGAACACGATGGTGCGACCCGAAGCGGAGAACGTGCAGTCCTCGCCGGTGCCTGCCGTGCCGGAGATGCGAAGCGTCAACGTCGTACCGCGGGCGTCGGCCATCTGCGAAGCGACGGTCCGCTGCCAGATCAGTTCGTACAGCTTGAACTCGTCGGAATCGAGCTTGGAGTGCAGCTGACCCGGGGTCTGGAACACGTCGCCGGCGGGGCGGATCGCCTCGTGGGCTTCCTGCGCGTTCTTGACCTTGCGGGTGTACTGACGCGGCGTCGGATGCACGTATTCCGGACCGTACAACTCGGTGGCCTGCGCACGAGCGGCAGCGATCGCCGACTCCGAGAGAGTCGTCGAGTCGGTACGCATGTAGGTGATGTAGCCGTTTTCGTACAGACGCTGTGCGATGCGCATTGCACGCTCGGACGTGAAACGAAGTTTGCGTCCGGCTTCCTGCTGGAGCGTCGACGTCATGAACGGCGGGTAAGGCTTGCGGGTGTACGGCTTGTCCTCGGCGGAGGAAACCGTGAGGTCGACGCCCTGCAATGCTTCCGCGAGACGACGCGCGTACGCCTCGTCGAGCACAGTGACCGCGCTGCCCTTGAGCTTTCCGTCAGCTCCGAAATCACGGCCGGAGGCGACACGCGAACCGTCGACGGAGACCAGGCGAGCACCGAAACTACGCGGGCTGGCCTCTGCACCGGCGTCGAGCGTCGCGGAAATGTCCCAGTACGACGCCGACTTGAACGCCATGCGCTCGCGTTCACGCTGGACGATGACGCGAGTGGCCACCGATTGGACGCGGCCGGCCGAGAGCTTCGGCATGACCTTCTTCCAGAGAACCGGGCTGACCTCGTAGCCGTAGAGACGGTCGAGGATGCGGCGGGTTTCCTGAGCATCGACGAGGTCGGTGTCGAGTTCGCGGGTGTCTTCGGCGGCAGCACGGATTGCCGGCTCGGTGATCTCGTGGAAGACCATTCGACGAACCGGAATCTTGGGCTTGAGAGTCTCGAGGAGATGCCAGGCGATTGCCTCGCCCTCGCGGTCGGGGTCAGTTGCGAGGAAGAGCTCGTCGGCGTCCTTCAACAGAGACTTGAGTTCGGCGACCTTGCCCTTCTTTTCCGGGCTCACGACATAGAGCGGCTCGAAGTCGTGATCGACGTTGACGCCGAGACGGGCCCACGACTCGCCCTTGTACTTGGCCGGAACGTCCGCTGCGCCGCGCGGGAGGTCGCGAATGTGACCGACCGATGCCTCGACGACGTAGTCCTTACCGAGGTAGGGAGCGATTTTGCGCGCCTTGGTCGGTGACTCGACGATCACGAGGCGACGAGGGTTACCGGACGCTCCCTGACCGCTGCCGTTGTCCGCTTTAGCCACCTGCTGCCCGAGCCTTCCTTTGGACGTTCACTGCCGTCGGCAGATCTTCAGAACTAGACGTGTGGAGCAAGTTATACCCCGTGTCTCTCTTTACAGAGTGACATACCCGCAAGACATTCGTGCAGATCAGTACAGTATGGGCTCCGTCGGACACGCGGCATCAGCACTGTCAGACGTGTGGCCAGGCGACCGAGGTGTCGACGTGTTTCGGCGCCTCACCGAGGTATTCGACGAGCTTTGTCAGTCTCTTCTTTCCCGACACACGGAGCCCCGGACCCGGTGTCCGGTTACCCAGTTGAGTCGGCGCGATACCAACCCTCATCAAGGCCTGAGCCAGCGGTGCGTGTGTCTCCTTCGCATGGGGGTCGAGGCCGAACACGAATCGTTCACCGCCTTCTTCGAGTCGGCCGGCGGCGACGGCCCACACTCGGAGTTGGCGAGAATTAGGAACCCACCCGACCGGCACGGCCTTCACTGCTCCTTTGGTCCATTGCACGGACAGCGGAAGGAGTGCGGGCGTCGACTGAGTTCGGACGAGTGGGCTGCCTTCTTCGCTACGCGTCACCTCGGCCCCGAGTCCGCACTGCGCGATCAACTCGGCAACGGCCTGTGCTCTCCAGTCCCGATCCACGACGATCGAGATCCGCGCGCGATCCTCCGAGGTCACGACCTGCCCCGGTCCGGCCAGCATTCCGGCAAGGTCCGTCACGGCAGGTGGAATCGACTCGGCAGAGAAAAAGGACAGTTGGCTCACAGAGTGAAACGTAAGCCACGAAGGTATCGACGGCATAGACGACCGGCCGTGGCCGAACAGCTGCGTGCATTCACCTCGGACAGGGAAAGTACTAACTCAGCCCGAAAAGATTTGTCCCCCACCGCACGGATGCGATGGGGGACAAATACTGTCCGAACTATTCGCTCAGCAAGTGAGCGGAAAAATCAGACCGCGCGAACGCCGGTAGCCTGGGGACCCTTGGTGCCCTGGCCGACCTCGAACTCCACACGCTGGTTCTCCTCGAGGGTACGGAAGCCGTTGCCCTGAATTTCGGAGTAGTGAACGAAGACGTCTGCGGAACCGTCTTCGGGAGCGATGAAGCCGAAGCCCTTTTCAGCGTTGAACCACTTCACAGTGCCCTGTGCCATGCTTTTCCTTCTCTTTCTAACACCGGATTCGGTGAACAGCCCTTACAGTCCACCGGGCCGGTTCCGACCGCTGTACGTCTTTATTTCCCCCTCAGGAAAGGCAGAGCACCGCGCCCGCAACAACGATCCTGCGAGCGTGCACTTTCTCAAGCCTACGAACACAGAAGCTGCGACCGATTGTCAGTCAACCATGTTCTCCGCGTGCACAACAGTCGAAAAGGGAACTAAAAACGTTAAAAGTTCGCTACGAGAAAAACAGCCCACGATCGTGGTTTCCCGCTTGCGCGCCGAGCACCCGGTTCCACCAAGACCGCGGACCGTTGCGTATCATCAAAACTGCAGGTAGCGACAGTTTCCGATTGCCGCCACACCCCAACGCCGAGCCCGGAGAGTCACGTGAACGCACCTTCCCCGATCCCCGCCCCGGGAGGGAAGCCTGGCGAGACCTACGGGCAGATGCTGCTCGATCGGGTCGTCGCAGGGGTCAGTGGAAGCGAAAAACCACTGATGTTCACCGCGCAGTTACCTGCTCGCGTAGCCGAGTTCACCGAATGGCCGGAGTGGGTGCACCCCAGCGTCGTACGTGCGCTCGCCGAGCACAGCGTGCGGTCCCCGTGGATCCACCAGAGTGAGGCCGCCGACCTCGCTTACGCCGGAAAACACGTGGTCGTGGCCACCGGTACGGCGTCGGGTAAGTCACTGGCGTACCAACTCCCGGTGCTGACGGCCATGGCGACCGATCCGCTCGCAACAGCCCTGTACCTCTCCCCCACCAAAGCGCTGGGCTCCGATCAACTGCGAGCAGTGCTGTCCCTCACCGACTTCGACGTCGAACTTCGCAGCACGAACGCCAGTGCGTACGACGGCGACACCTCTCAGGAACTCCGCACTTGGGCACGTGAGAACTCACGCTGGCTCTTCACCAACCCCGACATGATCCACATTTCTCTGCTCAGAACCCATCAGCGATGGGCACACTTCTTCCGCAACCTGAAATACGTGATCATCGACGAATGCCACTCCTACAGGGGAGTCTTCGGATCCAACGTCGCGCTCGTGATCCGGCGATTACGCAGAATTGCAGCCCGTTACGGCGCCGAACCCACCTTCATTCTGGCCAGCGCGACCACAGCAGATCCCGGCGCGGCGGCCTCGCGGCTCATAGGCGCACACTGCACCGAGGTCACGGAAGACGGATCGCCGCACGGCCCACGCACCGTCGCACTGTGGGAACCACCGCTACTGGAGGCATTGACCGGCGAAAACGGTAGCCCGGTACGACGTCCCGCGGGCGCGGAAGCCGCGCGGATCATGGCCGACCTCATGATCGAAGGCGCCCGCACTCTCACCTTCGTCCGCTCCCGCCGCGGCGCCGAACTGACCGCGATGGCCACCAAACGTCTACTCGCCGAGGTGGACCCGGACCTCGCCGAGCGAGTCGCGTCGTATCGCGCCGGATATCTGGCCGAGGACCGACGCGAACTGGAAGCTGCACTCGCCGACGGCACACTGCTGGGCGCAGCCACCACCAACGCACTGGAGCTCGGCGTCGACATCGCAGGCCTCGACGCCGTTGTCGTGGCAGGCTTCCCGGGCACCGTCGCCTCGTTCTGGCAGCAAGCGGGTCGCTCCGGGCGACGCGGTGAGGGTTCACTCGTCGTGTTGATCGCCCGCGACGATCCACTCGACACCTACCTCGTTCACCATCCGTCAGCGGTACTCGACAAACCCGTCGAGGCGACGGTGACAGATCCCGGAAATCCGTACGTCCTGGGACCACAACTTCTCTGCGCTGCAATGGAACTCCCACTTTCCGATGCCGAGGTGGACGCGTTCGGGGCTCTCGAGGTTCTGACGAGACTGTCCGAGGAAGGCAGGATCCGGCGCCGAAAGCACGGATGGTTCGTCACCGCCGATTCGAACCCCCACGGCTCTTTGGACATTCGCGGCGGCATCGGAACTCAGGTGGCCATTGTCGACGGTGAATCCGGCCGGATGCTGGGCACTGTCGACGCGGGCCGCGCTCCGGCCACAGTTCATCCCGGCGCCGTGCACATCCATCAAGGCGAGACCTACGTCGTCGACGAACTGGACCTCGACGTCGGACTCGCACTGGTGCACACCGAGAATCCGGACTGGACCACCTCGGCTCGCGAGACCACCGAAATCACGATCACCGAACAACTCGAGCACAAGAACTACGGCGACATCGCCGTCGCTCTCGTCCAGGTCGAGGTGACACATCAAGTCGTCGGGTACCTACGACGGTTGACTTCGGGTGAAGTCCTCGACTCGATCGAACTCGACATGCCCGCACACACTTTGCCCACCAGGGCAGTGATGTACACGGTCACGCCGGAACTCCTCGAATCCATCGGGGTCCCGCCCGAACGGTTCCCCGGATCACTGCATGCCGCCGAACATGCCGCAATCGGCCTGCTGCCACTGGTGGCGATCTGCGACCGCGGAGACATCGGCGGAGTGTCCACCGCGATGCACGCGGACACCGGACTCCCGACCGTCTTCGTCTACGACGGTCATGCCGGCGGCGCCGGGTTCGCCGACCGAGGGCACAGCGAACTGTCCCGATGGCTCACCGCGACGCGCGACGCCATACTGTCCTGCGAGTGCGCTCACGGTTGCCCGTCCTGCGTCTATTCACCCAAGTGCGGCAACGGAAACGACCCACTCGACAAAGACGGCGCGGTCAAGGTTCTGACCGCCGTGATCGACACGATCAGCTGACCGGACCTGCACGAGCGTAAGCCTGCGCATCCCCGATCCCGAAGCCCGACAACAACACCGGTGCGCGTATCTCGACGACTACATCCCACCCCTGGACGTCGCACTCCTCGAGCACCGTGCGCATCCGCTCCGCGATCACCGCGGACATCTCGCACGCCGACTCGTCGCCGCCGTCCAAGGCGCCCGCACCGCCGAGAGCCGAAAGATCAGCGGCCGACTGAGCCGTGTGCCGAGCCACCACTGCGGAACCGACATGCAGCATCCCGCCGGTCACCATCACGATCGCCGCCAGAACGCAGCACGCCAGAACCGTGGCAACACCTTCGTCGTCACGTAGGTTCACCCCTCCTCCACTCCCGACTCCACTGCTGCCACCGCCTCGGAAGAAATGTCGACCAACGGCAGCAACGCACTCTCGGCGCTGACAACGGCCACCGCAAAGCCGTCCACGATCTCCACCGAGATCGACGCATCTTCGGGTGCGATCCGGCGGGCCGTGGTGACCGCAGACTCACGATCACCACGTGCCACCAACCGCGCGGCCTCACGAGCGGCGTCGACACACCGAACCTGCATCGACACCGCCAGGACTCCGCCGATACACAGCACGACCACCGTGACGATCGAAGCCAGAGCAATCGCGGCCTCCACCGTCACGGCGCCGTCGTCGGCTTGCCGAATACCTCTCGTGGACAACATCACACAGCTGTCTTGAGCGCCTTGTCAATGATGCCTGTCAGCGCCGAGACAATGGAGTCGCCAGTGACAACCGTGTACAGGACGGCACCGAATGCGGCAGCCGCAATCGTGCCGATCGCATACTCCGCGGTGGACATGCCGTCGTCCTCCGTTACCAAAAGCGCAAATCTGGCCGACACCGTCCTCAACGTCTTCGAAATCATTTCTCCCCCTTCAATCGAAACCTGTGGCAGCACTTCTGCCGCAGGAGCTTTCACTCGGATCCGGCTCACAGCAGGCCGTTACCGAGCACAGTCGTGGCAAGCCCGATCACCACCGGGACGATGCCCAAGGCGATGAACGCCGGCAGGAAACACAGCCCGAGTGGACCGCTGATCAGCACTCCCGCGCGTTCGGCTGCGGCAGCAGCAAGATCCTCGGCGTCACCTCGACTGCGCTCGGCGAGTTCGGCCATGGATGAGGACAGCGACGAACCCGAACGGGCGGAACGCCGAGCCATTCTGGCGAGCGCCTCGGTATCGGGATCGAGAGCGGCTTCGCCCCACGCGGCGTCGGGATCGGCACCGAGCGCCAGAAGGTCGGCGACGCGACGAAGCGAGTCGGCCATCGGTTTCGGTGCCGTCGACGCCATCGCTGTGATCGCGGCGGAGACGGGAAGCCCCGCTCGTAGGCAGGCCCCGAGAAGGTCGAGACTTGCGGCAACTGCGAGTGGATCCGGCTTGTCCGGGACTGGAACCGAATCTTCTGTTGTTGTGTCCGCGAAGAGAATTTCTGCCGCCCTGGCCGAAGCACCGCGACGAGCGGGAATGATCGCGAGCGCCAACGCCATCATCGCCACGGATGCCCAACTCACGACGTGACCTTCGCAGTTATCCGGTCGGTCCAGAGCAGACCAGCTGAGACACAAGCGGTTCCGATCACCAGGAGCACGCCGCCGAGCCCACCTCCGAACAGCACGCGCAGCGGCGAAGCACCCATCAATTGCCCGAGACCGATCCCCAACAGCGGGAGAAAGGCCAACACCGCAGCGGTCGCCCGAGCGCCCGCCAACCCGGCCTCGGTACGCTGACGAAAGCGTCTACGTCCCAACATGTCCGTCCGGACGGCGCCGAGTAGTTCCGCCAGTGCCAGCCCGTGTTGGTCGGCGACCCGCCAGACGGATGCGATGCGGGAGAACTCACGCTCGATGCACGAATCCGGTACCGCGAAGGCCGCTGCGGCAGAACCACCGAGACGCGCCCTGGCCCCAGCGGAACGGAATACGGCACTCACTTCTCCGGTACATTCCTCGCCTGCAACAGAACTGGCCGCTGCAGGATGCGCGCCGACGCTCAGCTCGGCGATCAGCACCTCCAGACCGGAGAGCAGCATCTTCTGTGAGAGATCCCGGGTTTCGGCTGCATTCGCGCGTCGGCCACGGAGGATCAGGGTCCCGGCGAGGACGACAGCCGCACACCCTGCCGGAAGACCTCCGAGGATCCACGCGGCCGAAATCGCGAGAAATGCGGCGACGAACTGCCACCGAATCTGCCGGGAGGGCTTGCGGACGCTCGGGGTGTACGTAGCGAGCCGAGCACGTGAATCCCGCACCGGCGCAATCGAGACCGCCAACGCGAAGGCCAAGAGGGAAACCGTCACGTCCCGACCTCTCGATTGCGAAGCCGTAACATCCGCTCGAGCCGCTCACGACCCGAACCGCCGTCCGGCCACGCCTGCATGATTCGTACATACCCGTCCGCACCGCGGTCGATGACACCGATCTGTTCGAGACGCCTCGATCCGTCAGCCAATCTGTGCACGTGCAGGATCACTTGAACTGCCGCGGCAAGTTGACTGTGCAACGCGTGGCGATCCATCCCGCCGAGCGCCGCCAACGCCTCGAGTCTGGCCGGCACCTCTTCGGGCGAATTGGCGTGAACGGTGCCGGCGCCGCCGTCGTGGCCGGTGTTCATCGCCGTGAGCAGATCAGTCACCTCTGCGCCGCGGACCTCACCGACGACGATGCGATCGGGACGCATTCGTAGTGCCTGCCGAACCAGATCGCGCACCGTCACCTCTCCGACGCCCTCGACGTTGGGAGCTCTGGCGACGAGGCGGACGACGTGCGGATGCGGCGGCGCCAGTTCGGCCGCGTCCTCGACACAGACGATTCGCTCACGCGGGTCGACCGCGCCGAGCATGGCGGACAACAACGTGGTCTTTCCCGCACCGGTCCCGCCGATCACCAGAAAAGCCAAGCGACAAGAAATGATGCGATTGAGGAGCTCCCGCGCGTCCGGTTCCACGGCGCCGTGGGCGGACAGCGCGTCGAGACCCTGGGTCGCGGGCCGCAACACTCGCAGTGACACGCAGGTTCCACCCTGGGCCACGGGTGCGAGTACGGCATGAAGTCGTACCCCGAAGTGCCCGTCGCCGACGCCCCGCAGGCGGCCGTCGACCCACGGTTGGGCGTCGTCGAGGCGTCGACCTGCCGACAGTGCCAACCGCTGCGCCAGTCGACGCACAGCTGCCTCGTCGGTGAACCGGACCCCCGACCTTTCGAGGCCGACCCCGCGGTCCACCCAGACCTGATCCGGCGCGGTCACCAGTACGTCGGCGACCCCGGGTTCGTGCAGTAGAGGTTCGAGCGGCCCCGCGCCTGTCAGTTCCGTCTGGAGCACCCTGACGACCCCCAACAGATCCGTGTCCGCCAGAACGCCCGAGGACTCGGCTCGCACGGCATCGGCAACGGTGGCCGCCGTCGGCTCGGCGACCGACGACGCCGTCAATCGCTCGCGAACTCGGTCGAGCAGTTCGGCCGTGACCAACGCACTCATGCCGCAGCCCTGCGCGGGCGTGCGCCGGATTCGACGGCGCCGAGTACCGCTGTTGCCGCCACACTCAACGGACAACCGCGGGTCAATTCGAGGCCACCACGCTCGAGCATCGGCGCCAGCGATCGGTGGCCGCGCATCACGGCCGTCAGGGGCAGGCCGAGCATGTCTGCCACATCGGCGCCGCGTAGGCCTCCCGGTGCCGGCCCACGCACGACGAGCCCGACGTTGGAGTTGTGTCGCACCACCCAGGCTCCGACCTTCTCGGCCGCGACGCATGCGGCCACGGTGGCCGGAACCACCACGAGCACCGAATCCGACATCTCCAACACGGCCTGACCTACCTCGCTGGGATGACGTGGCACGTCGCAGACCACGAGCCCGCCGGAACTGCGACCTGCGTCAAGCACGGCGCGAACGGCGGTCACTGTCGGACCGTCGATCTCCCGGCGACTGCTCGCCAGAACCCTCAGAAACTTTCCCTTCGCCGGCAGTGCATCGCGCAGCGCATCCGGGGACAACCGCCCGCCCTCGACGGTCAGTGCACCCCAACGTAATCCGGGAGCAGTCTCGATACCCAACAGCACGTCGGCGCCGGAACCGAGTGCGTCGACGTCCACCAACAGCGTCGGGACGTGACGTGCCGCCGACGTCAACGCGACTGCCGCAGCAGTTGCCGAGGCTCCGCCGCCGCCACAACCACCCACCACGCTCACGACGGTGCCGTCACCACTGACGTCGACGTGGTCGGCCAGAACTGCGACCAGCGCGTTCTCTTCCTCGGGCAAGGACAGAACGCTGTCAGCTCCGATCGCGGTGGCGCTCTTCCAATCGTCGACGGTCGGTGTGCCGTCGCATACGAGGAACACTCGCGTTCGCTTGGGGGAACGAGCCAGAGCATCTCGCGCCGCCGACGCGTCCAGTACCACCGCCGAGGCCCGGTTCCACTGTTGCCGGGACACGGGATGTTCGGCCTCGTCCAGCCGGCGGTCCACCGCGGCAGCGACGCGTCGCACGCTCGCGAGGATTTTCGCGTCGTCGACGAGAACCAGAATGGGAGCGCCGGATTCCCGAGAGTTGATCGTCGTGTTCATGTCTGCAGAGCCTGAACGAGCTCCGTCACCGAAAACAGTGGGCCGAACAACCCTGTGGACAACTGGGAGGTTGTGGAGAAACAGGCCTGAGACAGAGGACGACCCCCGCCAATGGGGGGAGGAGGCGGGGGCCGTCTGAGTTCAGCCCCGGGGGGTCGGGCTGAACTAGTTCGAACGAATCGAACAGCAACGATCTTACACCCGCCATCGGCGAGAAATGCAAGCCTGAGCTGCACTGAACTGCTGTTTTTCGCCGAAAGAGGACGCTTGCCGAAGAGCACACGAACCGCCTGTCGGACTATCCTCAATCCTGTGACCGACAAGCCTGCGAACGGACTGAATACCGGGCGGACAGCCGCTTTCTTCGATTTGGACAAAACGATCATCGCGAAGTCGAGCACCCTGGCGTTCAGCAAGCCATTCTTCGCACAGGGTCTGATCAATCGACGCTCGGTTCTCAAGAGCAGCTATGCGCAATTCCTGTTTCTACTGTCCGGCGCCGATCACGATCAGATGGAGCGCATGCGCGAGCATCTGACGGCGATGTGTGCGGGCTGGGACGTGGAACAGGTGAAGGCCGTCGTCGCGGAGACTCTGCACGACATCGTCGATCCACTCGTCTTCGCCGAGGCGGCCGATCTGATCGCAGATCACAAGCTGCGTGGACACGACGTCATCGTCGTGTCTGCTTCGGGTGAAGAGATCGTCGCACCGATCGCCCGCGCCCTCGGCGCCACCCATTCCGTCGCGACGTCGATGAGGGAGGAAGACGGCCACTACACCGGCGAGGTGGACTTCTACTGCTACGGCCCCGGCAAGGTCGAAGCCATGGAAAAACTCGCCGCGGAGTACGGTTACGACCTCGCCGCCAGTTACGCCTACTCCGACTCGGTGACGGATTTACCCATGCTCGAGGCTGTCGGACATCCGACCGCAGTCAACCCCGATCGAGCGTTGCGCAAGGAAGCGGCCGTAAACGGTTGGCCCATACTGACTTTCTCGAATCCGGTCTCACTTCGTGCCCGATTGTCGGCCCAGTCCACGACCACGGTGGCTACTACCGCTGCGGTGGGAATCGCAGCTCTGGTGGCCGGCGCCATGACCTTCGGGCTACTGCGCCGGAAACGCTGAAATCCAAGGCCCACAAACAAAAATTGGTACTTGCTGTGAGCCCGGACACAGGGTACAAAGGAGTTACGGAAGAACGGAAGGCCAGGAACGGCTCGGAAGAGAAGGACCGTTTCCCCAACCGAAATTCCTAGCACGGGCACTAGGGCACCCACGCGGAGCACAAGCCACTATAAGGGCGGAAGCGTTGTGGGCCTGCGAGATTCGTTCAATTTGAGCGAGGACCCCGCACAGGTTGCGGGGACGACCTCAGAAAGTGCGATCCCTCGCCGAGGCCACCCACACAACCCACCGAGCACGCTTGGTAACGAGTAGTCCGTGCTGACGGGCGGCGAAGTCGATTTATCGGCAGCGCCGCCCGTTCGTTATGTTCCGGCAGGGGCAATTTGCCGGACTATCCGGTAGCAGCGTCGGCAATCGAAGTCGCCTCTCGCGCACCGGCTTCGAGAGCACCACAGCACAGAATCACCCAGCTGCCGACGCCCGCCGGATTTCCCGAAGCGAATCCTGCCGCGCCGTCCGTGTACGCCTGTGGCCGCCGAAGCCAACTGACCTCGGGGACCCCGAGATTGTGCGGATCCAGCCCCGACGAGACCGCAACCAGACGCGAGGCCGCGCGGGCGACGATGCCGTCAGCGGTGCCGAACGGGCTCAGCGCCAAGAGTTCTCCGTGTACGACGGCCGCCAGAACAGGTGCCGGTGCACTGGTTCCGCCTGTAACGAGTTGGGCGAGAGCGTCCAACCGCTCCCCCACTCCGCGATCCGACCGTGGCCGCCCCAGTTGATCTGCGTCCTCGACGAGATCCGCCGCGGCCAACAGGTGCAGCCGGGCCAGAGCCTGAAGTGGGGCTCGCTTCCACGTCGACTCCATGAGCGGAAGGCTGTCGCCGTCGAGAGCCTGAGCCACGCGCAGAGCACCCGCGAGAATCGGATCACCGGCCATGCCCTCGGCCGGCAATTCGGTGGTGCCACCGGCCAGCGATGCAGAAGCGCGCGCAGCGCGAACCGCGGCTTCGGCGGCAGTGGTGGGCCAACCGCGACGGTTGGTCTTGTGCCGATGAACCTCACCCAGAGCATCGCGCGCATGATCGGCGGCGGCGCGTACGCCTGGAAGATCGACGAGGGGCTGCAAGGGGTCCGTCACGATCAACGACGGTACCCTTGCAGCCCCTCTGCGGACTTGCCTACCTACCTGTTGCGTCAGCTTCCCAGCTTGATGGACCCACCGGGAATCGCGTCGAGCAACTTGCGGGTGTAGTCCTGCTGCGGATTGCCGAACACGTCGTCGATCGGTGCCGATTCGACGATCGAGCCACGCGACATCACCAACACGTTGTCCGCGATCTGACGAACCACGGCCAGGTCGTGCGTGATGAAGAGATACGTCAACCCGAACTCTGCCTGCAGGTCGTTCAGCAGGGTCAAGATCTGATCCTGCACGAGCACGTCGAGAGCGGAGACCGCCTCGTCGCAGATCACGACCTCCGGTTGCAAGGCCAGTGCTCGCGCGATCGCGACGCGCTGACGCTGTCCACCGGAGAGTTCGTTCGGGAACCGACGCATGACCGACTGCGGTAGACCCACCTTGTCGAGAAGTTCGCGGACGCGAGCCTCACGCTCGGCTTTGGTCCCGACCTTGTGGGTACGCAGCGGCTCCTCGATCGTGCGGTAGATCGAGTACATCGGGTCGAGTGTGCCGTAGGGGTTCTGGAAGATCGGCTGCACTCGTCGACGGAACGCAAATGTTTCCTTCGCACCGAGTTTCGCCACGTCCTGACCGTCGAAGACCACGTTGCCTGCAGTGGGCTCGAGCAGACCGAGGACCATCTGTGCGACCGTCGACTTACCGGAACCCGATTCGCCGACGATTGCAGTCGTGGTTCCGCGGCGGACCTTGAAGGACACGTCGTTCACGGCTGTGAAGTCGGTGGTCTTGCGGAAACCCTTGCGCAGCTTGAACACCTTGGTCAGATGATCGACGACAAGAACGTCGTCGGTCACCTTGCCGAAGGACTCTGCCGCACTTTCCTCGGCCTTGACCGCTTCGGCGACCTCTTCCGCCTGTTCGCGAATCTCGGCGCGCGCCACCGACGAGCTGAGCCGCTTCGACGCCAACGACGGCGCAGCCGCGACCAGCTTCTGCGTGTACGGATGCTGCGGGCGCTTCAGAATCTCCAGTGCCGGACCGGATTCGACGATACGACCCTTGCTCATCACGATCAGATGCTCGGCGCGCTCGGCGGCCAGGCCAAGATCGTGAGTGATGAGCAGAACGGCGGTGCCGAGTTCCGTAGTCAGACCGTCGAGGTGGTCGAGGATCTGACGCTGGACGGTGACGTCGAGCGCCGACGTCGGCTCGTCCGCGATCAGGAGCTTCGGACGAGCGGACAACCCGATCGCGATGAGTGCGCGCTGACGCATACCGCCCGAGAACTCGTGCGGGTACTGCCCCAACCGGCTCTCGGCTTCGGCGAGGCCGGCCTCCTCGAGCAGTTCGGCGGCCCGAACCTTGGCTGCCTTGCCCTTGGCAATTCCGTTGGCGGCCAGTGCTTCCTCGATCTGGAAGCCCACTTTCCACACGGGATTCAGATTCGACATCGGGTCCTGCGGAACCAAACCGATCTGGCTTCCCCGGATGTGGACGAAGTCCTTCTCCGAGACCTTCGAGATGTCCTTGCCGTCGAAGATGATCTCGCCTGCCGTCACCTTGCCGGTGCCGGGAAGCAGATTGATGATCGAGTGGGCGGTGGTGGACTTACCCGAACCCGATTCGCCGACGATCGCGACCGTCTGACCCGGGTAGACGGTCAGGCTGACGCCTCGAACTGCCGGAACCGGACCGGAATTGGACTGGAAAGACACCTCGAGATCACGAATCTCGAGCAACGGAGTTTCCTCCGAGGTGAGAGTTTCCTTGGTGGTCATCGTGCTCACCGCTTCCGCGACTTGGGATCGAGGGCGTCGCGCAGAGCGTCACCCATCATGATGAATCCGAGAACGGTGATCGCCAAAGCCGTTGCCGGGTAGAACAGAATGGTCGAACCCTGACGCAGCGTCACCTGAGCGTTGCTGATGTCGCCGCCCCACGAAACCTCGGTGGACGGAAGACCGATACCGAGGAAGGACAGCGTCGCCTCGGCAACGATGTACGTACCGAGCGAGATGGTGGCGACCACGATGATGGGCGCCAACGAGTTCGGGATGACGTGGCGGATCAGTGTCTTGAGCTTCGAGACACCCAACGCTTCCGAAGCCATGACGTAGTCGTTGTTCTTCGCCGAGATCACCGCGCCTCGAGCGATTCTTGCCATCTGCGGCCAGCCGAACAGTGCCAGGACGCCGACGACGGTCCAGATGGTGCGATCGGTGAACAGCTGCATCAGGACGATGGCAGCCAGGATCAGCGGGATGCCGAAGAAGATGTCGGCGACACGGGAGAGGATCGAATCGGTCCATCCGCCGTAGAAACCGGACAGCGCACCGAAGATCACGCCGATCACCAGCACCGACGCCGTGACGCCGACGCCCACGAGTACGGATGCGCGAGCACCGTAGATGGTGCGCGAGTACACGTCACAGCCCTGGCGGTCGAAACCGAACCAGTGCCCTGAGGTCGGCCCCTGCATGCTGTAGGTCAGGTCGCAGAACCGCGGATCGGTGCTCGTGAACAAGCTCGGAAACGCTGCGATGACGATGACCGCGAGGATGATGATCGTCGAGATGATGAACAGGGGGCGCTTGCGTAGGTCGCGCCACGCATCGGTCCACATGCTGGTCGGCGCCTGATCGAGTTTGACGGCGTCCGTCTCCCCCGGTGCCGCAACTTCGGGCGGTGCCACGAAATGACTTTGCCGGACTGCGCGTCCGGTCTTCACGGTCTCAGACATAGCGGATCCTCGGATCGAGCGCGGCGTACAAGAGGTCGACGAGCAGATTCGCGATCAGGTAGATCACGATCAGGATGGTGACGAACGAAACCACCGTCGGCGCTTCACCTCTGGTCACGGCCTGGTAGATCGTGCCGCCGACGCCGTTGATGTTGAAGATGCCCTCGGTGACGATGGCGCCGCCCATCAACGTTGCGAGGTCGGCGCCCAGGAACGTGACCACGGGGATCAGCGAGTTGCGCAACACGTGCACGCGAACCACTCGTCCACGGGAAAGTCCCTTGGCGGTAGCGGTGCGGACGTAATCGGCAGTCAGATTCTCCGCCACGGACGTTCGGGTCAGTCGCAGGACGTAGGCGAACGAGACCGAACCAAGAACCAGGGCAGGGAGCAGGAGATTGGTGAAGCTGGTGTTGCCACCGACCGTCGGCGGGACGATGCCCCATTTGACGCCGATGAAGAACTGAGCCAGGAAGCCGATCACGAAGATCGGGATGGCGATGAGAACGAGGCTGAACAGCAGGACGGTGCTGTCGAAGAATCCGCCCTTACGCAGGCCGGCGATGAGGCCGAAGCCGACACCGAAGACGGTCTCGACGATCAGTGCCATGAAGGCGAGTTTCATCGTGATCGGAAATGCCTGTGCCAGAACTTCACTGACAGGTCGTCCGGAGAACGACGTGCCGAAGTCCAGCGTGAAGATGCCCTTCAGGTACAGCAGGTACTGCTGATAGAAGGGGAGATCGAGGTGGTAGCGCTCCCGAAGCTGTGCTGCCACAGCCGGACTGAGCGCCTTGTCGCCCGCCAACGCGGCAATCGGATCACCGGGAAGCAGGAAGACCATGGCGTAGATCAGAAGAGTGGCCCCGAGAAAAACCGGGATCATTTGAAGCACTCGGCGACCGATGTACCAGAGCATCGGATCACCTCCTTGTCGATGATCGTGTACGTCAGCGGACAGTCCGGTGTGAACACGAGTTCGGGACGGCAGGCAGGGCGCCTGCCGCCCCGAACTCACGTTTCAGATGCGGATCGTTCTACGCGTCAGTTCTTTTCGATGTCTTCGTAGACCGGAACACCGTTCCAGCTGATGGTCACGTTGGAAACGTTCTCCGACCATCCACTGGCAGCGTTGCGGTACCACGTCGGAACTGCGGGCAGGTCCTTGAGCAGGACTTCCTGGGCCTGATCGAGCAGTTCCTGAGCCTTCGCCTGATCGGTCTGGCCGGCCGATTCGCGCAGGAGGCGGTCGAACTCGGGGTTGGAGTACTCACCGTCGTTGGAGCTGCCGCCGGTCTGGTAGTTCTGCGCCAGGAAGCCGTACTGCTGCGGGTAGTCGCCCTGCCAACCGGAGCGGAAAGAGCTCTGGATGGTGCGGTCGGTGGCTTCGGTGCGGATCTGAGCGAAGGTGGCGTACTGCTTGCCCTTTGCGTCGATACCGAGGGTGTTGCGGATGCTGTTCGCCGTGGCATCGACCCATTCCTGGTGTCCGCCGTCGGAGTTGTAGGCGATCTCGAAGCTGCCGGACCACGGTGCGATGGCGTCGGCCTTGGCCCAAGCGGCCTTGGCGGCCTCGGGATCGAACTTCACGTTGCTGTTACCGGTCAGCGAGTCGTTCCAGCCCTTGATTGCGGGGCTGGTGAAGTCGAGTGCAGGCGTCCTGGTCTTGTTGAAGATCTGCTGGGTGATCTGATCGCGGTTGATCGCCATCGAGATCGCCTGACGGCGGAGCATGCCCTCTTCGCCGCTGAAGTGCGGCAGGCGACCCGGGATCGTGAACGTCTCGATGGTTGCCGACGGCTGGTTGACGGTGCGTCCGGGCAGGTCCGACTCGAAGGTCGTGACGGCGCTCGGCGGAACCTGGTCGAGAACGTCGACGTTGTTGGCCAGGAGATCGGTGTACGCCGTGTCGAGGCTGTTGTACATGATGAAGTCGACGCCGGCGTTCTTCGGCTTACGGTTGCCGTTGTAGTCCGGGTTCACGACGGTGTCGATGCGGACGTTGTGCTGCCACGCGCCGGTTCCGTCGAGCTTGTACGGGCCGTTGCCGATCGGGTTCTCACCGAAGGCGGTCATGTCCTTGAACGCGACCTCGGGCAGCGGGTAGTACGCCGTGAAGCCGAGGCGATCGGGGAACGCCGACTCGGGCTGCTTGAGTTCGATGGTGAAGGTGGAGTCGTCCACAACCTTCAGACCCGACATGGTCTGTGCCGTCGGAACCTCGGCGGCAACTTCGTCGTAGCCCTTGATCGGATCGAAGAACGATGCCTGAAGCTGAGCGTTGGTGGAGAGGGCGCCGTAGTTCCACGCGTCGACGAACGACTTCGCGGTGACGGGGGTGCCGTCCGTGAAGGTCCAACCGTCCTTGAGCTTGACGGTGAAGTTCTGACCGTCGGTGCTCTCGATGGACTCGGCAACCTCGTTCTCCGTACCGCCGTCTGCGGTGTACGAAACGAGACCGGAGAACAGCGAGTCGAGGACGCGGCCGCCCATGTTCTCACTCGTGTTCGTGGGGATCAACGGGTTCTGAGGCTCGCCCGCCCAGGCGTTGACGACGCCACTGGACGATCCGCCCGACGAATCGCCGGACGAACATGCCGTGATCAGCACTGCCGTCATTCCGAGCGCGACCGCGCCCGTCGCTATGCGTGAGATACGCAAAGGAATTCCTTCCACATCTAAGTGACCCCGAGCATGCTCGCGGCCTGCCGACAGCCGTAACTGCCGGCGTCGTGTCGCCTACAACTGAAAGTGAACGTGACTTCGAGTTGTGGTCGAATAATGGTTTGACAATAGACACATCCGACGCGGGGCGCGCATCGCACCCATTGTCCGCAATTCCGAGGGAAATCTGTCCGCGCCCATTCACTCGTCGGCGGAAGCGACCACCCGTCGCATCAATTCGACCGATCGTCGCAGGACAACGGGTTGCAACGTGATGCAACGGTGCGTTTACGCGAGCTTGTGACTACCCTCACACGGAGTCAGAAAAGTGTCGATCAAAGTGGAAAGAAGGCCGTCAGCCATGACAAGCGCAGCCGAAACAGACGTCCCCCAGGCATATCCGCCGAGCGCAGAGTTCGCTGCGGCCGCCAACGCGGGACCGGAGTTGCAGGCTGCCGCAGATACCGACCGCCTCGCTTTCTGGGCGAATCAGGCTGAGCGCCTTCACTGGCACGAGAAATGGACCGACGTCCTCGACTGGACCGACGCCCCCGTCGCCAAGTGGTTCGTCGGCGGAAAACTCAACGTCGCCTACAACTGCGTCGACCGCCACGTCCTCGCCGGCAACGGCGACCGCGTCGCCATCCACTTCGAAGGCGAACCAGGCGATTCCCGCGACCTGACCTACAACGACCTCCTCGCCGAAGTCAGCCGCGCCGCAAACACTTTCACCGACCTCGGCCTCGTCGCCGGTGACCGCGTCGCGATCTACATGCCGATGATCCCCGAAGCGATCGTCACCATGCTCGCCTGCGCCCGCCTCGGCCTGACCCACTCGGTCGTCTTCGCCGGATTCTCCGCCACCGCCCTACGCTCGCGCATCGACGACGCCCAAGCCAAACTCGTCGTCACCGTCGACGGGCAGTGGCGACGCGGCGCAGCAGCACCCATCAAAACAGCGGTCGACGAATCCGTCGCCGGCGCCGAATCCGTCCAGAACGTGTTGGTGGTCAACCGGACCGGCATCGACGTCGACTGGACCGACGGCCGCGACCTGTGGTGGCACGAAACCGTCGCACAGGCCTCACCCGAGCACGAGGCGCAGGCCTTCGACGCCGAACATCCCCTGTTCATTCTCTACACCTCCGGCACCACCGGAAAGCCCAAGGGCATCATCCACACCTCCGGCGGCTACCTCACCCAGGCCTCGTACACCCACCACAACGTCTTCGATCACAAAGCGGGACAAGACGTCTACTGGTGCACCGCCGACATCGGCTGGGTCACCGGACACTCCTACATCGTCTACGGACCCCTCTCGAACGGCGTCACCCAGGTCGTCTACGAAGGCACCCCCAACTCCCCGAACGAGCACCGCCACTTCGACATCATCGAGAAGTACGGCGTCTCCATCTACTACACCGCACCCACCCTCGTGCGCACGTTCATGAAGTGGGGCCGCGAGATCCCCGACGCCCACGACCTGTCCTCGATCCGCCTCCTCGGATCTGTGGGCGAGCCCATCAACCCCGAAGCGTGGCGCTGGTTCCGAGAGGTCATCGGCGGCAACAAAGCCCCCATCGTCGACACCTGGTGGCAGACCGAGACCGGCGCGATCATGATCTCCCCGCTGCCCGGTATCACCGCCACCAAGCCCGGATCCGCGATGGCACCGCTGCCGGGGATTTCCGCGAAGATCGTCGACGACGACGCCAAGCCCCTCGGCCCCGGCGGCAACGGTTACCTCGTCCTCGACGAGCCGTGGCCGGCGATGCTCCGCGGCATCTGGGGCGACATGGACCGCTACCGCGACACCTACTGGTCCCGCTACGCCGAAGAAGGCTGGTACTTCGCCGGTGACGGCGCCAAGTACGACGACGACGGCGCACTCTGGGTCCTCGGCCGCGTCGACGACGTCATGAACGTCTCCGGTCACCGCATCTCCACCTCCGAAGTGGAATCAGCACTGGTGAACCATCACGGAGTCGCCGAAGCCGCCGTCGTCGGTGCCGCCGACGAGACCACCGGACAGGGCATCGTCGCGTTCGTCATCCTCCGTGAAGGCGTCGAGAACACCGGCGACGTCCTCATCGCCGAACTCAAGGCTCAGGTCTCCACCGACATCAGCCCCATCGCCAAACCGCGTCAGATCACGATCGTGCCGGAACTGCCGAAGACCCGGTCCGGCAAGATCATGCGCCGCCTCCTGCGCGACGTCGCCGAAGGCCGCGACCTCGGAGACACCTCGACCCTGGTCGACCCCAAGGTATTCGACGCCATCCGCGGCAAGTAGGGCCTTCGGCCCCTGTGCGCCTTTTTGGTAGTCCCCACTACCGGAAAGGCACACAGGGGCGAAGCCCCTCTCGCAACTTCACTTCCTCTTTCGACGTCAGCCAGGACTCCTCGGCTACCCGGATGTCTGCGGCAACCCTCTTGTGCAAGGACTTTCCGCGCGAGGAGAGAAACACGCGTACCTTCCGACGGTCGTCCTCCCCGACTTCGCGGTAGATGAGCGCGAGCGAGACCAACTTGTCCGCAACTCGCGTCAGCGTCGGAGCCGGTGTTCCCGTTCGATCGCGCAGCTCAGCCATCGTCAGCCCCTCGGTCGACGCCAGGGCTTCGAGCGTCATCCAGTGATCAAGAGTGAGATTCTCTGCCGCCAGCGCCTTCTCCGCCGCTGCCGCGGCCATTCGAGCTGCTCGGACCAGCGCAGTCGTCAGCGACGCATCAAGAATTCCGGAGTCACTTTTTCCCACTGATCGCTCCCCCGCTGTTGCGCAGTTCACACTTCTCGGGCAATACTTTCAAATGAAATGATAGTAACCCAGGCCAGGCCGCTGACTCCCGATTCCGGCGGCGACGCATGAGCGCTACCGGCGCGCTCGAACGCGCGCGCAGCGCGGTGTGGCGCCTGGGCATGGTGCTTCCCCTTCAGGGGCCGGCCGGACTGTTCGGCCCCTCCTGCGAAGCAATCAGCGAATTGGCCGCCCGCGACCTCAACAACTCCGGTGGCGTACTGGGACGCGAAGTCCAGATCGAAGTGATCGACGGCGGCGCGACGCCGAGTGCCGTCGCCGCCCGCGTGCAACAACTACTCGACGCCGGCGACATCGACGCCGTCAGCGGTTGGCACATCTCCTCGGTGCGCCATGCGCTTGCGCCCGTGGTCGCGGACCGCATTCCGTACTCGTACACCTCGCTCTACGAGGGCGGCGAGGTCAGATCCGGCATCTACTGCTCCGGCGAAACACCACGGCAGCAGATCGCGCCGGCGCTGAAGTGGCTGCGCGACAACGTCGGAGCGCGTAAGTGGTTTGTCGTCGGGGACGACTACATCTGGCCACACAGCTCTCTCGGAGCCGTGAGGCAATTCGCCACCGAACTCGATCTCAGCCTTGTCGGCGGTTCGTTTGTCGACCTGGGGCGCGGCAACATGAAACAACTGGTCGAGACCGTCTCGAACTCCGGTTGCGACGGCGTGATCATGCTCCTCGTCGGCCAGGACGCCGTCGATTTCAACCGCGCCTTCGCCCGCCGCGGCCTCGACGAGTCGATGATCCGATTCAGCCCGTTGATGGAAGAGAACATGCTGCTCGCGAGCGGGCCGAGGGCAACCCGCAACCTGTTTGCCTCCGCCGCGTACTTCCGTTCGATGGTCGACGGCAACTCCATGGATCTTCTCGGGCGCTACGTTGCACTGCACGGCGCGCACGCTCCGGCGCTGAACAATGCCGCCGAATCGTGTTACGAAGGGATACATACCCTTTCAGCCCTGGTTCGACGCGCCGACAGCACACATCCGCGTGACCTGGACGCCGTCGTCGAGGGTGCCGCGTACGACGGGCCTCGCGGAACCGTCGAGTTTCGTGATCGTGTTGCACGGCAGAAGATTCAGCTCGCCGTCGCCGACGGACTCGACTTCTCGATCATCGCAACGCTCTGAGATTTTCCCTGAGATCTCCCTCTTGACTTCTGTGGCGCGCATCACTTAGTTTCATTTGGAATCATTTCATTTGAAAGTAACCCGTCCCGAAGTAACCGTCCCGAAGTAACCGGAGGTGCCCGATGGGCAGTGTTGGTTTGCTTTACGTGGGAGCCGTCCTCTTCGTCAACGGACTGATGCTGCTCGGCACAGTTCCCGTTCGATCCGCCTCGGTCCTCAACCTCTTCGTCGGCGCACTTCAATGCGTCGTCCCCACCGTCATGTTGATTCAGGCTCAGGGAGATTCGAGTGCCGTCCTGGCGGCCTCAGGGCTCTATCTGTTCGGATTCACCTATCTCTACGTGGGTATCAGCAATCTCGCCGGCTTCGAGGCGGAAGGAATCGGGTGGTTCTCGCTGTTCGTCGCGTGCGCCGCGCTCGTGTACTCCTTCCTCTCTTTCACAGTGAGCAACGACCCCGTCTTCGGGGTCATCTGGCTCGCATGGGCAGCGCTGTGGACGCTGTTCTTCCTGGTACTCGGGCTCGGCCGCGAGAATCTCAGTCGCTTCACCGGCTGGGCAGCGGTCCTTCTGAGCCAGCCCACGTGCACGGTCCCCGCATTTCTGATCCTGACCGACAACTTCCACACCACACCCGCCGTCGCGGCCGGTTGGGCCGGAGCGCTTCTGGTTCTCCTGGGCCTGGCCAAGATCCTCGCTGCACCCAAAACCGCAGTACCCCAATCCCGTCCAGTCTTCAACTGATCGACACAACCAAGGAGTGAAAGACAATGCGACACGGTGACATCTCCTCGAGCAACGACACGGTCGGCGTAGCAGTGGTCAACTACAAGATGCCCCGCCTGCACGATCGCGCCGGCGTCCTCGAGAACGCGCGCAAGATCGCCGACATGATGATCGGCATGAAGACCGGCCTCCCCGGAATGGATCTGGTGGTCTTCCCCGAATACTCCACGCAGGGAATCATGTACAACGAAGAGGAGATGTACGCGACAGCAGCCACCATCCCGGGCGACGAGACCGCGATCTTCTCCGCAGCGTGCCGCGAAGCCGACACGTGGGGAATCTTCTCCATCACCGGCGAACAGCACGAAGACCACCCGAACAAGCCCCCGTACAACACGTTGATCCTCATCGACAACAAGGGCGAGATCGTTCAGAGGTACCGAAAGATCCTGCCCTGGTGCCCCATCGAAGGGTGGTACCCGGGAGACACGACGTATGTCACCGAAGGCCCGAAGGGGCTGAAGATCTCGCTCATCATCTGCGACGACGGCAACTACCCGGAGATCTGGCGCGACTGCGCGATGAAGGGTGCAGAACTGATCGTCCGTTGCCAGGGATACATGTACCCCGCCAAGGACCAGCAGGTGATGATGTCCAAGGCAATGGCCTGGGCCAACAATTGTTATGTGGCAGTTGCCAATGCGGCCGGATTCGACGGCGTCTACTCCTACTTCGGACACTCCGCGATCATCGGATTCGACGGCCGGACGCTGGGTGAAACCGGCGAAGAAGAATACGGAATCCAGTACGCGCAGCTTTCCGTCTCAGCCATTCGCGACGCACGCGAGAACGATCAGTCCCAGAACCACATCTTCAAACTCCTCCATCGCGGCTACTCCGGTGTCCACGCAGCAGGTGACGGAGACAAGGGCGTCGCGGACTGCCCGTTCGAGTTCTACAAGCTGTGGGTCACCGACGCCCAGAAGGCTCAGGAACGCGTCGAGGCCATCACCCGAGACACAGTGGGTGTAGCGGATTGTCGCGTCGGAAACCTGCCGGTCGAGAAGACAATCGAAGCGTAAGGATCTCACTGTGCCTTATATCACCGACATGCTCCATGACCGGAACAGTGCAGCAGCACCACCGCCGGCCGAGGAACGAACCGAACCCGTACCGGTCGGGGCCTTCGACGCTCGCAAGCTCTCGAAAGCCCTGAGTTCCAAGATCGTCGGACAACAGGCCGCCGTCGACGCAGTGGTTCGTGCGATTTCGATCGCGCATGTCGGTGCCACGGATCCGACGCGTCCGCTCGCAAACATCCTTCTCGTTGGCCCGACCGGCGTCGGCAAGACGGAATTGGTGCGGCGCGTGGCCGCAGAACTACGGTCAGGACCCGATGATCTGTGCCGCATCGACATGAATGCTCTTGCGCAAGAGCATTATGCGGCGTCGTTCTCCGGGGCTCCACCTGGATATGCCGGTAGCAAGGAGTCCTTCACGCTGTTCGACAAGAACACCGTCGAGGGCGATCCGTACACCCCCGGAATCGTCCTGTTCGACGAAGTGGAGAAGGCCGACCCCACCGTGCTGCGTGCGCTCCTGCAGGTCCTCGACAACGGCGAACTCCGGTTGGCGAACGGTCAGCAGAAGATCTCGTTCCGCAACAGCTACGTGTTCCTGACCTCGAATCTCGGCTCTGCTGCGGTGGCAGAACATCGGCGATCCCACCTGCGGCAGCTAGCCGATCGCGTCCGGATCGATCGACCGCGCCATGGTCATCATCTGGTGCAACGCGCGTTGGAGAAGTTCTTCGACCCCGAATTCTTCAACCGCATCGACGAAACCGTGATCCTCGACGAGTTCGACGAACAGACCGCGGAACAAGTGACCCGTCTCGAGATCGAACTGATCACGACTCGGTTGGCCAGGAGAGGCATCGACGTCGAGGTGGAGGACAGCGCCGTCGCCCTGTTGCAACGGCGCGGGTTCGACCCGGTGTACGGAGCACGTGGCCTGCGCCGGACCATCCGGAACGTCTTGGCCGACCCGGTGGCCGCCGCCGTTCTCGACCTTCGGCCGGTCGGGACGCAGCCACTCGCCTTGCAGGCGCGGGCAGTTGGTGATCAGATACAGGTAAAGAAAGTCCCATGAGTGCTCGCTCACGTTGCGGATCGAATCCGCAACGTGGGCGACACATTTCAAACATGTCCGCGTAACGCCACCTCCCTAGGTTGGGTGCCTGCACCACAAAGTGCACATGCACAGGCACCCAGGGGAAGTGACGTCATGACAGCAGTGAACGAGCAGGTGTCCGCCGGCGCACCGGACAGGGCAGATCTCGGTGAGAACGCCGCACTGAAGGAGACGCTGGAGGACTACACCCTCCGATTTGCGCCACGCAGCTACCGCAAATGGGGAACCGGCGTCGTCGCGACCTCCGCGCTCGGCGGAATCGCGTATCTCGCAGACTTCTCGATCGGCGCCAACATCGGCATCTCGTACGGCACCGGTAACGCACTTCTGGGCATCGCCGTGTTTGCCGTCGTCATCATGGCGACCGGCTTCCCACTCGCCTACTATGCCGCGCGATACAATATCGACCTCGATTTGATCACTCGCGGAAGCGGTTTCGGCTACTACGGCTCGGTGGTCACCAACGTCATCTTCGCGACGTTCACCTTCATCTTCTTCGCGCTCGAAGGTTCCATCATGGCCCAGGGTTTGAAACTGGGGCTCGGGATCCCACTCTCGATCGGCTACGCGGTCTCGACCCTGATGGTCATTCCACTGGTCATCTACGGAATGAAGGCTCTGGCAAAGCTCCAAGTGTGGACGACGCCTCTGTGGCTCGTCATGATGGTGCTGCCGTTCCTGTATCTGCTGTTCAAGCACCCTGATTCGGTGAGCGCGTTCTTCGCCTTCGGCGGTGAGGACGGCGCAAACGGCAAGGGCGTCAACTTCGGATCGGTGATGCTGGCCGCGGGTGTCTGCTTGTCGCTGATCGCACAGATCGCCGAGCAGATCGACTACCTACGCTTCATGCCGCCCAAGACGCCGGAGAACACCCGTCGTTGGTGGGCTGCAGTAATTCTCGCGGGGCCCGGCTGGGTCATCTTCGGCGCGTTCAAGCAGATCGTCGGACTGTTCCTCGCCGTGTACATCATCGCGAACGTCGTCGACGGATCTTCGATCGCCAACCAGCCCGTGCACCAGTTCCTCGAGATCTACCAGGACATGATGCCGCACTGGCTGGCCATGACGCTGGCCGTGATCCTCGTGGTCATCAGCCAGATCAAGATCAACGTCACCAACGCGTACTCCGGCTCACTGGCCTGGACCAACTCGTACACCCGCGTCACCAAGACCTACCCCGGACGCATGGTCTTCGTTCTGGTCAACCTGGCGATCGCACTGATCTTGATGGAAGCCAACATGTTCGACTTCCTCAACACGATCCTCGGGTTCTACGCCAACTGCGGTATCGCCTGGGTCGTGGTCGTCGCCTCGGACATCGCGATCAACAAGTACTGGTTGAAGCTCTCCCCGAAAGTCCCCGAGTTCCGACGCGGGATGCTCTACGACGTCAACCCCGTCGGCTTCGTGTCGATGCTGCTGGCCGCGGGCATTTCGATCCTGGTGTTCTTCGGCGCTTTCGGTTCGGCGATCAAGCCGTTCTCCCCGATCGTCGCAATCGTCATCGCGCTGGTGATGCCGCCGGTCCTGGCCGTCGCCACCAAGGGAAAGTACTACCTACGACGCACCGACGACGGCATCGATCTGCCGATGTTCGACGAGTACGGGAACCCTTCCGGTGAAACGCTTCTGTGCTGCGTCAGCGGAATCGAATTCGAGCGTCCCGACATGCTCGCGTCGAACGTTCCCGGTCCGAACGGCGAGAAGCAGTACATCAGCTCCCTGGCCTTGAGCACCGACAAGACCGGTGAGCATGTCCTGCCTGCTCAGCTTCCCTGACAACTGCTGTGCGCCTTTATTAACCGCCGGGGGTTAATAAAGGCGCACAGCAGGGTTATGCCCCTACATCGTCGAGCGACTCACCCTTCGTCTCACGCATGACCAGCAGCGCGACAAAAGTCAGCGTCGCCGCTACGAGAAGATAGATGCCGACCCAACCGACGCCGTAGTTCTTCGCGAGGTAGACGGCGATGAACGGCGCCACCGCTGCGCCCAGAATGCTGGCCGTGTTGTACGCGATTCCCGAGCCCGTGTAGCGGACGTTGGTCGGGAAGAGTTCCGGGAGAACGGCACTCATCGGGCCGAAGGTCAGACCCATGAGCAGCATGCCCACGATGAGGAACGCCAACATGCGACCGTCGTTCATTCCGTCCGGTTCGAGGAAGACACCGAAGGTCAAGCCGAACACCATGATCAGACCGGTGATGATCAGCAAGGTGATACGACGCCCGTAACGGTCGGCGAGCCAACCCGAGACCGGCACGGCGGCAGCGAAGAACACGACTGCGATCAACTGCAGGACAAGGAAATCGGTGTACTTGAAGCCCGCACCGGTTCCACCGTCGGCCGGCGTCTTGCCGGTTCCGTGGCTGAGAACCCAGGTGGTCATGATGTAGAACAGCGTGTACGTCGCGAGCATCACGAACGTACCGATGATCAGCTGACGCCAACTGGTCTTGAATACCTCGGCCACCGGAGTCTTGACCTTCTCGCCGCGCTCGACTGCGCGCGCGAACACCGGGGTTTCCTCGAGCTTGAGCCGGACGTACAGGCCGATCATCACCATGATTGCGCTGAGCAGGAACGGAATTCGCCATCCCCAACTCAGGAAGGCACCCTCGAGGTCCGGGCTGGAATTGTCGTGGTTCATGAACAACGTGATGATCAGGAACAGTCCGTTGGCCATGAAGAAGCCGATGGGCGCACCGAGTTGCGGCCACATCGCCGCCCAGGCCCGCTTGCCTTCCTTGGCCGTCTCGGTCGCGAGCAGAGCCGCGCCCGACCATTCGCCGCCGAGTCCGAGGCCCTGGCAGAAACGCATGAGCGCCAACAGCGCCGGGGCCAGCAGTCCGATCTGGTGATAAGTGGGCAGCAGTCCGATGAGGAAGGTCGCGATGCCCATCGTCAGTAGCGAGCCGACCAGAGTTGCCTTGCGTCCGACGCGGTCACCGAAGTGCCCGAAGAGAATCGAACCGAGGGGACGGGCGACGAACGCGAGTCCGAACGTCGCCAACGACGCGAGAAGCGCGGTGGTGTCGTTGCCCTTCGGGAAGAACAGGTGCGGGAACACCGATACTGCCGCTGTTGCATAGATGTAGAAGTCGTAGAACTCGATGGACGTACCCACCATGCTGGCAACCACGATTCGGCTGCGCGGCACTCCGGCGACGGTATCTGCGTCGCCGCCCTCCGGCTTGGGTGGATTCTCACTGACTGACGTGCTCAAAACATGCTCCTGCGCCGTTATACGAAAGATGTCCAATTGGTGGGATAGTGTCCCAATCAGTAGGAATTGAACACCCGCGGGGTTTTCCGACGCAAATTCGGTTCGCGAATTCGGCTCAGCGGGCAATCCGCGATAAAATTCCGTAAAGGTGAGCCGGGAAGTCTGGTCGGCACGTGCATTCGATGCGTCACAACGTCGATCACGTTCATGTCTGTTGCATCCGAATTCGGTTGCACGAACAAAGGTCGTCCCCACGCGTGATCTCCACCCTGCGTTCCGAACTGTCCCGCTACCTCCGCACCGAAACGGTGGGCGGATCGATCCTCCTGATCGCTGCCGCCCTCGCTCTGATCTGGGTGAACTCTCCTTTCGGTGAGAGCTACATCGCATTACGTGACTTCCAGATCGGTCCGTCCGCACTCCATCTCGACCTCAGCTTGGGCACGTGGGCGCAGGACGGACTGCTTGCCGTCTTCTTCTTCGTCGCCGGCCTCGAACTCAAACGTGAACTGGTGGTCGGCGAACTCGCGGACCGCAAAGCCGCGATGCTCCCGATCATCGCGGCGTGCGGCGGCGTCCTGGTCCCCGCGATCATCGCGGCGTCCATCGGTTTCGGCACGCCCGGCATGGACAAGGGCTGGGCCATTCCCGTCGCGACGGACATCGCTTTTGCCCTCGGCGTGCTCGCGCTGACCGGCTCGAAGATCCCGGCGAGCGCCCGAGTTTTCCTGCTCAGCCTGGCCGTCGTCGACGATCTGCTCGCGATCATCCTCATCGCCGTACTGTTCACCGGTTCCCTCGCGATGTTGTGGCTGCTGACCGCGGCCGCAGCCCTGGCTGCCTACGCCTACGCCCAACACAAACGCATCACGACGCCGTTCCTCTACGTCCCGCTGGCACTACTGACCTGGTACGCGATGCACGAAGCGGGGATACACGCCACACTCGCGGGCGTCGCGCTCGGCTTACTCACCCGGGTGAGGCGCGATCCGGACGAGGAGTACGCGCCCGGTAGCCGTCTCGAGCACCGTATTCAGCCCTACTCTGCAGGCTTCTGTGTCCCCGTCTTCGCACTGTTCGCCTCCGGTGTTCCGATCAACGCGGCGGTGCTCGGCGACATTTTCACCGACCCCGTCGGGCAATCGGTTGTCGTCGGCCTTCTGGTCGGCAAAACCGTCGGAATCTTCGGAATTTCCCTGCTCGCGATCAAATTGGGGATAGCAACCAAACCCAAGACACTGGAATTGAGAGACATGTTTGCCCTCTCAGTTCTCGGTGGCATCGGGTTCACCGTTAGCCTGCTTGTAGCAGACCTCGCATTGGACGGGGTCGGCGATGGCAGCGAGGCCGAGATAGCGAAGGCCGCAGTTCTCGTGACATCGTTGGTGGCATCGCTGATCGGATCAGCGCTGCTGTGGCGACGTGGACGAGTTCATGCGGCTCGAGACGACGCTTCCGCCATTGCCACGGACGCGAGAGAACTACCTGGAGAGGTCGACAAGTGAGCTTGACCAACGGAGAGAGCCAGCGCTTCACCGGAGATGGAGTACCGAACACGGTCTCTTCCATCCCTCTCACCGATGTGGACGCCCGCACGCCGGGCGAGGCCACCATCGGGGCCCTCGTCAAGGACGCGACCGCACAGGTCTCCACCCTCGTGCGCGCCGAGGTCGAACTTGCCAAGGCCGAGGTGACGGGCGAGGTCAAGAAGGGTCTGCAGGGCAGCGTCTTCTTCATCCTGGCCTTCACGGTTCTGCTGTTCAGCTCGTTCTTCTTCTTTTTCTTCCTGGCCGAGATGCTCGACACCTGGGTGCCGCGCTGGCTGGCGTTCCTCATCGTCTTCCTGATCATGGTGGTGACCACCGCGATTCTGGCGCTGCTCGGTTATCTGCGCGTGCGCAAGCTGAGGGCTCCGGAGAAGACGATCGAATCGCTCAAGCAGGCCAAGAACGTCATCCCCGGCAGCCATGACGACGCAAAGCCGTCGGTCGATTTCAACGCGCGCCGGTAGCGAGTCTGATCGAAAGTGGCAGCCCCAGATCCATCTACCGTCAGGTTCGACGGCCCCTGGATTCACCGGGACATTCACGCCAACGGCATCCGGTTTCACGTCGTCGAGGTAGGCGACGCGGAGCCGGATGCTCCGTTGGTGGTCCTGTTGCACGGATTCGCCGATTTCTGGTGGTCCTGGCGCCATCAGTTGACGGCACTGTCGGAGCAGGGATTCCGCGTCGTCGCCATGGATCTTCGTGGGTACGGCGATTCCGACAAGCCCCCTCGCGGCTACGACGGTTGGACGCTCGCCGGTGACGTAGCCGGCCTCATTCGTGCGATGGGTTACGGCAAGGCCACGCTGATCGGTCATGCCGACGGCGGGTTGGTGTGCTGGGCGACCGCGCTCCTGCATCCACGCCTGGTGCGGTCGATCGCGCTGATCTCGTCTCCACACCCGATGGCGCTCAAGAAAGCAGTCGTCCGCGACCCCTATCAGCGCCGCGCGCTTTTGCCCTCGTTCCTGGCCTATCAGGTACCGCTACGCCCGGAACGTCGGTTGACGGCCGACAACGGCGCCGAAGTGGAGCGTCTGGTTCGCTCGCGGTCGGGCCCCACCTGGCCGCAGCAACCCGAATTCGCAGACGTCATGAGCAAGATGCGGTCCGCGATCCGGATCCCGGGCGTCGCGCATTCCACGTTGGAGTACCAGCGTTGGGCCTTCCGCAGCCAGCTCCGCCCCGAGGGCCGACGTTTCATGCGTTTGATGGATCAGGTTCTTCGCATTCCGATCGTCCAGATTCACGGCGAACTCGACCCGTACGTGCTCACCCGTACCGTGCGTCGCGACAAGCACTGGGCTCCCGGCGAGAAACTGCGCACCATTGCCGGAGTCGGTCATTACGCGCATCAGGAAGCCCCCGAGCGCGTCAATCGCGAACTCGGGGACTTCCTCCTTACGGAGAAGTGACCGCTACAGGATGCACGCGCCCGTCGGTACGGGCGTCGATGCCGAGGCAGCCGCGTTCAACTGGCGCGAGACTTCCTGCGCGGTGAGGACGAATCCGGTGTCACTGTCGTCGACGGCAGCACCGAACACGACGCCGAGGACCCGCCCCTGATCGTCGACCATCGGTCCACCCGAGTTGCCCTGTCGGATGGATCCGCGGACGGTGTAGACCTCACGCTGGGTGGTTCCGGCCTTGTAGATGTCCGGCCCGTTCAGGTTGAGGACCTCACGAACGCGGGCTGCGCTGGCCGTGTACGGACCACCGCCGGGGTAGCCGAGCACCAACGCGTTGTCACCGGTCCGAGCCTGCTCCGGAGCGAACGGCAGCACCGGCGCGTCCAATCCGGGAACCGCCAGAATCGCGATGTCCACGGCGGAGTCGAAGAGAACCACCTGCGCGGGCAGTGCGCCCTCCATGGTGTCCACGGTGATGCTCTCGGTTCCGGCAACCACGTGGGCGTTGGTCATGACGCGTTCGGGGGCGACGATGAATCCGGATCCCTCGAGCGCGCGCTGGCAACTCGGTGCGACGCCGTTGATGCGGAGAACACTCGGACGCAACTGCGCCGCCAACGGACTGGCGAGAACGCTCGCGTCGGGTGCTTCGACCTCGGTGATGGGCGTGCGCCCGAACGGGCCGATGACGTCCGGCAGGCCGGAGGTGTCGAGCAGCGCCGAGAACTCGGTCGGGATGCGGCGCAGCCACTGCGGCGCCACTTCGTCCACGCTGGCGAGAACGTCCGAACCACGAACAGCGGCGGCAATGTTCGGCTGCGACGAGGAAGTGAGCGGAATCGCGAGCAGCCACGCCGCGACCACGACAGCCACCGCCTGTAGACCCGCACCGATGACGCTGTCGACGGATCGCGCCGTCGGACTGTGCATTCCGCTGCGCGCCGCGCGTCCGAGCACCATGCCGGCGACCTCGCCGATGATGACCAACACGACGATCAGCGAGATGCCCGCGAGGATGCGCAGCTTGCCTTCGGTGACGTGCACGAGCAGGTGCGGCGCCAACAGAATCCCGGCGACGGCACCGAGGATCACGCCGACGAACGCCAGCGCCGACGCCACCGCGCCCTGACGCCATCCGGACGTGGCCGCGATGAGGGCGACCAGAACGATGGCGATGTCCACCCAACGAGAACCTGTCATCGCGGCACCGCCGAATCCTCGACACCTTCACCGAACTCGGACAGCGCTGTGTCCAGGTCTCTCACGTCCTCGTAGTTCCACGGAATCTCCCAGCCCGACACCGTGAACAGCGCCGCGAGGATTCCTGCTGTGAACCCCCAGACCAGCATGCCGTCGGCGCGGAACGCCGGGCCCTGGTACCCGAGGGGATGTCGAACCTGAAACCGGTTGTCGGGGTCGAGCAACGTGCGCAGCGGCACCCTGGCCACCCGTCCGACCTCGCCCTCGTCCTGAATGCCCACCGTCGTCGGCTGCTCCCAGTAGCCGAGCACCGGCGTCACGTCGAAACCCGACGGCGGGATGAAGATCTCCGGCAGCACGGTGAGCGGCTGAACTCCGCTCGGATCGAGCCCGGTCTCCTCCTGCGCTTCACGCAGCGCGGTGCCGACGGGGCCGTCGTCGCCCGGATCGGCGGCGCCGCCCGGGAATGCGACCTGTCCGCTGTGCTGACGCATCGTCGACGCCCGTTGGGTCAGCAGGACGTCTGCGCCCTCCGGCAAACCGCCGACGGCGAGAGGGTCGGCCTCACGCGGTCCGCCGAAGAGCACGAGCACCGCGGCCGGACGCGTCACGGTGCCGCGCGGCGCGCGACGCTCGAGGACGGGGTTGATCCGATGGGGATCGGTGGGCTGGGTGCTGGCGACAGCGCGCAACCACTCGGGAACCGGTGTACTCATACGACGACTCCCAGATATTGCGCCGCAGCGGCGGCGATCTCGTCCGCACTGCGGAAGGGTTGGGGCAAGACCTTGGCGACTGTTCCATCCGCGCGCACGAGCACCGACACCGGCAGCACCGGCGGTGCGCCCACTGCGATCCGTACCTTGCCGTCACCGTCCTGGACGCCGGGCAAACGCACCGAGTAGTCGATGAGTCGCGTCAAAGCGTTCTCCTGATTCGGATCCGAATGCACGGTCAGCACGTTGATGCTGCCGTCGGCGCGCTCCGCGAATTCCTGAAGGTACGGAAGCTCTTCGGCGCATGGCGCGCACCAGTACGCCCACAGATTGAGCAGAGTCGGCTTTCCGCCCACCGCTGCGGCAAGGTCGACGGGCGCTCCGTCGGAGACGCAGTCGAGGGTGATTCCGGCGAGAGCCGAGCCGGCAGGCGCTTCGCCGGTCGGAGTCGGGCAGGAAGCCAGAGCCGCCTGGCTACGGAGTTGATCGAGCGATTCCGACGACGGAGTGAACGTCGGCGGCTGATACGCGGACGAGGACGGGCCCGTCGAGGTGGGCGTCGTGTCGTCTCCTCCGCGCGGCCAGATCGCCACGACGAGAGCCGCGACGACCACGAGCGCAGCGAGAGACCATCTTCCGGCACTTGTCATCGGCGATCACAACCCTGCCAGGGCGAGCAGATGATCGGTCTCGGGGCCTTTCACCAGGGCCGCGGCCTCGGTTTTGTCGGTCGGGCCGAGCCCGTACGACGGGCAGTCCTTGGCCAGAACACACACACCGCATGCGGGCTTGCGCGCGTGGCAGACCCGTCGGCCGTGAAAGATCACGCGATGCGAGAGCAGAGTCCATTCCTTACGTTCGATCAGTGCCCCGACGGCGTGTTCCACCTTGACGGCATCTTCTTCCTCGGTCCACTTCCACCGACGCACGAGCCGACCGAAGTGGGTGTCGACGGTGATTCCCGGAATGTCGAAGGCATTGCCCAGCACGACGTTCGCGGTCTTGCGTCCGATGCCTGGGAGTTTCACCAGATCTTCGAGCTTGTTCGGGACCTGCCCGTCGTGGCGTTCGAGTAGCGCCTGACCGAGTCCGATCAGCGACGTCGTCTTGTTCCGGTAGAAGCCGGTGGAGCGGATGTACTCCTCGAGTTCGGTCCGATCGGCTTCCGCGTATGCCTTTGCGTCGGGATAACGGGCGAAGAGTGCCGGCGTGACCATGTTGACGCGGACGTCGGTGCATTGCGCCGACAGGATTGTCGCCACTGCCAGTTCCAACGGAGTCGTGAAGTCGAGTTCGCAGTACACGTGTGGGAAAGCCACAGCGAGCTCACGATTCATCCGACGCGCCCGGCGTACCAATCCGAGGTGTGATTCTTCCTTCCGCGCACCCCCCGAACGCGGTTTCTTCCGCTGCTCTGAACTGCCTGTCGGGGTGGTCTGCACTCAGACAACTGTACGGATACGACATGAGTGGAGACTCCGTCGTGTCGATTCTGAGACCTTCGACGTGTTTACTTCCCCCTATGCAAGGACTCGCAGTAATTCTCTTTCCGCTACTGCTTATGCTCTTTGCCCTGGCGATGGAACGAGTCGAAGGGCGATTGCGTCGGCTCTCGGTCCAAGAGCATGAAGTAGAAGACTTCCTCGACCAGGCAAGTCACGACGACGTCGCCCGCCTGGCAAGCGATGGGTTTCCCCATGCGTTCGCCCGCTTCCACCGGAAGCGTAAGGGCCGTCAGTCGGAGGCTCCCGAGAGCGCCAGCCTGGGCGAAATCCGGACACAACGGGCAAGTTGACGGCCATACAAAGTAGTCACCGCAGCGGATTCCGGAAGAATTTTCGGCTCTTACGTGGCATCAATCACTCGTCGCGAGCTAACGGGACGTAGACTTCGATGCCGTACCTGTTGCATTGAACACAGATTGCATTGGACACAGTGTCTCACTCATGAGGGCTGAGCCTGTGTACGACGGTTTGTGCGCAGCGAGGGTACAAAGATAGATAGCGCAAAAATGACACCACAAACGAACAAATCCCAACAAGGAGCGCACGTGGACGACGTCCTGGCAAGAGCCGGCATCTTCCAAGGAGTCGAGCCCTCAGCGGTAGCGGCGCTGACAAAGCAGCTGCAGCCCGTCGACTTCCCCCGTGGACATGTCATCTTCAACGAAGGTGAACCCGGTGACCGCCTGTACATCATCGTGTCCGGCAAGGTGAAGATCGGTCGACGCTCACCCGACGGTCGCGAGAACCTGCTGACGATCATGGGCCCGTCCGACATGTTCGGCGAACTGTCCATCTTCGACCCCGGCCCCCGCACCTCGACGGCTACGACCGTCACCGAGGTTCGCGCCGTGAGCATGGACCGCGACGCTCTCAAGGCATGGATCCAGCAGCGCCCCGAGATCGCCGAGCAGCTTCTGCGCGTTCTCGCCCGCCGTCTGCGTCGTACCAACAACACCCTGGCCGACCTGATCTTCACGGACGTTCCCGGCCGTGTCGCCAAGGCGCTCCTGCAGCTCGCGCAGCGCTTCGGCACTCAGGAAGGTGGCGCCCTGCGCGTCACTCACGACCTCACGCAGGAAGAGATCGCCCAGCTCGTCGGCGCTTCCCGCGAGACCGTCAACAAGGCGCTCGCTGATTTCGCACACCGCGGATGGCTTCGCCTCGAAGGCAAGAGCGTCCTGATCTCGGATTCCGAGCGCCTCGCTCGTCGCGCGCGCTAGCTCTTCCTGTTCGACTCTTTCGGCCGCTCCCGCTTCGGTGGGGGCGGCCGAAGTCGTTCACTGGACTCTTGCTGTACCTATCGGTAAAGTCTGTACCGATAGGTACATATCTGATCGAGAGGCCCCGCAATGACCGTCCGAGCACCGATTCCGCCCTTCACTCACGAAACTGCCGTCCAAAAGGTCCGCCTCGCCGAGGACGGATGGAACTCACGCGATCCGCACAAGGTGTCGCTGGCCTACACGCCGGACAGTTGGTGGCGTAATCGGTCGACGTTCGTCACCGGCCGATCCGAGATCGTCGAACTTCTGACCGAGAAGTGGACCCGCGAACTGGACTACCGGTTGATCAAAGAGTTGTGGGCACACAGCGACGACCGCATCGCAGTGCGATTCGCGTACGAGTGGCACGATCACGACGGGCAGTGGTTCCGCTCCTACGGCAACGAGAACTGGGAATTCGACGCCGACGGACTCATGCACCACCGTCATGCCAGCATCAACGACGTTTCCATCGAGGAGTCCGAGCGAAAGTTCTTCTGGGATCCGACCGGACCACGCCCGCACGATCATCCGGGCCTGAGCGAGTTGGGTCTGTGATGAAAGGATGAATCCATGGCCAGACAGGTAGCTGAACGCTCGGACACGATTCCCGCTCTCGCGAACGTGTTTCGAACCTACGGGTTCGACGGAGCAAGCCTGGCCGTCATCACCGAACACACCGGTTTGGGCAAAGGCAGTCTCTACAACTTCTTTCCGCGCGGGAAGGAAGAGATGGCCGAGGCGGTGCTCGACGAGGTCGACGGATGGTTTCGCAGCGAGGTCTTCGAACCTCTTCGAGCAGAATCGGTTCCACCGAGGCAGCGCATCCAGAGCATGTTCGCTACCGCGGGCGACTACTTTCGGTCAGGGCAACGCATTTGCCTGTTCGGCGCATTTGCACTCGGTGAAGAGCGAAACCGCTTCGGCGCCAGGGTGCGAACATACTTCGACGAATGGACAGCGGCTCTCGAGGCGGCACTCGTCGGTGCCGAAGATTCCATCGGACTCGCCGAAGAAGCCGTGGCCGGGATCCAAGGGGCGATCGTGATGTCCCGGGCCCTGGACGACGGTTCCGTATACAGCCGAGTGACGACGCGACTCGAAGATCGACTGGTACAGGCACTCACGCCGTAACGCATACCGCACGACCACAAAGGCATTTGTGCCGCGGCATCCACCTGGCATGCTCGAAAAAGCATGCACAAGAAGAAAGGAACCCATGCCCTCGTTCGAGACGGTGATCGCATCCACCCCTTCGGGGAAGGTCCGCGGCCGAAAGCGTGACGGTTCCTACTACTTCGGTGCGATCCCCTACGCCAGCGCACCGCGCTTCGAGAAGCCGCGACCGGTGGAACCGTTCTCCGACGTCTTCGACGCCACAGCGCTTGGAACGGTCTTCCCCCAACCACCTTCACGACTCGAACGCATCATGGGGCCACCGCTCCCCGAACCGGAGCACAGCGAGGACAGCTTCACCGTCACCGTCACAACCCCGTCGCTGACCGGTCATCGCCCGGTGATGGTGTGGCTTCACGGTGGCGGGTACTCCAGTGGCGGCGGCTCACTCCCCTGGTACGACGGCGGCGCTTTGTCAGCCGAGGGCGACGTCGTCGTGGTGTCGGTCAACTATCGCGTCGGCGTGCTCGGATACCTCCTCCTCGACGGCGTCAGCGAAGGCAATCTCGGGGTCCACGATCAGATCGCAGCGCTCGAGTGGGTGCGCGAGAACATCGAGGCATTCGGCGGCGACCCCGACTCGGTCACCGTGTTCGGGCAGTCGGCCGGCGCTCATTCGATTGTGAATCTGTTGAGCAGTAACAACTCTCGAACTCTGTTCCATCGAGCAATTCTGCAGAGCACTCCACGGCCGGACCTCAACTTCACGCAGGCTGCCGCGATCGAGAACGGGGAGACGTTTGCCCGACTGCTCGACGGAGATCCTCGGACCGCGCCGCTCTCCCACATTCTCGACGCATTCCGCGGCACGGCTGTCGAGTTCAGCCGGTGGTCCCCCAATGTCGTGCAACCGCCCTTCGCGCCGATCTCCGAACTGGAACCGGTGATCCGAACTTTCGAAACAGCGCCTGACGTCATCGTGGGATACACCCGAGACGAGGGATCTGCTTTCGTGCGCGACGTAGCGGGAGTACCCGATCCCGAACACGTCGCCGAAAAGGCACTGACACAGAACATGTTTGCCGAACCGGCAATGGAGCTGGCCGAGACCTTCACAGCGGCCGGCGCGTCGGTGTACACGTACCGATTCGACTGGGCACCGACGGACGACGTCTTCGGAGCAACTCACTGCATAGAACTACCCTTCGTGTTGGGAACCGAGCAGTCCTGGCAGGGCTCACCGATGCTGGGCAGCAGCGACTGGCAGAGCATCGACGCACTGGGCCGTCGGATACGCCGGCACTGGACGTCGTTTGCGCACACGGGAAGTCCGGACAGCAGCGAAACCTGGGAGAAGTACGCCTCGTCCCAATCGATCGGAATCACCTTCTCCTGAGCAACTTCGGGCGCCTACCCACCCGGAGAAATCCCGTCTAGGATTGCTCCATGGACATGCCCAAGCTCCTCGACGGGCGACTCAAACTCCGCCATCTCCTGCTCGTCGACGCATTGAGCCGTCAGGGCAGTGTGGTCGGCGCCGCTGCCGCACTTCACATCACGCAACCCGTCGCGACTCGGAGTCTGCACGACATCGAGTCCATTCTCGGTGTCTCGCTCTTCGACCGCGGCCCACGCGGCATCACCCCGACCATTTTCGGCGAGGCCTTCACAACTCATGCACGGGCCGTGATCGCGCAGCTGACCGAAGCCGGGCGGCACGTCGTCGAACTTGCCGACGCCAATCGCGGAACCGTCATCGTGGGAACACATCTCGCCGGATCCAACGTGCTGCTTCCCGGCGCTATCGCGCGCCTGAAGGTTCACCACCCGTTGCTCACCGTCGTCGTGCGCGAAGGTACGCCAGAGCAGTTGCTCACCGATCTGGAAGCGGGCCGAATCGACCTGATCGTCGGCCGGCTCACCTCACCTACCGATGACACCGCGACAAGACGGAACCTCTACGCCGAATCCGTCGAACTCGTCACCCGCGTAGATCACCCGCTCGCTCACCGCGAGGACGTCCAACTCGAAGAACTACGAGGCTTCCCCTGGATCCTTCCCGGGGTCGAGACAGTGCTCCGACGCGAACTCGAGGAGTTCTTCGCCCGGAACGGCTTGCCGTTGCCCGAAAATCGGGTCGAGGCAACCTCTTTCCTCACCGTGCGTCAGCTACTGGTCGAGACCGACATGATCGCGGTACTACCGAGCCTCATCCCCCGCGACGACGCGCGCTTGACCACCCTGTCCATCACACTCGATCCGATCGGGCACAGCGTCGGCATCACCTCGTCGGCGACTCGCACGTCGAGTCCGTCCGCGCAGGCCCTGATCGCGACGCTGGAGTCCTTTGCAACTGAGCTCATGCGACCGTGAAACGCCGATCGGCCCGTTCCCTCTGGAGGGAACGGGCCGATGTCGGATCGACCAGGACTCAGGCGTTTTCGGAGACGCGAATCTCCTCGTGCTCCAAGCCCCGCGACGAATCGGGGACAATCTTGAACAGTGCGATGGCGCCGACCAGGCTGATCGTGCACACCCCGGCGAGATACCAGGTCACACCGACCGAAGATCCGGTGGCGTCGAGCAGAGCCGTGGCGATCATCGGTGCCAGTCCACCGCCGAGAATCGCACCGCTCTGGAGGATCAGAGACGAGCCGGAATAGCGGACCTTGGCCGGGAAGGTATCGGCGATGATGCTGCCCTGGACACAATGTGTGACCGGAACGATCAGGCCCATGCCCAGGAACGCGATCACTGCGACCATTTTGTTCTCGGTGTTGAGGAGCGGGAAGAACACGATGCACCACAACAGGATTGCAGCTGATCCGCCGATGAACATGTGCCGACGCCCGTACTTGTCGGCGATCTTTGTCCAGAACGGGATGGAAAGGAACCACAGGACTGCTGCCGCGGTCACGCTGAGCACCAGGAATTGCTTGTCGTAGCCCAGATGTTGAGTTCCGTACGACAGGGTGAACACCATGAAGGCGTACGCCACGGCGGAGTTCGCCAAGCACGCGGCAAGCGTGAGAGACAAACGGGGGAAGCCGACCTTGAGCGACTCACGCAGCGGGAAGCGGACTATTTCGCCCTTCTCCATGATCCCGGCGAATGACGGCGACTCGGTGACGCGCAGGCGAATCACCAGACCGATCGCCACCAGAACGAAGCTGAGCAGGAACGGGATTCGCCAACCCCACGAAGCGAATGCCGAGTCCGACATCACGGCGTTGGTCGTCAGGAAGATGCCGTTGGCGAGAACCAGTCCGGCGGGTGTGCCCATCTGCGGGAAACCTGCATAGAGATTCTTCTGCCCCGCCGGCGCGTGCTCCATCGACATGAGCGTCGCTCCGGCGCCTTCACCGCCCAGACCGATGCCCTGAACGACGCGCATTGCCACCAGGAGGACGGGCGCCCAGAAACCGATGGAGTCGTAGTTCGGGATGATGCCGATGAGTGTGGACCCGACGCCCATCATCACCAATGAGACCACGAGCGTGGCCTTGCGCCCGATCCGGTCACCGAAGTGCCCGAACACGAGTCCACCCACCGGCCGTGCAATGAACCCGACGGCGAAGGTGCTGAAGGCAGCCAGCGTGCCGGCCGTGGGGCTCAGGCTCGGGAAGAATTGTTTGTTGAAGATCAACGCGGCAGCTGTGCCGTAGAGGAAGAAGTCGTACCATTCGAGAGTTGTGCCGGCCAGGGTTGCCATGGCAACGCGGCTACGGGCCGCTTTCTCCGGCAACGGCTTTCCGTCGCTCGTAGTGCTGTTGGATATCTTGTCTGACATCGCGGAACCTATCGATTGGATGGGGCAGGCGGACGATGAAGTCTGTAGTCACCGACCCCGTCTTCGGGATTGTCGGTATCACGAGCGTCGTCGATCGTTGTGTTTGGAATTGTGCTCGCTCGAGACATGACTCACAAATGCCGAATTCACCGTCCGCCATACCGGAAAAGGTATAGCCGGGGCCTCAGACGAGACCCAGGAAGCGTTCGGCATTCCCCCGCGAAATCAGTTGGCGCGCAGTATCGTCCAAGAACTCACTCTTGCGAACCACCTCACCGACCGGACGCTCCCCCAAGGGGTACGGGTAATCACTACCCACCATCACACGGTCCACCCCCACCGTGTCCACCAACAGTCGCAGCGCACGCTCGTCGAAGACGACGGAATCCACGTAGAACCTTCCCAGGTAGTGCGAAGGCGGGAACTGCGACGTACCGATGATGTCGTTGCGGCCGTGCCAGGCGTTTTCCATCCGGCCCAACCAGAACGCGAAAGATCCACCACCGTGCGCAAATCCGATCTTGAGACGATCGTCGATCTTGTCGAACACCCCACCGAGAATCAGTGCGAGTATCGACAGGTGCGTTTCGGCCGGCATCGCAGTGAGCCACTGCGCCATCCAGCGATCGAGGCGCGGAGAGTTGGCCATGTCCCACGGGTGCACGAATACCGGCACGTCCAGCGACGCGCAGTGCTGCAGGAACGTCACCACCCCCTCGCTGTCGAGGTCCAGATCGCCGACATGATTGCCGATCTCGACACCGCGGTGCCCGTTCGCGATGCACCGCTCCAACTCACGGCACGCTGCGTCGGTGTCTTGCAGAGGCACCTGGCAGAACGGAATCAACCGATCCTTCGCCGGCTCCACGATCTCGAGTGCGAGGTCGTTGAAGATCCGTGCAATGCGACTTGCCTGCTCACCGCTCCGGCCGTAGTTGAAGAACGCCGGAGTAGGTGAGACGACCTGCGTCTGCACGCCGTCGGCATCCATGTCCCGAAGCCGCACCTCGGCGTCCCAGGCATCGGACTGGATGCGACGGAACTCCTTGGTGCCCATCATGATCATTGCTTCGGTTTCCGACTCGACCTTCAGCCACGGCGCTTGCGGCCCCGCGTCTTCGGTCAGATCCGGCCACCCGTTGGGCACGTAGTGGGTGTGGATGTCGATCAGGTTGCTCATAGCTCAGCCCTTGCCGGGATGGAGCGTGCCGCACTTGTCACACGTGCGGGCTTCTTCGCTCTCGTAGAACTTGACGAACACCGGCGGAAGGTCGGCCACGATGTCGCGCACCTGAAGTTCGACCTCGTGAATCTTGTGATCACATTCGAGGCAGTACCACTGGAACTTCTCGAGCGTGCCTTCCTTGCGGACGCGTTCGATGACCAGGCCGATCGAGCCCGCGGTGGGACGCTGCGGCGAATGCGGAATGTCTCCTGGCAGCAACCAAGTTTCACCCTCGCGAATGTCGACGCGCTGAGGACCGTCTTCGGTCATGACATTGACGTGGATGTCGCCTTCGAGCTGGTAGAACCACTCCTCGTACGGATCGAGGTGGTAGTCGGTCCGCTGGTTGGGGCCGCCGACGACCTGCACGATGAAATCGTCTCCGAGCGCCATCGTCTGATTGTTGACTGGCGGCTGCAGGAGGTGGCGGTTGTCGTCGATCCACTTCTTGAAGTCGATGACGGGAGGAATCGTGGTCATGATGCATTCTCCGTATCTTCGGACGCCGAGCGTCGGGAGGCGGGCACGTACGCCACGCCGGAAATTTCGATGAGCAGGTGAGGGTGGGGCAGCTGGTGAACAGCCACAGTCGTTCTCGTCGGACCGTTTTCGTCGAACAGTTCGGCGTACACCTCGTTGTATCCGCCGAAGTCGTTCATCGATACCAGGTACGAGGTGACCTGAACCAGATCACTCAGTTCTCCACCCACTTCGGCGAGAATCGCCGCGATGTTCTCGATGACGGCACGCGTCTGCGCCCGAATGTCGAGCGCCGTGGTCCCCATCTCGTCGACCTCGACGCCGACAAACGTGTTGTCGGGTCGACGCGAACTGGTCCCGGAGACATAGACGAAATCGCCGACCACCTTGACGTGGGGGAACTTTCCGCGCGGCTTCGCCAGCTTCTCGATGACCTGCGCCCCACTCATCGCTTCACACCTTTCACCGTGACGGTTCCGAGTCCGTCGATCGTGCACTGTGCGACGCCCTCGTCGAGTCGCACAGCTGCTGTGGCGGCACCGGCCAGAATTACCTGCCCGGCGCGCAACGGGATTCGGCGTCGACGAGCGATGTCGAGCAGTGCGTGCAGAGCTCGCACCGGATCGCCGAGAATGGCCGACGTGGAACCGACTACCGTCTCGCCGCCGACTTCCATACGTACGGAACGGTCTTCGACGTTCTGTAGCGGCAGCCACCTCCCGATCACGTACCCGGCAGCGCTGGTGTTGTCAGCGACGACGTCGGTGTAGGTGAAGCGGAAGTCGCGGTACCGCGAGTCGATGATCTCCATTGCGGGAGCCAGTGCGTCGACGCAGGTTTCGATGTCGACGTTCGGATCGTCGAGATCGACGTCCTTCGACAAGCGGTATGCCACTTCGGGTTCGATCTTGGGATGAATGAACGTCCTCAGGTCGACTTCGCCGCCGTTGCTCACGCACATCGCGTCGGTCAACTGACCGACGATCACTTCGGAGACACCCATCTGCGCCATCTTCGCTTTGCTCGTGAAGCCGAGCTTGATGCCCACAATCGATTCACCACGGCTGGTGCGCCGTTCGAGGAGTTCGTTCTGGATCCGGTAGGCCTGGTCGATGTCGATGGTGTGTTCGTCGGCGAGGCTCGGGGTGTCGGTGCGCGTCTGCGCAGCGTCGTCGAGGCGACGCGCGAGCGCGGATACGGTGTCTTCGGGGGCTGTCATCACGCCTCGCTCATTTCTGGAAAACTTTTGCGGTTTCGATGTTCACAGTTGCACACATACATTCGTCGGTTCGGTGTAGAAGTGCAGCGAGGACTCGCCGCCCTCACGTCCGATGCCGGACAGGCCCATGCCGCCGAAGGGAGATCGCAGTTCGCGGGTGAACCACGTGTTGACCCAGGAGATTCCGACGTTCATCTTCTGCGCGACGCGGTGTCCGCGGCGCAGGTCGTTGGTCCACACGGAGGCAGCAAGGCCGTACTCGGTGTCGTTTGCGAGGGCGATCGCTTCGGCTTCGGTCTCGAACGGAATGAGTGCTGCGACGGGTCCGAAGATCTCCTCACGCACGGCGCGATCCTTGTTGGTCAAGCCTGTCCACAGGGTGGGTTCGATCCAGGATCCGCCCGACAGTTCCTGTCCGAGGTCCGGAATACCGCCGCCGGTCAGCACTTTCGCGCCTTCCTGCTCGGCGATCTCGAAGTAGTCGAGTACCTTCTTCCGGTGTGCCTGCGAAATGAGCGGTCCGGTCGTCGTTGCATCGAGCGTCGGGTCGCCCAGACGCAGTCCTGCTGCCCGCTCGACGAGTCCACCGGCGATGTCGTCGAAAATGCTGCGGTGCACGTACACCCGCTCGGTGCACAGGCAGACCTGGCCGGTGTTGGTGAACACCGATTTGGTCAGACCCGTCAGAGCCTCGTCGATGTCGACGTCGTCGAACACGATCGCGGCGTTCTTGCCGCCGAGCTCGAACGAGACCGGACGGACCCGCGGGGCAACGGTTTTCATGACATGCGAACCCGTTGCCGAAGATCCGGTGAAGGTGACGCCGTCGATACCGGGGTGCGTGGTGAGGAACTCGCCGGCCGAGTTCGCACCGAATCCATGGACGACGTTGTAGACGCCGGCAGGCAGGCCGACCTCTTCGAGCACCTCGGCCAGCAACGACGCAGTCGCCGGGGTTTCCTCGGAGGGCTTGACCACCACGGAGTTTCCGCACGCGAGCGCGGGCGCAACCTTCCAGGTCAGGAGAAGCAGCGGCAGGTTCCACGGAACGATCACGGCGACGACGCCGAGCGGCTTGCGGATCGCGTAGTTCAGCGCCTGCTTGCCGCCCGCGAGATCCGTGACAAACGATTCCTGTCCCGCCGCGGCGACGATGTCGGCGAAGGTGCGGAAGTTCGTCAGGGCGCGCGCGACGTCGAGTTCGCGTGCCTGCGTGATCGGCTTGCCGGTGTCCGCCATCTCTGCGGCGACGAACTCTTCGAATCGCTCCTCGATCCGGTCGGCAGCGCGTCGCAGCAGAGCCGTCCGCTCTCGAACCGGCGTATCGGCCCAACCGTTGTCCAGAGCACGTCTGGCAGAGGTCACGGCCCGATCGACCAGGGCCTTGTCGGCCTCGTGGACCCGGGCGAGAACACGGCCGGTTGCTGGGTCGACCTGATCGAAGCTCGACGACTCGTCGGGTTCGACATAGGAGCCGTCCACGTAATTGCGGATCCATCCGTCGCATTGTGAGGTCATGGACTAACTATTGGCCCGTGACCCATATCAAACAAATGCAAAAACTGCCGCCAGCTATACCTCGATCGGCATAGATGGCGGCAGTTCGGCCACACAACTCAGCTCTTCGTGTCGGCGCCGAGCGCCTCAGCGTCGCAGCGTCGCAGATACGCCAACTGCACGTTGACGGATTTCTCCGCGACCGGCCACAGCTTCGGGTCGACGTCGGAGTAGACGTGTTCGACTACGTCGCGCACCGAGGCCGACTCCCCCAACGTCGACAGAGCGGCCCGCACCTGATCCAGACGCTCCTCGCGGTGGGCGAGGTACTGCTGCGAAATCGCCTGCAGATCGGGCAGGTCCGGACCGTGCCCGGGAAGAACCGTCAGTCCTTCGCCGAGTGCGGCCAGCGATCGCAGCGAGGTGAGGTAGTCCCCCAGATCGCCGTCGGAGTCGTCGAGAACTGCCGTGCCGCGGCCGAGAATGGTGTCGCCCGTCAGCACGCTCGCATCGTTCTCGATGACTATCGACACCGAATCCGCGGTATGACCCGGCGTCGCGAGGATCCGCAACTTCAGGCCCGCTACCTCGATCACTTCACCGTCGACAAGCGCCGAAGCGCCCCCGCGAAGAAAAGTAGGGTCGACGGAACGCACTGGAGCCGAAGTCAATTCGTGGAAACGGTCCACCCCGCCGGTGTGGTCGTAGTGCCGGTGCGTGATCAAGGTCAGCGCTACCGGACCGATACCAGCGACACGTTGCAGGTGTTCCTCGTCGTTGTCGCCTGGATCGACGACAACACACTCGACGCTGCCCGGAGCATGCAGAATCCAAGTGTTCGTACCGTCCAGCGTCATCATGCCCGGGTTGTTCTCGAGCAAGACCGAAGCGATGTCGGTGACGCGGCGTAGCTGCGCGTAGGCGGGATGGACCGTCGACATCAGCGAACTTCGACGATCAGTTCCACCTCGACGGGTGAGCCGAGGGGAAGTTCTGCCACGCCGACTGCCGAACGGGCGTGGATACCGGCGTCGCCGAGCACCTCGCCGAGGAACTCGGATGCGCCGTTGATCACGCCGGGCTGGCCGGTGAATCCTTCGGCGGATGCCACGAAGCCGACAACCTTGACGACGCGAACGACGTTGTCGATGCCGACCAGGGCGTCGATGGCAGCAAGAGCGTTGAGCGCGCAGGTGCGAGCCGCGGCCTTGGCGTCCTCATCCGACACGCCCGCGCCGAGCTTGCCGGTCAGCGCCAGTTTTCCGTCGACGAACGGGAGCTGACCCGACGTGTACACGTGGTTGCCGCTGCGAACCGCGGGAACGTACGCAGCGACGGGTGCCGCGACGGCGGGAAGTGCAATGCCCAGTTCGGCGAGACGCTCCGACCAGGTCTGTGTTGCCTCTGCCATGTGATTCAGCCCTTCGGACGCTTCATGTACGCGACGTGCTGCTCGCCCGACGCGCTCGGCAGGACGGCGACGAGTTCCCAGCCGTCGACACCCCAGTTGTCGAGAATTGCCTTCGGATTGTGGACCAGCAACGGAGTCACGGTGTATTCCCAGGAAGTTATTTCGCTCATGCGGTGAGCCTATCCCGCGTACATCTTCGGCCCCAGACTTATAGGCTCGCGGTGTGGTTGCATCCCAAGATGAGCTGAGCAGGACCTGGCCCGAGTCTGCGACGAAGGCCCGCCTGCACTTTGTGTCAGGTAAAGGCGGAACCGGTAAGTCCACGGTTGCCGCCGCGTTGGCGCTCGCGTTGGCCGAAGGCGGCAAGCGCGTTCTCCTCGTGGAGGTCGAGGGCCGCCAGGGAATCGCGCAGCTCTTCGACGTACCACCGCTTCCACCGCAGGAGACCAAGGTCGCGGCCGCCGAAGGTGGCGGTGAAGTGATGGCTCTGGCCGTCGACATCGAGACCGCGTTCCTCGAATACCTCGAAATGTTCTACAACCTCGGCTTCGCCGGCCGGGCGATGCGTAAGTTCGGCGCCATCGAATTCGCCACCACAATCGCTCCAGGCCTTCGCGACGTTCTGCTCACCGGCAAGATCAAGGAGTGCGTCATCCGCACCGATCGAACCGGCAAACGCGTGTACGACGCCGTTGTCGTCGATGCTCCCCCGACCGGGCGGATCGGCAGCTTCCTCGACGTCACCAAGGCGATGGCCGACCTCGCCAAGGGCGGCCCGGTGCATTCGCAGAGTGAAGGCGTCGTTCGGCTGTTGCACTCGCCGGAGACCGTCGTACATCTTGTTGCGCTTCTCGAAGCGCTGCCCGTTCAGGAAACCGCCGACGCCGCCGCAGAACTGGCGCGTGACGACCTCAACCTCGGTGCCATCATCGTCAACCGCGCCAGCCCGAGGTTCTTGCCCGAAGACCAACTCTCCGGTGCTGCAGCCGGCAACATCGATGCAGCTTCGATCCGGTCGACGCTCTCCGATGTCGGCATCGATCTGTCCGACGACGACTTCGCCGGCCTGCTCACCGAGACGATCGAGCACGCGTCGGTGCTCGAAGCTCAAGAATCCAGTGCGGAGAAGCTCCGCGAGATCGACGGCGCGCGGGTGCAACTTCCCGCACTCGCCGACGGCGTCGATCTCGGTGGGCTCTACGAGCTGGCCGAATACCTCACGGAACAGGGCGTGTGATGACCGAGACCACCGAGAACGTGACGGTCGGCAGTTCCAGGACCGGCCGACGCGCAGCTCCTGCCCTCGATATTTCGGCGATCATCAAGGACCCGACGGCCCGAATCGTGGTGTGTTGCGGCGCAGGTGGCGTCGGCAAGACCACGACGGCTGCGTCGCTGGCGTTGCGGGCAGCCGAAGAGGGCCGACGCGTAGTCGTCCTCACCATCGATCCGGCCCGTCGCCTCGCACAGGCCTTGGGTGTGGCCGAACTCGACAACACTCCGCAGCCGGTGAAGCTGGGTCCCGAGGCCACGGGCGAACTCCACGCGATGATGCTGAACATGCGTCGGACTTTCGACGAGATGGTCATCGAGCATTCGAGCCCTGAGAAGGCCGAGCAGATCCTGGCGAATCCCTTTTACCAAACCGTTGCCACATCGTTCTCCGGAACGCAGGAGTACATGGCGATGGAGAAGTTGGGGCAGCTGGCGTCGAACGACGCGTGGGATCTGGTGATCGTCGATACCCCGCCGTCGCGCAATGCGCTCGACTTCCTCGACGCTCCACAGAGGCTCGGAACATTCCTCGACGGACGGATGATCCGGCTGCTCTCGGCACCCGGCCGTGGCCTGACCAGGCTCGTGGCCGGCGCGATGGGATTGGCCCTGAAGGGTGTCTCGACCATCGTGGGAAGCCAAATGCTTTCGGATGCATCGGCATTCGTGCAGTCGCTCGACTCGATGTTCGGCGGTTTCCGTGAACGCGCCACGAAGACCTACGAGTTGCTGCGTCAGCCGGGGACTCATTTCCTGGTGATCGCAGCGGCCGAGCCAGACGCTCTCCGTGAGGCGGCGTTCTTCGTCGATCGCCTTGCGGGTGACTCGATGCCGTTGGCCGGTCTGGTTCTCAACCGCACTCACCCGACGTTGACGGCTCTGCCTGCCGATCATGCGGTGACCGCCGCCGACAAACTGGAAGCGAAGGAAAATGCGACCGAGGCCGAGGCCCTCACCGCAGCCGTTCTCCGCATCCATGCCCATCGGGCAGTGATCGCGAAGCGAGAAATCGCCTTGCTGAGTCGATTCACCGCAGCTCACCCGAGGGTGCCGCTGATCGGTGTTCCGTCGCTACCGTTCGAGGTCTCGGACCTCGAGGCGCTGCGCGCGGTGGGAGATCAGCTCACTCGTAAGGGCTGATCCCCCGATCGACCTGGATCAGACTGCTGAGTGATGCTGGCGCTGGTCTTCGAAGAACTCGGACCAGGAGTCGACGTCGGGGTGCTGCTTGAGCAGTGCACGGCGCTGACGTTCGGTCATTCCGCCCCACACACCGAACTCGACACGGTTGTCGAGAGCATCTGCTCCGCACTGCATGAGGACCGGGCAGTGACGGCAGATGGTGGCTGCCTTGCGCTGTGCGGCGCCACGAACAAAAAGTTGGTCGGGATCGACCTCGCGGCATCGCGCCTGAGTTACCCAGGCAATTCGTGCCTCGGCCTGCTCGATGTCCAAACGGCTACTCGGGGTGGCTGTGTACATTCTGGGTCCCCTCTACAAAGTCTGACCGTCGCCATGAGGCGAGCAGCGCACCATCTCAGCCGTCTCGCGGTAGCACGTGAAAGCTGAGACACATTCGTGATCGAGTGTTACGTCGATCACACTGATCACAATTTAGGTAAAGAACGCCCCTAACGCAAGACGGTCGGGAGCATTTTTTGGTACGGCAGTACAAAGCGCGTGTTCAGGAGGTTTTGAACACCCGCAAAACACTGAAACCGGTTCCAATGGGTGGGCACACGTACTCTGTAGATCGTGTCGATTGCAAAAACAGTGGCGAAGCTCGCCGGAAGCTCCGCATTGGCGGGTGTCCTGGTCGCAGGGGTGATGTTCCCGGTGGCCGGCGGATTCGGATTCGCGTCCAATCGCGCTGCCGATACCGTCGACAACGTCTCGGCCGAACTGGTCGAAGGCACGGTCCCCGCGGTGTCCACCATGGTCGATGCGGCAGGCAATCCCATTGCCTGGCTGTACGACCAACGACGCTTCGAAGTCCCGAGCGAGAAGATCTCCAACAACATGAAGTTGGCGATCGTCTCCATCGAGGACCGCCGGTTCCCCGACCACAAGGGCGTCGACTGGCAGGGAACGCTGCGCGCCTTCCTCACCAACACGACGACCGGTGAAGTGCAGCAGGGCGCGTCGACACTCGATCAGCAGTATGTGAAGAACTACCAACTGTTGGTCGTGGCCAAGACGGATGCCGAGCGCCGCGCTGCCATCGAGACCACCCCGGCCCGAAAGATCCGCGAGATCCGGATGGCGCTGACGCTGGACAAGGAACTCACGAAAGACGAGATCCTCACCCGGTACCTCAACCTCGTACCTTTCGGCAACGGATCCTTCGGCATTCAGGACGCGGCTCAGACCTACTTCGGCGTCGACGCCGCAGATCTGACCGTTCCGCAGTCCGCGATGCTGGCCGGCATGGTTCAGTCCAGCTCCGCGCTGAACCCGTACACGAACGTCGAGGGCGTGACCGAGCGTCGTAACACCGTGCTCGACACCATGATCACGAACATTCCGGATCGTGCCGACGAGTTCCGTGCAGCCAAGGAAGAGCCCCTCGGCGTCCTCGAAACCCCCAACAACTTGCCGCGCGGCTGCATCGCTGCAGGCGATCGCGGATTCTTCTGTGATTACGCACTGAAGTACCTCTCGGATGCCGGAATCACCCGCGACCAGATCAACGAGGGTGGTTACCTCATCAAGACCACTCTCGATCCGCAGGTCCAGGCGTCCACCAAGGCCGGACTGAACGCGAACGCGAGCGCCAACCTCGACGGCATCGCGAACGTGATGAACGTGATCAGGCCGGGCCAGGATTCACACAAGGTCATCGCGATGGCCAGCAGTCGCACGTACGGACTCAATGCCGACGCCGACGAAACCGTCCAGGCGCAGCCGTACTCCCTTGCCGGTGACGGTGCGGGTTCCGTCTTCAAGATCTTCACGACCGCTGCGGCGATGGAGAAGGGCCTCGGCATCAACGCGACCCTCGACGTGCCCAAGCGCTTCGAAGCCAAGGGCATGGGTAGCGGTGGTGCGGCAGGCTGCCCGGTCTCGACGTACTGCGTGGAGAACGCCGGCAACTATCCGCCGACACTGTCCGTGACCGACGCCCTGGCACAGTCCCCAAACACCGCTTTCGTCAAGCTCATCGAGGCGACCGGCGTCACGCCGACGGTCGACATGGCTGTCCGCCTCGGCATGCGCTCGTACGCCGATCCCAACACCTCGGGCTTCGACGAGCGCAGCATGGCCGACTTCCAGAAGGAACAAAACCTCGGTTCGTTCACCCTCGGCCCCACCTGGATCAACCCGCTCGAACTCTCCAACGTCGCGGCCACTCTCGCCTCGCACGGCAAGTGGTGCCCGCCGAGTCCCATCGATTCGGTATTCGACCGCTACGGCAAGCCGGTGGCCGTCACCGAGCAGGGCTGTGAGCAGGTCGTCGAGCCCGGCTTGGCAGACACACTCGCCAACGCCATGAGCCGTGACGACGTCGGCGCCGGTACGTCTGCCGGTGCTGCAAGCAGTGCCGGATGGAGCCTGCCGATGTCGGGCAAGACGGGTACCACCGAGACCCACAAGTCCTCGGCGTTCCTCGGCTTCACCAACAACCTCGCTGCGGCCGTCTACATCTTCGGCGACTCCCCGACGCCCGGCGAGATCTGCTCGAGCCCGCTACGCCCCTGCTACAGCGGCAACCTGTACGGCGGTACCGAACCGGCGAGATCCTGGTTCGCGGCAATGAACCCGGTCGCCAACAACTTCGGGCCCACTTCGCTGCCCCCGATCGACGAGAAGTACGCACGGGGATCACAGAACGGCCAGGTTCCCGAGGTTGTCGGCCTGAGCCAGTCGGCGGCGACGTCGAGGTTGCAGGCGTCCGGCTTCACGGTCAATTCCGTGACCACGGCATCCGGAGCACGGGCGGGAACGGTCACCGGAGTTTCGCCGTCCGGGTCCGCGATCCCGGGTTCGACCGTCACGATCTACATCAGTGACGGGTCCGTAAGGGCTCCGGCAGCACCCGCATCCCCGGCAGCTCCAGCAGCTCCGGCACCGGGCGCGACTCCCCCGGATGCGACTCCGCCGGGAGGCGAACCCGCACCGCCTGCGGGGACCCCACCGAACTGACGGCCCTGAAAACTGACGGCCCTGAAAACAAGAACGGCCGCGATCTCCGAGTGACTCGGAGTTCGCGGCCGTTTTCGGTTTTCGGTGGCGCGCTTCTACAGGCGGGACTTCACTGCTGCAGAGATACGTGCGCCATCGGCCTTGCCCTTGGCCAGCGCGCTGGCGGCCTTGATGACCTGGCCCATCTGACGCATACCCGGACGCTCACCGAGCTCCTCGGACACCTGAGCGAGGGCGGTGTCGACGACGTCGACGAGTTCGGCGTCGGTCAACGGCGTCGGCAGGTACTCGTCGATGATCTGAGCTTCGGCGCGCTCTTTCGCGGCAAGTTCACCGCGGCCGTTCTCGGTGTAGATCTCGGCCGATTCGCCGCGCTTCTTCGATTCCTTTGCAAGGACTTTGATGATTTCTTCGTCGGTGAGGACCCGTGCTTCCTTACCGGCAACCTCTTCGGTCTGGATGGCTGCCATGAGCATCCGAAGGGTGGCTGTACGTAGCGGATCCTTCGCCTTCATGGATGCAACCATGTCGGTTCGGAGGGTGGCTTTGAGCGATGGTGTCGTGTCGGACATGGTGGAAACGCTACGCGCTCGGCGTTTCGAGCGTGCCGATAGTTACCTCCGCCCGGACACAATTCTCTGTGGAATAGCTGTAAAAGGCGGCGAGAGCGACGCAGAAGAACGCCACACCCGTATCCTTGAGAGGTGTCTTCCCAGTTCCGCACCAATCTGACCCGCACCGCACTTGGTGCCGCGGGCGCCGCTGCACTAGGGATCGGGTACGCATCCGGCATCGAACGCAATGCATTTGCACTGCGTGAGGTGACGATGCCAGTCCTGGCGCCCGGTTCGTCGTCGCTGCGGGTCCTCCATCTCAGCGACCTGCACATGATGCCGAACCAACGGTTGAAACAGAATTGGTTGCGTGAGCTCGAAGGCCTCGACCCCGACCTCGTGGTCAACACCGGAGACAACTTGTCGCATCAGCGCAGCGTCCCGGCAGTGGTCCAGGCGCTCGGCGATCTGTTGGCTCGGCCGGGTCTGTTCGTCTTCGGCAGCAACGACTACTTCGCTCCGAAACCGAAGAATCCACTGAGCTACATCTTCAACAAGGACAAGCGCATCACCGGCGATCCCCTCCCCTGGGGCGATCTGCGGGCCGCGTTCACCGAACGTGGATGGCTGGACATGACCCACGTGCGCCGCGAACTCGAAGTGGCCGGTATTCGCATCGCAGCCGCCGGCGTCGATGATCCGCACCTGAAGCGCGATCGCTACGACACCGTCGCCGGAACACCCAATCCCGTCGCCCAGCTCAAGCTCGGCCTGACGCACTCACCCGAACCTCGAGTTCTCGACCGGTTCGCCGACGACGGCTACGACCTGGTGCTCGCCGGCCACACGCACGGTGGTCAGCTGTGCCTTCCGTTCTACGGCGCGCTGGTCACCAACTGCCAGATCGACCGATCCCGGGTCAAGGGACCGTCGAAGTGGGGCGCACACACCCAGCTGCACGTCTCAGCAGGCATCGGCACTTCGCCGTGGGCTCCGGCACGCTTCTGCTGCCGCCCCGAGGCAACTCTGCTGACTTTGGTTCCGGCGACCAGGCGCGAACCGGAGCATGTCTCCGCACACAGTTCCGCAGAGTCTCCAGCGTCGGTTCTACGCAACTGACCTGCGGATTTAATGTCAGTCGACTCGGTAATGTAAGCTAACCGAGGTTCGACACGGGGTGTGGCGCAGCTTGGTAGCGCGCTTCGTTCGGGACGAAGAGGTCGTGGGTTCAAATCCCGCCACCCCGACAGTGAAGAACAGAAATCGAGGCCCTTCCGCTTACGCGGGAGGGCCTCGATTTCGTTGACGATAAGGTGAAGCCGTGGCATCCGAACCAGACTTCGCGCACAACGACATGGCGAGCCGTAGCCGACGTGAGAAAGCTGTCGGTCTTGCCAAGTTCGCCTGGGATCGCGATATCAGTAGTGCAGAGTTGCTCGACATGCCCGACGATCGGCTGCGCAAGCTTGCGCGGGCGGCGGGCGCCAATCCGCCGAGCACGCGGGAGACCTGGACGATCGCGGCCGGACTGCTCGACGAGAAAGCCGTGTGGGCAGCAGCCAACCCAGACCGTCCCGAAGCTCGGCGTGAGCATCCGGACGAGAAGATCATGTGGGTGAAGAAGCCGATCGAGCCCTGGCTGTGACAGCCGAATTGAGCGCAGCTGTGACAGCCGAATTCAACGTCGTTGAGACCGCGATCGGGAAACCCTCTGATCTCCCTCTGTAGATGGCGACCACGGAGTAGCACCTAGTTCGTCGAAAACTGCTTCCAGGCTGCTCCATCGCTCTCGGTGCTCGTGCGGCAAAGATCTGATGGCGTCGGCGGCCGCCCGCAAATTTTCTGCCAAATCGATTTCTCCCCCTTCGAGCAACCCCTTGTATCTTGTATCCAACAAATATGGAGCGTCGACACTGGTCAAGGTCGCGAGCTTGTCCAGGAATATCTCCAGGTCGCGTGCAGCCACACGCTGATCGAAAGAATCTGAAACAGCAACGTAATCGAAGTCGTTCTTCCACAGAGCAGTTCGAATCTCGTCTCGCTGCAGCGTGATGACGGTACCCAAAATTCGTGGGCGCTTGTTCCGTGCATCGAGCGCCAATACTTCATGCGCAAGACGAAGCACATTGTCATCTGTCATAGATGCTCCGACAACGATGAGATGTCCGGTTGCCATGAGAGACTGAACGATCGAGCCCAACGGACGTCGTTCTGCGTCGTATCTGACGAAATCCCGGCGACTCAAGACGATGCTGGCCGAGTCAGCCACATCTCCGTGCAGTTTCAGTACCCATGGAACCCCCGCGCGAGCTTCTTCTCTCGGCAATACAGCGACCGAGTTTTCGCCGTGCGCTGATTCAAATGCGCGTTCGTACAACGAATCATAGTTGGTCGTAACAACTTTCGTGACTCGCAGAGACGCCAGAAGACAATGCGACAGCGTTGGTTTGATATCGGAGCCAGTCAGCTGAACAACACGTTCGCCGAGTTCGTTCGATCCGTCGTCCTCCGTTTGCAACTCCTTCGACAGAAGTTGTGCACGGTCGAGGACATTGAGCTCAGCGAATTCCGCGCTGCTCACACCCGGAAGTTCCTTCTGCCGTATTGCCTCGAGAAGACTGTCCCACGACGGCAATCCGGCGGGGATGCTGACTCCCGCACCCAACAACAAGGAGGCTTCACCAGCTTGCAGCCTATCTGCCAATTGCTGGACCTGTGGAGGGATACCAGCGCTCGATAAATGTCCCCGCCGAATCGATTGATACGCGGCGTAATCGGCAGCATTGGCAACTACGAATGCGATGTCGAAGTCGTATTTGTCGGCACATTCCACCGCAGCCTCGATCAACGCCTTGATGACGTGGCCACGAACCATCCCCTGCCCACCTAGACCGACTCCGAAGGTCGGCAAAGCGATGAGTGGTTTGACTCGACGGCCTCCAGGCTGAATATCGGCAGATGCAATCGCGTCGAGGACCTCGTACACGCCGTCCACCAGCCAGGACACTGATATCCGAGAAGCGACGTTCAACAGCCACGCCGGCCGCCCCTCCTTCGGGAAAGAGCGCACCCGGTTGCCCCCGGCCGGTGCACTTTCCACTGGACTCGTTAGGCCGAGCACCGGCCACCAATGCTCACGCGGCACGAAGCTGCCGCTCGTCGATACGACAGCCGCATCCCAGTCCACTGATTCGAGACGTCCTCGGACGACAAAAACATGCCCAGAACCTGCATCATTCCCAGTCACGCGTACTCCCCACTAGTACCAATACAGGCTTCGGAACCACTACCTGCTCACACTCCCGCTACGGTTTCGCGAGCCCAACGGTAGTCGGCCTTACCGCTGGGCGAGCGGAGGATGCTTGGTACGAGCACGATCGAGCGGGGGATCTTGTACCCGGCGACGTGGGTGCGGCAATGCTCCGACAATGATTCCGTCGCAACATCTTCGAATCCCGGTCGAACCTGCACCACCGCGGCGACCTTCTCACCGAATCGAGTGTCGGGCGCACCCGCCACCAAAGCGTCGAAAACTGCCGGGTGAGTTTTGAGTGCCTGCTCCACTTCTTCGGGGTAGACCTTCTCGCCGCCGGAGTTGATGCACATCGAACCGCGCCCGAGCAGCACGATGGTTCCGTCGGCTTCCATCGTGCCCATGTCCCCGAGTACCGCCAGACGAACCCCGTCGACGACGGGAAAAGTTGCAGCAGTCTTGGCCGGGTCGCCGAAGTAGGCAACAGGAACATGGCCGGCCCGGGCGATGAAACCGACTGTGTCCGAGCCTGGTTCGATGCGACGGAATTCGTCGTCCACAAGAATCATGTTGGGGTTGGATCGAATTCGCTTGGAACCGTCCTCACCGAATTCGACGACGCCGTCGTTGCCGGATTCCGAAGCACCGAATGCATCCTTGATCACCAACCCCGGTAGTCGGGTTGTCAGTTCTGCTTTCAGGTTCGGGGAGAACAACGCGCCACCCGACCCGATCAGTTGGAGAGTCGAAAGGTCGTAGCGCCCTTCGCTTGCGGTGATGGCGTCGGCGATCGGCCGAGCAATTGCGTCGCCGACGACGGTGATTCCGGTGATCTTCTCGGCCTCGACCAGTCGCAACACTTCCATCGGATCGAAGCTGCGGGTCAGCACTCGGGGCGCTCCCATGAGGAATGCCGTGAGCAGTGAATAGATTGCGGCTCCATGCATGAGCGGCGGGATGAGTAGCAGCACAGTTGGATTGGTGTTCGCTACAGCTGCATCCACAACCTCTTCGAGGCTACGACGCGGCGGCCCGCTGAGGTTCGCTCCGGACAGGGCGGCAAAGAAGAAGTCCTCGTGCCGCCACACCACACCCTTGGGCATTCCGGTTGTGCCGCCGGTGTAGATGATGAAATGGTCGTCGTTGCTGCGAGGGCCGAAGTCGCGGGTATCAGTCTGCGCGGCAAGGGCGTTCTCGTAGTCTTCGCCGACGATCAACACGTGGGTGATCTCCGGACACTGCGGAACCACGGCCAATGCCGTCGGCGCGAATTCCTCTTCGACCAGCAGTGCCACCATTTGAGAGTTGGTGTAGATGTACAGGAGTTCTGCATCGGTATAGCGGAAGTTGACGTTGATCGGTACCGCTCTGATCTTCAAGCAAGCCAGGAGCGCTTCGACGTACTCGACGCAGTTACGCATGTGAATACCGACGTGCTGCCCAGGCTCGACGCCCACCGACTGCAGATGATGAGCGAGTCGGTTCGATCGCAGTTCGAGTTCGGCGTAGCTCAATCGCACGTCTTCCAGAATCAAGGGAACTCGATCGGGGATCGCATCGGCAACGGCCTCGAACAGATCGGCAATGTTCAGGGTCATCGAAATCCTCACTACACGCGTCTTCGCTTACCAGTACAGGTCTTTCGCGAAGCTAACACGTTGGTCGCACCCTGTAGTCCGAATTGCGTAGCGGTCCCGCTGAGCGAGACCTGACGCGCCGCTCACCTGGCGTCAACGGTGCGGATACCTCCCTGACCAAGCCCGATAGCCGAAAGGTAGGGTAGCCTAATGCACTCACGCACCACTCTCCGGAGCCGCACGTCGGTCCGGGTCGCCATGGTTGCCTTGGCGACTGTTTTTGCCGCTACGGCCTGCGGCTCGTCCGACGCCGGCGGCAACGCGAACGGCAACACCGATGTCGCGACCGGCGGCAAGCTGTTCAGCACCGCCGACACGGAAACCGCGAAGCTCGGCAGCGATGCCGCGCCAGGCGAGTTCCCTCGCACCATCACCCATGCCCTGGGCGAGACCACCCTCGAGGCCAAGCCGACCCGCGTCGTCGTCCTCGACAGCGGTGAACTCGACGAGGTTCTCTCGCTCGGGATCACCCCGGTCGGCATCGCCAGCCCGGAAAGCGCCGCCGGTCAGCCGTCGTACCTGGCGGACAAGTTGGTCGGTGTCCCCGACGTCGGCACGACCAACAACCTCAACCTCGAGGCGATCACCGCACTGCAGCCCGATCTGATCCTCGGCAGCAAGCTGCGCCAGGACAAGCTTTACCCGCAACTCGCGGCAATCGCTCCGACGGTCTTCAGCATCCGCCCCGGCTTTCCGTGGAAGGAGAACTTCCTCCTTGCCGGTGACGCACTCGGCGAGGAGACCAAGGCTGAGCAGGTTCTCAACGACTACCAAGAGCACGCCGACAAGGTACGTGAGTCGATCGACGGCTCCCCGACCGTTTCACTGGTTCGTTTCATGTCCGGGAAGCTGCGCCTGTACGGCAATCTGTCGTTCATCGGCGTCATCTTGAAGGACGTCGGCCTGCCCCGCCCGGCGATCCAGGACATCGACGAACTGGCCGTCGAGGTCAGCCCCGAAACGATCACCGAGGCGGAGGGTGACCGAATCTTCTACTCCAGCTACGGAAATCCCGCCGACACGGGCCAGACCACGGTTGTTGCCGGACCGCTGTGGGCCAGCATGGACGCAGTCAAGGAAGGACGCGCCACCGAGGTGAGCGACGAGACCTGGTTCCTGGGCCTCGGCCCGACAGGTGCCGGCCTGGTTCTCGACGACCTGCAGGCCAAGCTCGGCAAGTAGCCGTCACCGGCACAAAGAACGCCGCCCGACTCTCCGGAGTCGAGCGGCGTTCTTTGTTCAGCGGTTGTCCTGCTCGAGGTGTTCGTTCATCGTCGAGTGAAGGTCGACGAGAAATTCCTCGAATCGACTGAGCAGTTCGGGCGGGTACTTCGCCATCATGGCGTCGAGTCGCACGGCAAGGGGCCCGAAGAACTCGTCCGCCAGGTCCTGCACATGCGCACTGCTGTGCAGCGTGACCACTCGCCGGTCGGCATTCTCTCGGGTCCGGACGATATGTCCCGCCTTCTCCAGGCGGTTGAGCAACGCGGTGGTTGCACCCGACGTCAGCGAGATCCGCTCTCCGAGGCGGGCGGGTGAGAGCGGCGTCCCCTTCTCCTCGGCAGCGGTGATTTCCATCAAGGCAGTCGCGTCGGTGGAATGCAGGCCGAGCCACGACGCGAATCGATGGCTGAATTCGGTGAACGTGCCACCGTACGCGCGGAATTCGTCCATCAGCCGCTCCCGCTCTACGGAGATGTCGCGCGGTGCCTCCACCTCGGTGATCCCACCTTTCCTGTGCCAGACGGCGGCCGGTCGAACCCAGCGCGCACGTTGACAACTTACCGCCTCAAATATACCTTCATGATAAAGTTACTTCACAATGGAGGTTTATTCGTGAACATCTCACCCACCACCCGCAAGTGGTTGGGCCTGATCGCCATTGCACTCGGCGTGGCACTGATCGTCGTCGACACCACGATCGTCAACGTCATAGTTCCCTCGATCATCGAAGATCTCGGGATCAATTCCGTTCAGGCTCAATGGATCCAAGAGTCCTACGCAATCGTGTTCGCGGCACTCCTGCTTCTGGTCGGCAGAGTTGCCGACCTGGTCGGCGCCCGTCGTATCTTCATCGCCGGTGTCGTCGTGTTCGGCGCAACGAGCCTGCTGGCCGGACTGGCGCCGAACGGCGGTCTGCTCATCCTGGCGCGCTTCCTGCAGGGCGCCGGCGCGGCCATGATCCTGCCCACGTCACTGTCGCTTCTGAACGCGATGTTCACCGGAAAGGCGCGCGGCCAGGCCTTCGCGGTCTGGGGCTCCACCATCGGCGCTGCATCCGCCCTCGGCCCATTGCTCGGCGGCTGGCTTGCCGAACATGCCTCATGGCGTTGGGCATTCGGGATCAACATTCCGCTTGCTGCGCTCATTCTGATCGGCGCAGTGCTGTTCATCGCGCCCTCACCCCGCACCGCTGGGCGCATCGACGCCACCGGAGCAGCACTGTCCATCGCCGGGCTCGGCCTGCTGGCCTTCGGCCTCGTCGAGGGACGAACGTACGGGTGGCTGACCACGAAGGAACCCTTCGATCTGTTCGGTCTTTCATGGTCCAGCGGACCGTCGCCGGTTCTGGTAGCGCTGGTTCTCGCCGTTCTGTCGCTCGGTGCGTTCGCCTACCGTCAAACCATGCTCACCCGCAGCGCCGATCCGTCGCGGGCACTGATGGACGTACGGTTGTTCTCCATCTCGTCGTTCCGCAACGGCAACATCGCGACGCTGATCATCGGACTCGGCGAGTTCGGAATCGTTGCGGTGCTTCCTCTCTGGCTCCAGTTCACGCTCGGATACAGCGCCCTCCAGGCAGGGCTCGCGCTGGTTCCCATTGCCATCGGCAGCTTTGTCGCCAGTGGTGCGAGCTTCGGGCTGGCATCGAAGGTCTCGCCGTTGGGCTTGGTCCGTATCGGCCTGGCTCTCGAAGCGCTCGGTCTCGCCGGCCTCGGATTCATCGCTGCGACAGACAGCCCCTGGTGGACTATCGCCGCAGTGCTGTTCTTCTACGGAATCGGCGTCGGTTTTGCGACTGCCCAGGTGACCAACGTCGTGCTCGAGGAGATTCCCGAGCAGAGCGCCGGTCAAGGCTCCGGCATTCAGAGCGCGTTCCGCCAACTCGGATCCGCACTGGGCATCGCTGTCCTCACCACGGTCTTCTTCAGCACTCTCAATTCGACGCTGAACAACGACCTCACCGGATCCGGTGTCGACCAAGCTCAGGCTGATCAGTTGACGCGGGCAGTCACCGACAGCGCAGGCGCCGCCATCGACTCGCTGGCCGGTTCACCGAACACTGCCTTCGTCGCCGACGCTGCCCAATCTGCGATGACTCACGGCATCACACTCGGCGGATACCTTGCGGCCGGATTTGTCGTGGTGGGCCTGATCGCCACGGCGCTCATCCCGAACAAGCCGGCCCCGTCAAACGAGGAGGAAACGAAAGCAGCAGCCGACGTCGCCTGACGGTCGGATCGGTGCAGTACGGTGCCGGTATGCGATTGCCCTGGTCACGGTCAGCACAGTCACGGTCATCACAGTCACGGTCTGCACAGTCACGGTCAGCACCGGTGCTCAGTGAGGCCGACATCGTCGCCGTACGTGAGCAAGCACGCGAACTGGTAGTCCCAGGTTTCGCGACGTTCGACGAAATCTGCGAAGCCGCCCGAGACTGTGTCGAGGGCGGCTTCGAGAACGACGAACTCGGCAGTCAGATCGACGCAGTAGTGCGTGAGGTCTGGGACCACAGACTCGAGGAGCAGACCCAGTGGACGGCTCCCGGAGACTTCGAGCGCCTCTCCGCAGCCTTCGCCGAACTCGAACGCAACGGCATCGTGGCCCGGATGAACTTCACCTGCTGCATGCAGTGCGGCACTACCGAAATCGACGACGAACGCACGCCGTCCGAACCCGACGAGAACGGGTATCCCTTTGCTCAGTGGGCGTACACGTTCTTCCACATGCAAGATGCGGAGCGTCTCGGCGACGAGCCGTCCGATCTCTACTTGTCCTACAGTGCGTTTCGTCCGGCCCACGATCTCGATCCCGCGCTGGTCACCGCTGCATGCGGCGGCGACGAAACCGCCAAGGCACACATGATCGCGCACACCGATCAGACCGTCGGGCGCCAGGTAGCCGACGCACTCCGAACTCAGGGACTGAGCGTCGATTGGAACGGTGACAACAATCAGCGTATCCGTGTCACCGACGTATGTTGGCGTAAACCGCTTCCGCAGTAGGAGATTCAGCTGGGTGGCAATACGCGGTCGAGGAACGTATTGCTGAATACGCGGTGCGGGTCGTGTTCGTCGAGAGTGGCGAGAGCGAAGTCCCAATTCCCGTCGCCACCGGCACGAAAGGTGGCAGGCACTGTGCTGGTGAGAAATTCGTCGTCCTGGTACGCCGCCTGATCGGTGAATGCCCACCCCTTGGACCACTCCGGACGGAAGGTCGCGTAATCGCCGGAGTAGTTCGCGACCATCCACCGTTCCATTTCGCGAAGGAAGGCAGGCAATCCCGCGGTGCCGGGAATCGAGACCACGTTCATCCAGATCGCTGTGTCCCAGTCCTGACGATCCGCCCGCGGCCGCACCGCTGACAGGTCCGGCGCTCCGGCGCTGTCGACCAACACCTCGCCGTCATCGTCGACACCGCAGAGACGCACTTCGAACGGCATGTTGACGGGATACTGCCCCAGCGACGCGTAGTGCGTCATTCGTTCGTTCAGCCAACTCGTCATCTCGTGGACGACTCGGCCGATGTTGGACCGCTTGGTGATCACGGCCCCGCCCCCGGCTACGACGCGCAAGGTCGTGTGCCGGAGGTAGAACAGAACGTCTTTCGACCAACCCCAGAGATCGTCGGTGTCGGTCAGCACCAATCCTGCTGCTACAGCGCCGAACTGAGAGGCGCCGAACAGCGGCGTCGCAGCTTGGAGACCCTGTGCCACCATCCCCAACGGGGTGGTGACTTCTTCGGGAATCGCGTCGGAGAAGAAGTAGTTGTACGGCCCGCTCACCTCTCGGGACTCCGGCGGTTTGACCGGGGTCGGTGTCCAGACCTTGAGCCACGGTGTTTGCGTGAACGGGAACCAGATTGCTTCCACCCGTCCGGATTTCTCGACGAAACTCTCGTAGGTACGCCCTGGCGAACCGGGAGCAGCAAAGAGTTCTTGCCACGGAATGTCGGTGAAACTCTGGCACCGCAGCCGATAATTCTCCCCGGCTTGCAGCGTCACGGAGGTGACGAAGGTTCGACCCAGATGGGTCAGGAAGGCGGTGCTCTCGACGTCCGATCGGTGAAATGTCTTCAGTGCGTACCGATTGATGCCTTCGTCCCACGCCACCACCGTGATCTCGGTGATCAGGTTGCTCAGCGAACCATACGATTGACCAGGGGTGATCGTCTCCCCCACCGCCGGATAGGTTGCCCCGTGAGCACCGATCGCCAGCGCGCCGGCGATGGACAGCTCACCGATCGCCGGAGAGTTGGCCCAGCCGAGCCCTTCTCGCTCGAGCGCTGTCAGAATCGCTTCGATACTGGCGCCGGCGCCCGCCGTGACCGTTGCGGGCGTGCCGTGCTGCACCACAACCGAATTCAAGTTGGCCATCGTATCGACCAGCAGAACTCGATCCGAAGGCGCGCCGGGCACCACCGTCAACGGGCTCCACCCGTGCATCGTTCCCTTCGCACGCACTGTGTACCCGTTGTCGAACGCCCAGTTGGCGAGGGTGACCACGTCGTCGCTGTGACGTGCCGTGGCCGTCCACACGCTGTCGAGCATGATTTCTCGCGACCAGTTCGCGTACGCCTGCTGTGACAACGGAATGTCCGACGGAAATCCGGGCGGTGGCGCGATGGTCGATGCCGAACCCCAGGGAACTGCTCCAGCCGGCGCCCAGGAAATGCCCGCGAGAGCAGCTGCGCCGGCACTCGCTGCGAGAAATCCGCGCCGGCTCACACCGTCTTCGCTCGAGCTGTGCTCTGCCATGCGCTCTGCTTGATGCACCACTGCTCACTCCGTCAGCCGACTCGGTTCATGTCAGGGACGAACGTAGAACAAATATGATTACGATGCCAGTGGTTCCGTAATAAAAGTTTTCCGAAGCTCACTGCACCATCGGAGCGAAGACCGCGTAGATCGCTTCCGGGGCACCGTCGAACGCACTGATGATCAACCAGGCAGTCAGAACCGTCAACGCCGGCCCGATCAGGATCTTCTCGAGGTTCCCACCTGCACGGATGGACAGGAATGACGGCAGCCGTTGTTCCCACCATCGTTTGCCGCCGAGCGGAATCAGGGGCGCGAGAAACGGCACCCCTTCCTTAGTGATCGCATCGCCGAGACAGTGCGTGGCGCAGCCCAAGGCCACCGCAACACCTAGCCCCGTGGATCCAGCCTCACTCGGATACCACTGCCAGGTGAGGGCAGAGAGCACCAACGCAACGGCGGAGACCGCGAGCCAACCCTTCTCCTTGGCCAATTCACCCGCCAATCCACGGATGGCCAACCCGAGGCAGAAGAACAGGGTGATGATGATGGCTGGCTTCCCGAACTGAACAACCAGCGCCGAGACCCCGGCACCCAACCCGGCGGCGAACAGCGCGGTGTGCGTGAGCGTCCGATGCCCACCACGACGCTTGCCGTCCTTCTTGCCTTTGGTGATGCGGTAGAAGGTCACCGAAATTGCGTCGATGCCTTTGGCCAGAGCCTTGCTGAGCGGACCGAATGATCGCGAAACCGTCGACTGACCGGTATCGAGGTCGGGAAGCAAGGCGGCTCCGGCACACACTCCGGCAAAGGTCAAAGTTTCCGCAGTGGATGTGGGCCCTCCCCAGTCGAGAGGCAACAACTCCGCAACCACCAACCCCACAGCAGCACCGGACATCGCGTGGGTGGGGCCCATGACCATGAAACACAACACCTTTCGAAACGCGCCCCGCATCAGGCCGTACCGCACCCTCTGCAAGACACCACACACATGACGCCGTCGGCGACGGCCCCGGCATGCTCGCCGAGACCGCCCCGAACGTAGCAAGTGCTACCGACAGGCTTGACCAACCTCCAGACCCAGTTGAGTACGGCCGTACCGTTCCAGGTCAAAGCGGTTCATGCGGAGCTTTTTTCGCTCGTCAGCCCGCGGCAACCGTGCATGACAGGGCAACGCCTTCCTCCAGCGGAGCGACACCGGCCATGTCGAGCACCTCTGCCGGAACACCTTCGGTGGTCGGAGCCCATTCGACGGTCGGCAACGCCGGCACCCCTTCACGCGCAACGAATGTCGCAGCTTCGCTCGGCACTTCGATAGTGACTGCGGCCGTACCGGCCTCCTCCGCGCGCACGACCTTCCCCTCGTCGATGAGCTTCTGCAGCTCCTCGTCGGAAATCGGCGCCGCGACACCACACGCTACTTCGGGAGCCACACCCAACTCGGACGGAGCGGTCGCGATCGACCGCACCGCCACCGGTGACCCGTCGGAAATCGGATTGGAAGCCCAGGCGATTCCCGGCGCCACTGCCATACCGAGGACCGCCACGGACGCCACCACCACACCGGTCCGGCGGGCCCGCTTGCCGTTCACTTTCAATCGCGTCATCGTAGTTCTCCTTGATCGAACGTTCTCGAGTTCTCGGCGCGGTCGCATCCGAGAAACCCGAGGTTATGAAGCCAACACTGCAGATCTGTTGTCGGTTTCTTAGGAGTTGATGAGAATGCGACGGCCCTCGCTCCGAGCGAGGCCCCAGGCCTTGATCCGATGGCACCATGGCTGGGGTGAGTACACGCGAGCGCATCCTGATCGTTGACGACGACGCGAAGGTTCTGAATTCGCTCGAACGTGGACTCCGATTGTCGGGCTTCGACACGGCAACTGCCGTCGACGGACGATCGGCCTTGTCATCGGTGAACAAGCAATGCCCGGCCGCGCTCGTTCTCGACGTCAACATGCCCGGCCTCGACGGCGTCGGCGTGGTGACCGCCCTGCGCGCGATCGGCAACGAGGTTCCGATCTGCGTACTCAGCGCCCGAAGTTCCGTGGGTGATCGCATCGCAGGGCTGGAGGCGGGCGCCGACGACTACCTCACCAAGCCCTTCGAATTGGCCGAGCTTGTCGCCAGACTGCGCGCATTGCTACGACGCACGACGCGAGCCACCCCGTCGGTCGACCATCCGATCACGGTGGGACCGCTGACGGTCGATCTCCGTGGCCATCGAGCGCACATCGACGGTAGGCGAATCGAACTCACCAAAAGAGAGTTCGACCTGTTGTCGGTACTCGCCGAGCATGCCGGTGTCGTACTCAGTCGCGCACAACTCCTGCGACTCGTCTGGGGTTACGACTTCGCTGCCGACACCAATGTCGTCGACGTCTTTGTCACCTATCTACGCAAGAAACTCGAAGTCGACGGAGCGCCCCGCGTGATCCACACCGTGCGCGGAGTGGGCTTCGTCCTGAGGGCCGAACGATGAAGCGGCCACTGTCACTTCAGACTCGCGTAGCCATCGCCTCGGGTCTGGCCGCCGGAATCGTGATTGCCGCGATCGGAATTGCGTTCGCGGTCTTTCTGCGCGTCAACGGATCCGAACAACTCGAACGCACTCTCGATTCCGTCACCTTGGGCGTCGCAGCGAGTGCGCCGAGTCCGCTATTCATCGAAACACCAACTGCAACAACAGAACCATCCGTAGTCAGCCCTGGATTCAACGCCGCGACCGTCAGCGCCTTGGCTACCACCGATGTTCGCAGTCGTGATGTTCTGGTGCCCGGCGACAGCGGCGCCGCACTGGCCGTCAGCATCCCCGAAGACCCACTGACACAGGCAATCCGTGAACAGCAGTTCCAAGTGGCCGCTGCAGCAGTGGTCGCCATCCTTGCCGCGGCCGGGCTTGGTTGGTTCCTCACCGGCCGAGCCGTCCGGCCACTACAGCAATTGACCGAGACCACCAGTTCGATCGGCAACAACCTCGACGTCGAAGGACTCTCGCGCCGGGCACCGTCGGTGCGTGGAACGCGCGAAGCCGAAGAACTGTCGGAGGCAATCCACAGCATGCTCAGTCGCATCGAAACCGATAGAAGCCGCACCGAGGAGGCGTTGGAGTCGGCACGCGATTTCGCTCGCGTCTCCGCCCACGAACTACGCACACCTCTCACGTCGATGCGTACCGATCTGGAAGTTCTCGCAACACTCGATCTCACGGAAAGCCAACGGCGCGAACTGTCCGGCGAGTTATTGGAAGCGCAGCGCCAGATCGAGCGCACCCTGACCGACCTCGAGACACTAGCCCTGGGTGACGTGGCCGATCCCGAGGATTGTGCCGACGTCGATCTCGTGGAGGTTGCCGATCGCGCCGTCGCTGACGCAGGCCGTCTGCACCCGCAGGTCGACGTTCGTTTGAAAGCACCGGAAGAACTTTCGGTTCAGGCCTTTCCCGCGGGTATCCGTCTGGTGCTGACCAACGCCGTCACCAATTCCGTTCGGCACGGCAATGCCGACGAAGTCGAGATCACCGTCCGATCAGGGGCTGCGACCGGTTCGGCGACGGTATTCGTCGACGACAACGGCACCGTGATCGCGCCTTCGGAACGCGAAGCGATGTTCGAACGATTTGTTCGTGGTACCGGTGCGGGCGACGCCGGAAGCGGTTTGGGACTGGCCCTCGTCGCGCAGCAGGCGAGGCTGCACGGCGGTAGCGCGCGACTCGACAAGAGCCCACTCGGCGGAACTCGATTGATCTTCTCGATCAACCCAATTCGACGTGCAGAGCCTCGAGCAGCGGCTTGGCCGCCTCGTCGAAGAATCGGTCTTGGGTATCTCCCCCGATCTGTACCAGTGCCACATCGGTGAATCCGGCGTCCGTGTATGCCTTGACCGCTTCGACGATCACATCGAGATCGGGACCACACGGAATGCTTTCAGCTACATCCTCTTTGCGCACGAACTGAGTCGCACCCGAGAAGCTCGCCGGCGTCGGCAGTTCGGAGTTCACGGACCACCCTCCGCCGAACCACCGGAACTGCTGATGAGCTCGTGCAATTGCCGTGTCGCGATCAGGGTCCCACGAGATCGGAATCTGACCGATGGTCCGGCCTGCGGGAGCCAATCCGTATGCTCGGCCGTGCACGTGCTTCCACAAGTGCACTAGCTCCGAATCCGGTTGCACGGCAATCAGATCGTCGGCCATCGGACCGAAACGCTCGACGGACTTGTCTCCGGACATGGCCAGCGCCAGCGGAACCGGGTTCTCGGGGAGATCCCAGATCCTGGCGGACTGGACGTCGAAGTACTCCCCCTTCCAGCTCACCAGATCTCCGGCGAGCAGTGCGCGAATGATGCTCACCGCCTCCTGCAGCATGTCCTGGCGGGTGTCGATGGACGGCCAACCCTCGCCGACCACATGCTCGTTCAGGCTCTCGCCACTTCCCAATCCCAGGGTGAAGCGTCCGTCCGCGAGGATCTGGATCGTCGCAGCTTTCTGAGCGACGACGGCGGGGTGGTACCTCACGGTCGGACAAGTCACGTACGTCATCAAACCGACTCGCTCGGTGGCGTGGGCGACTGCCCCCAGCACCGACCAGGCGTAGGGTGCATGCCCCTGCTCGGTCAGCCACGGCGAGTAGTGATCACTCATCACTTCGAAGTCGAAGCCGACTTCTTCGGCCCGAACTGCATGGCGAACCAGTTCTTTCGGACCTGCCTGCTCCGTCATCAAGGTGTAGCCGAATCGTGCCATCACTGATCAACTCCCGGTGTCTAGGCCTGAAACGAGTTCGGAAATCACACTGCCGTCGAGGTGGTCGAGGAGGTCGCGGGCGTCGTCGTACACGGCAGCCGCACCCGCACCTTCGAGTTCGTCGGTCGACATGCCGCCGCTGCGCACTCCCACAGCCACAACGCCCGCCCATGTCGCCGCCTTCATGTCCCAGACGGCATCCCCGACCATGACTGCATTGCCCGCGTCGACACCTGCCTTCGCGAGCGCGACCTCGATCAGGTCCGGATCAGGTTTGGCCTCGTCGACGGATTCCGAAGAGGTGGCGGCGTAGATCATTTCGTCGATGTCGAGCGTCCGGCGTAGCAACTTCAGTTCGTCGTCCGGCGCCGAGGTAGCGAGCACCACGTGCAGTCCGAGCGAGTGAACTCGGCGGATCAACTCGCGCGCTCCCGGCAGTACTCGGAGACGGTCGGCCGACTGCCGGTAGTACGTGGTGTGAAGTTCTTTGGCTCGCGGTCCGCACCCGTCGATGTCTTCGCCGAGCAAGGACTCCAGTAGTTGGTCTCCGTCCATGCCGATGCTGCGGTGTACCCGCCACGCGTCGACCGGGCGACCTACCTCGAAGAAAGCTCGCGACCACGCTTCTACGTGCAGATAGTTGGAATCGACGAGCGTTCCGTCGATGTCGAAGAGAACCGCACCTATTGCCATGGGAATTGACTGCCCAACACCTCGGTTCGCGAAACTTGTGCCCCGAGCATTCTCAGCTCGAGAAGCGGATCATGGAGAGTGCGAACAGCAGAAGTGCACGTCGAACAGGGGTGTCGTCATGGAGTCAGTCGTTGTATTCCTTCTCGCATGCTTCGTCTATTGGTTTGCGCTTCTGTAGTTGGGTAGACGGAAACGGACCGCTGCCGGGAAGTGATTTCCCTTGCAGCGGTCCGCATTCGGTAGACCTAGGCGATGCTCATGTCAGCGGGTCACTGACCTGCGCGTACACCTTCTTCGACGCGCTTGCCCAAATCTGCGTCGACGTTCTTCCAGTACTCGAAGACACGCAGCAGAACTTCTTCGCTGACGCCGGCAAGGGCGTGGCCGACGATGTTGCTCACCAGGCGCTCACGAGCTGCGTCGTCGAGAACTTCACGGACCAGCGTTCCGGCCTGCGTGAAGTCGCCGTCCTCGGCGTGCTCGATGTATCCGGCGCGCACTGCCTTGCCGTCGAATGCCCACAGTCCTTCGTCACCGGCAACCGACGGATCGGCATGCGGTCCGCCGTACGAGTTCGGTGCGTACACCGGCGTCGACGGGGAATTGAAGCTGTAACGCATGGCGCCCTCCTTGGAGTAGGAGTTCACCTCGTTCTTCGGCGCGTTGACCGGCAGGTCGGCGTAGTTGGTGCCGATGCGGTAACGATGTGCGTCGGCGTAGGAGAAGACGCGACCGAGAAGCATCTTGTCCGGGCTGAATCCGATGCCGGGCACCACGTTCGACGGCTCGAAGGATGCCTGCTCGATCTGCGCGAAGAAGTTCTCCGGGTTGCGGTTCAGCGTCCACTTGCCGACCTCGATCAGTGGGTAGTCCTTCTGGGACCAGACCTTGGTGAGGTCGAACGGGTTGAAGCGGTAGCCTTCGGCCTCGTCGACCGGCATGATCTGAACCTTGAGTGTCCAGCTCGGGAAATTACCGGCCTCGATGGCGTTGTACAGATCCGCGCGGTGGTAGTCGGGATCGCTACCGGCGAGGCTGTCTGCTTCGGCCTGCGTCAGGAACTCGATGCCCTGATCGGTCTTGAAGTGGTACTTCACCCAGAAGCGTTCACCCGCAGCGTTGACCCACTGGTAGGTGTGCGATCCGAAGCCGTCCATGTTGCGCCAGGTCTTCGGGATACCGCGGTCACCCATCAGCCAGGTCACCTGGTGAGCGGTCTCGGGACGCAGAGTCCAGAAGTCCCACTGCATGTCGTGGTCACGAAGACCGGAGCCGGGCAGTCGCTTCTGCGAACGAATGAAGTCGGGGAACTTGATGGCGTCCTTGATGAAGAACACCGGGGTGTTGTTGCCGACGAGGTCGTAGTTTCCCTCTTCGGTGTAGAACTTCATCGCAAAACCGCGCGGATCGCGCCAGGTGTCCGGGCTGCCCTGCTCACCGGCGACGGTGGAGAAGCGGACGAGGGACTCGGTCTTCTTACCCGGCTGCAGGAACGCGGCCTTGGTGTACTTGCTGACGTCGTGTGTGATGACGAGTTCACCGAAAGCGCCGCCGCCCTTGGCGTGGACGATGCGCTCCGGGACACGCTCGCGGTTGAACTGCGCGAGCTTCTCGATCAGGTAGTGGTCGTGAAGGAGCACCGGCCCCTGAATACCCGCGGTCAGCGATTCGTCATCACTTGCGACCGCGATACCGAAATTGTTGGTGGTGGGCTTGGTCATGGCGAAGCCTCCTAGCGTTGTGGGCTGGGCGTCAGAGGAGCGGGGCTGCATCCGAGTCGAACGCATGGGCTGCATGCGAGGTGGCTGACTCGGAGGTTCTGGACGCATCAATTCGATTCTGCGAGACCGCGTCCGACTCGGTGTCGGATTCGGCAGAATTCTTCAGGCAATCTTCGCAACGGCCCCAGAACACGACCTCGGCTTCGTCGATTTCGAAGCCGTGATTATCGGAAGGTTCGAGGCAGGGAGCTTGGCCGACAACACAATCGACGTCGACGACCTTGCCGCAGCCGCGACAGACGAGGTGATGGTGGTTGTCACCAGTCCTCGTCTCGAACCGTGCGGGCGAACCCGCCGGCTCGATGCGTCGCAGCAATCCTGCGTTCACGCATGCCTTCAGCACGTCGTAAACGGCCTGTGTGGATACCGATCCGAGCTGCTGCCGCACGAGTGCTGCAACAGAATCGGCGTCTGAATGCGGTTGGGCTGTAACCGCATCCAGCACGGCGAGGCGCGGAGCAGTGACCCTCAACCCGACGGCGCGCAATTGCGCTCGGGGGTCGAAGTCATGCTCTCCGTCTCGCATGTTTCCCAGTATGCCGCTTTTCTGGAATTAGTCAAGAAAAGGATTGCCTAAGTTGAATCGAGACCGGTGTCACATATCAAGGACGGGAACAAATCCGGGGAGACCGCCGTTGAACACCCTGTCGGCGTCCGAACAAGCCCCGGGCCCCACCCCTTTTGTCGCTGCGAGCGACCACCCGCCGAGAGGCGCCTGTGGGACGTCGACACCTGACTTTCACACCACACGACCAAGGCCGCCCGGTCACTGACGGGCGGCCTTGGTCGCTTTTCGCAGGTCAAACCCCCGTTACCGACGCCTGGCCGCTCCCGTAGTCATTTTTCCGCCCAGAATCACGACGCCGTGATGGGTGCCCGCAGCCAACCAGTCCGGCAGGGTCTGCCCCTCTGCCTCGACGCTCACGCGCGCGTATCGGAACGATCCCGTCAGCCTTGCCGACGCGATCGCCAGACTTCCACCGGACTCCGGCTGCGCAAATCCCAACGCCCCGGCAATCGGCAGACGCGGCCCGAGCATCCGCGTATCCGAACGCACCCGCCAACCGTCGCCGGTTGCAGTGAATTTCTGCTGCACGTCTCCGTCGAACTCGGCCAGAACCTTGGGTAGTTGCCAGTGGACTCGCCCACCGTGCACCGACGGTTCCGAATCCACCGCGATGAAAGGGACCGCCATCCGCGGCATAGGCCCGATCCGTTTCCCTGGCGCATGCAAGACCGGACTGGCGAGGATCTCGCGATACGGGCCGACCGGCGAATCGAGGTAGTCCACCATCATGGCCACCGTCATCGGAATCGTTCGACCATCCGGGCCGAGCTCCCGCGCCGCCGACGTACTGCGGTGCCACCACAGTGTCGCGCGAACGCGAGCCGGCCACGGCGGCGGATCACTCACCGGCCAGTCGACGCGGTCACTTGTCGATTCAGGCACGCTCCACATCGGACACCTTCTCAGCTCGAACGGTCAGGGGAAGCCGCAAAGCGCCTGGTGCATGCGTCGGCACCACCGGATCGGACGGCAAAGTCGGATCGATACGTACGTATGGCTCGCCGGTCTTCGGGCGGGCGTCCGCGCCACCCTTGTTCGGCCACATCGCGCACGCTCGTTCCGCCTGCGCAGTGATGGTCAGGGAAGGATTCACCCCGAGATTTGCGCTCACCACCGAACCGTCCATGACGTGCAGTCCCTCATGACCGTATGCACGCAGATACGGATCGACGACGCCACTCGACGCGCTGTCACCGATCGCGCAGCCACCCAGAAAGTGTGCCGTCATCGGGATGTTCACGATCTCGGCGATGGAACCACCCGGGTCGCCGTCGATCTTCTCGGCGACCTTGCGAATAGCTGTATGACCCTGCGGAATCCACTGAGGAGGTGGATCGCCCGGTCCCGGTCTACTGGTGAGGGAGCGCCCGAATCGTTTGATGTTCTTGGAAAGTTCGAGGGAGTTGTCGTCGGTCTGCATCACCAGCGCGATGACGGTTCGCTCGGACCAGTTCCGTACCGACAACGATCGCAAGAACGCTCCTGGGTGCCGGGCCGCGACTGCCAGAGTCTTCAGCACCCGGGGAGTTCGCCCACCGCCGTCACTCAGGACGGTCTGCAGAAGTCCTATTGCATTGCTGCCCTTGCCGTATCGCACCGGCTCGATGTGCGTGTGATCATCCGGGTGAAAGGACGACGTGATCGCTACACCCTGCGTGAAGTTCCGTCGACGCGACTTCGACGTTGCGGCCAGTACGGCTTCGGAATTGGTACGTACGACGGTGCCGAGAGTGTCCGACAGGCCCGGCAGGGCACCGGATTCCTTCATACCGAGCAGCAGTCTCGCCGTTCCGTACGTTCCGGCGGCAACCACCACCTGATCGGCGGTGAACCGAACTTCTCGCCGGCGGACGCCGTCCGTTCGCCTCGCGAGCAGGCGGTAACCACCGCTTGCCGCCGGCCGAAGGTCGGTGACGGTCGTGAGCGGATGAACCCTGGCGCCCGCTTGCTCGGCGAGATGGAGGTAGTTCTTGACCAGCGTGTTCTTCGCACCGACTCGGCAACCGGTCATACATCCCCCGCATTCCGTGCAACCTGTGCGTTCGGGTCCTTTTCCGCCGAAGAACGGGTCCGGCACGGAAACTCCTGCCTCCCCGAAGAAAACCCCGACGGGGGTGGACGTGAAGGTCTCCCCCACGCCCATCTCTTCGGCTACGTCCTTCATCACCGCATCGGCAGGAGTGAAGGACGGATTGGTGCGAACACCCAACATCCGTTTGGCCTGGTCGTAGTACGGCGCCAGTTCGTCGTGCCAGTCAGTGATGTGCGCCCACTGACGGTCTTCGAAGAACCGATTGGGTGGCTGATACAACGTGTTGGCGTAGTTCAACGACCCACCTCCGACGCCGGCCCCCGCCATCACGAGCACATCCGGAAGAAGATGGATGCGCTGAACCCCATAACATCCGATCCACGGCGCCCACAGGTACTTTCGAAGTCTCCAACTGGTTTCGGGCAACTCGTCGTCGGCAAACCGTCGACCGGCTTCGAGCACCCCGACACGGTAGCCCTTCTCCGTCAGGCGAAGAGCGGCGACACTGCCACCGAATCCCGAACCGATAACCACCACGTCGTAGTGCGTCGCGGTCATGCCTCGACGCTTTCGATCTTGCGAGCGGAGTAGTTCTCCCGATCGAAATGCTCCAGCAGCGAACGGAATTTGAAAGTGAACGTCGGCCACTGCACCGAGTTGCGCCCCTCCGGATCGATGTACCAACTCGAGCATCCGCCCTTGTTCCACACCGTGTGCTGCAACTCGTGCTGAATTCCCTTGTTGTAGTGCACCTGCACCGTCTCGTTCACGTCGAGGGCATCGATCCGCTCTCGCTTCATGGTGTTCAAGGCGTCGTTGACGTACTCGGCCTGGGACTCGAGCATGTACACGATCGAACTGTGTCCGAGGTTGGTGTTCGGACCGTACATGAGGAACAGATTCGGGAACCCGCTGACCGCAGTACCCTTGTACGCGTTGGGACTACCGTTCCAATGTGCGGCCAGCGTCTCGCCACGTTTTCCGGTGATCAGATGCGCAACAGGCGGTTCCGTCGGCGTGAACCCCGTGGCGAAGATGATGGTGTCGACCTTGTGCTCGACGCCGCTTCCGTCGACCACTCCGTTTTCGGTGACCGAGACGAGCCCACTGTCGACCAGACTCACGTCCGCGCGGTCAAGGGTGCGCAACCAGTCGTTGGACAGAAGCATGCGCTTGCAACCGATCGTGAAATCGGGAGTCAGTTTCCGGCGCAACTCCGGATCTTTCACCTGTCTGCGCAGATGAAGGCGCGCGGCCGCCTCGAAGGCAGGCAGCACCCACGTCGCGTGCGACATCGCGGCACCGAGTAGCTCGCGGAAGCCGTAAACCCACCCTCGAATCACCTTCTGTGTAACGGGAATCCGCGAGTACACGGCCTTCTGTGCAGCAGGCAGGGTGCGATCCATCCGCGGAATCACCCAGGCCGGAGTTCGCTGGAACACGGTGACATGGGCAGCAGGGTCGGCAATTTCGGGAACGAACTGAACCGCCGACGCTCCCGTTCCGATCACGGCTACGCGCTCACCACGCAGTTCATGTTCGTGGTTCCACGTCGCCGAATGGAAAGTGGTCCCCGAGAATTGGTCGAGGCCGGGGAAATCCGGGATCTTGGGCGTCGACAACGCTCCGGTCGCGGCGACCAGAGCTTTGGCCGTCAACGACCCTCGAGATGTCCGAATACGCCACAGCACCGCATCCTCGTCCCACACAGCAGCTTCGAGTTCGCAGTTCAGGACTACGCGTTCCACGATGCCGGTGTCTGCGGCCACCTTCTTCAGATAGTTGTAGATCTCGGGTTGACGAGCAAAGGTATGACTCCAATCGGCGCTCGGCGCAAAAGAATACGAGTACAACGCCGTCGGCACGTCACAGGCACAGCCTGGATAGGTGTTGTCGCGCCAAGTGCCGCCGATGTCAGCTCCACGCTCGATCAACACGACGTCTGCAGCGCGATTGTCGCGAAGCATTCTGGCGGCCAAGCCCATACCGGCAAATCCGGCACCGACGATCAGCGTTTCGACATGTTCGGGAAGCTTCACTTCTTCTCCACTCGGGATTGCCAGGCCGGCAACAGTCGCGCTCTGAGCGCGTCGTCGGCTTCGGATGTACGAAACAGGGCTGAGACGGCAAGCCCACGAACGAGTTCGATGGTGAGTTCGACCGACTCGGAATCGAACCGATCACCGAACAACTCGGCGCTGCCGAACTCGAGCGCCTCACTCACCTTGCGTTCGAGGGGCACCGTCGCCGCATGCAGAACGGGATCGGTCCGCGCCGCGACCCACAATTCGAGGGCGGCATAGAACAGCGGCCCGGAGAACGCGTCCGACAGGACCTCGAGGCCTCGACCACGATCCACTTCAGCGGTGAGGATTTCTTCCAGCCGCTTGTCGACCAGATACTCGACGGCCGCAACGACCAGCGATTCCTTGGTCGGAAAATGATGCAGTTGCGTACCCCGCGAGACGCCTGCGCGGCGGGCGATCTCTTGCGTGCTGGTCCGTGCGTAGCCCAGCTCGACCAACGATTCGACGGCGGCGTCGAGGAGGCGCCCACGCATCGCCGCTGTACGTTCGGCCTGGGTACGGCTTACTTTCGCATCGGAAGTGGTCTCGGTCACAAGACAACTGTAGAGCCGAAACGTAAAACAGTCCAGGCTGACTTCAAATCTTGACACGTAACATACCGGTCAGTCAGCTCTGCCTGATAACGTCCTCGCATCGAGCGGAGGGAAACAATCGCTATGCCAGAGCAAACAGCATTTCCACACCGCCGTGTCGGGTTGGTGGAAGACCACGAGTCGGTAGCAATCGGCGTGTCCGTGATGCTCGAGGACGAGCCGGACCTCGAATTGGTGTGCATCGCGACCACTGTGTCCGAGATGCTCGCTCAGAACGTCGCCTTGGATCTGGCAATCCTCGACCTCCGACTGGCCGACGGGTCATCGCCCAAGAGCAATGTCGAGCAACTGCGGTCCGCCGGGCTCGAGACATTGATCTTCACCGGGGCGGAAAACCCGTACCTCGTTCGCTCGGCCGCCCGTGCCGGCGTACTGGGTGTTGTACGCAAGTCCGAACCGACTGCCGTCGTGGTTGATGCGATACGCGCCGCCGCGTCGGGAAGGCAGGTGGTGACGACAGAGTGGGCTGCCGCAATCGACGGGGATCCAGGTCTCGACGAAGTGGGTCTGAGCCCTCGACAACTCGAGGTCCTCGAACTTTACGCATCCGGAGAGAAGGCGGATCGAGTTGCGCGACTCACCGGTTTGGCGCCGCAGACGGTTAACGACTACCTCCAGCGCATCAGGCAGAAATATGCGGCTGTCGGACGACCCGCACCGACAAAAACGGATTTGTACAAACGCGCGGTCGAAGACGGGGTGTTACCAATTCCTGAACGGCCTACTTCCGGAAAAAAGCTGACTTTGACTAACAATGAGGTTCGGCAACAATAACTCTCACAGCGCTGCCCCTGAAAATATGGGCAGAGGAATTGATGTCTGGGAAAAATTTCCCTCTTCGAATTACATTCATCTGACAAGAAGACGGCACTGTCGGGGGTCTGTCATTCCGCTACAGAGAAGTAAGGACGAAACTCATGACAGTCACTGTGGAAAACTGCATGGCACAGGATCCCGTAGGACCGCACCTTTCGGAGCGCGAAATCGAGGTTCTCAGGGAATGGCTACTGAGTGATTCGAAGTCACGCGTTGCTCAAAACCTCTACATCAGCGTGGGAACGGTGGGGACCCACCTGTCGCGGATTCGCGAGAAGTATGCCGACGTTGGAAGGAACGCACCGACGAAATGCGAATTACTCGTGCGAGCGATACAAGATCAGATAGTGACGATCGACGAACTCTGATCGACAGAGTTGCTTTCGACAAAACAGCCAGTGCTTCTGACGAAATTCTGAGGCTCTTCGGCCGCTTCATCGGCGCCGGCTATGTCTGCTATTTGATATTGCTTGCCCCTGCGATTGCAGAAGCCACCACGATGTCTGCGTCGTGGTGGACTCCACTGGCGGTGGTCGCGACTTTCGGTAGTGGGCTGGCGCTGGGAGCATCGACGTTCCACGCCGACACCCGATGGGTGAAACGAACTGCGAGCGCAAATGCGGTTCTCTACGTCGTGGTCATCCTCCTGTGGTGGCCGGCGTGGAATGGTGACCACGTCACAGATTTCACCTTGTGGATTTCCAATTTCCCCGGCGTCGCCAGCCTTGCTGCCGCTGCAGCTTGGCGACCGGCCGCTGCCGTCGTGCACCTTTTCGTAGTGGCAACACTCGCACAGTTGACCAATCACATAATCCGGACGAGTCCCACGACGCACCTGTTGGTTCCCGACCTCGCCTTCGCCTGGACATTCTGCGCGGTTTTCGTAGCAGCGGCCGTCATGGCCTTGCGAACCGGACGAGTACTGGATGCGACCATCGCCACCACTCATGCCGCTGCCGCCGGCGCCGCCGCGGCCGAGGCCAAATCCGTCGAACGCGAGAGATTCGACGCACTCATCCACGACACCGTGATGTCGACTCTGCTCGCTGCTTCGAGAAACGACGCCGATCCCTCGGTCGTCGCTCAGGCGCGAAGGACGGTGGCAAGACTCGACGAACTGCGCTCCGGAACCGACCACGAGACGAGTTTCGACTTCGACGGAATCCTCGCTCAGTTGCGTTCAGCCGCTTCGGAAGTGGACGAAAACATCACGTTCGAGACCGCCCTCTCCGACGGGTCTGATCCGAGCGGATACGCACCCGACTCGATTCGTGCGATGGCCGGTGCGATGGCCGAGGCACTGCGCAACAGCGTCAAACACGCCGGAAGCAGTGCACGGCGTTCGGTCACGGTCACGGCAACCGCCACCCACCTCGAAGTAGTCGTCACCGACGACGGCGTCGGCTTCGATCCGAGCTCCGTCGAGACGCATCGCCTCGGAATCACTGTCAGCATCCGCGGCAGAATGCGTCAACTCGACGGCGGATCGGCAACCATTCGATCGTCACCCGGCCGCGGCACTTCGGTGACTCTGACGTTGAGCTTGCCCGTAGCGGTGATGACATGACCAGGCCGGACGGACGAGATGTCCGCGATCTTCTCGGCATGCACAGCCGTGCTGCTCGATTCATGGCTGCATGCTTCGCGCTCACCTGCGTGATCTCGGTCGCCTACACATCCTCCGACGTCCGCGCAGTCTGGCCGATGATCTTGGCAATTATCGTGTGCTCGACTGCGGCTTTCACACTCGTACTGAGCAGAGGCGACCCGATGCCGCTGGGGCAGAGCGTTCTGGTGTCTCTGACCGGCGCCGTCACGAGCGGCCTGGTGTTGTCAGTGGTTCCCGTCCCCGTCAACGACATGACTCAACTCTGGATGTTCGGGATGTCGACGGCAGTCTTCACCTTCATGTGCGTTCGTGGGCGTACAGCACTCGCGTGGCTCGGGCTTGGACTCATGGTGTTGGCGACCGCCATCTGGTCCTCCACCACCGGCCAGGGGGCCATGTACGGAGTGTCGTTGACGGTCATCAACGCGGGCCCTGTTCTGATGTCGACCTTCTTCGCATACACCATCCGTCCTCAAGCCAGGGTTATCTACGAACTTCGTGAGCAGTCCACCCAACGAATTGCCTCCGCATCCGCCAGTGCTGCGATTCTCGAGGAACGCGACGCGCAACTCGACAGGCTCGATGTCCTTGCACGCCCGCTCCTCGAACGGGTCGCTTCCGGGGTTCCACTGACAACCACCGAGCGGCAAGAATGCGAACTCCTCGAGGCGCAACTCCGAGATTCGCTGAGGGCGACAGGCTTACAACAAACAGATGTCATCGATGCTGTGCGTGCCGCTCGAAACCGCGGCGTCGAAGTGGTCCTGCTCGACGACCACGGAATGGATGGCGCGAACGCCGACGTGCGCGACCGAATCCACTCGAGCATCGTCCGGGAACTCACCGCGATCACGCGAGGAAAAGTGACCATACGGATCCTTCCACCTCGGCGTACCGCTATGGCCACGATGCTGGTCGACACTGAAGACGTTCGACGAATCGAGTTCGATCACAACGGAATGCAGCTGCTACGGCAGGGGGACCGGGGAGAGCTCGGCACCTCGTCCATGTCCGTCGATCCGACTACAGACAGCGCCGTCGAACCCGAATAGCTTTCGAGGAGAGTGAGATTCACCGGGTCGATCACCAGGAGAAATGAATGATCTTCGAACTGCGTCCAGCGCATGTCGCACGTGCCCTCGCCGCACTGTGTGCCCTTCCGATTCTGTGGACATTCGCAGTAGAGGGAATCACCACGACAACGGAATACGACTACAGCACGGGCGAAGTGTCCTCATCGAGCGACCTGGGCTCTCAGATCGGAAGCGTCGCGATCTGGATCGTCCTCGCGATCGCATTTGCCGCCGGTGCATGGTATCTGGAGAAGCAGCGCATCGGTTGGCCGGCCGCGGCGCACGAGCAGCTGGTCAAACTGCAGCTGGCATCACCCAACCGAGAAGAGTAAAGGTCCCTACCGCTTCCGATCGCCGGCGCGGAGAAGATTACTGGGAACCGTATGGCCCACTATCTCCTCTGCAACGGCAGCGGCACGAATGCTCGCATCCAGGTCGATACCTGTCGCGATGCCCATGTCTTCGAGCATGTAGACCAGTTCCTCCGTCGCGATATTGCCACTGGCACCGGGAGCGAACGGACAACCACCGAGACCTCCGGTGGACGCGTCGAGGTTTCGAACACCGTGCTGCACAGCCGCAAACGCGCACGCAAGACCAGCGCCACGCGTGTTGTGGAAGTGCGCACCCAAGCCGAAGTCACCTACTCTTTCGCCCACAGCGTCGATCAATCGTCCGACACGTCCCGGCGTGGCAGTGCCGATGGTATCTGCGATCGAGAACTGATCAGCACCGAACTCCTTGGCCTGCTCCGCAATCCGCAGAACACGATCCGGGTCGGTTGGACCGTCGAACGGACAGTCCCAGGCTGTGGCCACGATGACCTCCACCCGTCCTCCGGCGTCGTGGACGATCCGGACGACCTCTCCGATACGTTCGGTCGCTTGCTCCGTCGTCGACCGAGTGTTGGCCTCGCTGTGGCCATTCGATGCCGACACAACATATTCGACGGTTTTCATTCCTGCGGCGACGGCCCGTTTCGCTCCACCGATTCCGGCGACCAATGCCGAGAACTCGATGCCGGGCCACTGGTGCAGTTCTGCTGCCAACAATTCCGCGTCGGCCAACGCCGGCACAGCGCGCGGTGAGACGAACGACGTCGCCTCGATACGCGAAACACCCGTCGCAGCCAGAGCGTCGACAAGACGAAGTTTCTCCGCCAGCGACACCGGGTCTTCGATCTGCAACCCGTCCCGTGGTCCGACTTCACGAATACTGACTGCTGGAATACCCACGCCAGGTACCGACATGTCAGATCACGCCCTTCATCTTCAGTTCTGCCTGCTCGTCGTCCGAGAGTCCGAGGAGCCCGCCCCACACCGAGGAGTTGTCGTGACCCGGCGCCGACGCTCCCGCGTTGCGCACGGATCCGGGTGTCTCACTGAAGGTAGGCACGACGCCCAAGCCGAGGACGTTTTCACCGATCCGCTCGTCGTAGTGGTCGACGAGCATCCCCCGCTCGATCAGCTGCGGATCCTTGACGACATCTTCAACCGTATTGATCGGCCCGGCAACAACTCCCACTTCGGTGAGGCGTTCCACCAGGCTGGTGGGATCTTGGAGCGCGACCCAGGCACTGATCAGTTCGTCGAGCTCGTCCTGATGTTTGCCACGCGCAACATGATTGGAGAAGCGGTCGTCATGCGCTAGTTCCGGTCGCCCCATGATGGTGCACAGACGCACGAAGAGCGTGTCCTGATTGGCTGCGATCACCACCCAGTTTCCTTCAGAGGTCTGATAGATGTTGGACGGCGCAATACCCTCCAATCTCGTTCCCGAGGGCTGCCGGATGATCCCGCCCCGATCGTAATCCGGGATCGTGGATTCCTGCACCGCCAGACAGGATTCCGTGAGGGCAACGTCGACCACCTGACCACGGCCGGTCCGCTCTCGTGAGAGCAACGCCGCCAGCACTCCCTGAACGGCGAACATCCCGCCGAGAGAATCTCCGAGCGAAAGGGCAATACGCGGAGGCGCCTGCCCTGGATAACCGTTCAGATGCCGAAATCCGCTGACCGCTTCGGCAACCGAGGCGTAGCCGGCGCTCTTGGCTTGCGGTCCGCTCTGCCCGTAACCGGATACCCTGGCCAACACCAACTTCGGATTGCGCGCACTGAGAACGTCGAATCCCAGGCCCCACTTCTCGAGGGTGCCCGGCCGGAAGTTCTCGACCACCACATCGGCATGTTCGATCAGATTCAGAAACAGGTCTCGTCCCGCGTCGACGCGAAGGTCCAACGTCACACACCGCTTGTTGCGGGCGTGAACCGTCCAGAAGAATCGATGACCGTCCTGCTCGGCCTGACCCCAGGTACGAAGCGGGTCCGGGCGGTCCGGCGATTCGATCTTGATCACGTCGGCGCCCATGTCGCCGAGCAGTTTCCCGGCGAAGGGCCCGGCGATCAAGGTTCCGAGTTCAATCACCCGATATCCGTCCAGGGGCCCGGTGGGCGCACCTTCCGACACAGCTGCCTCCTCTGGGAACTTTTCTCCCCTTGAAGGCTACGTCACCACCCGATATCGCAACATCATGTCGTGGTCTTCGTGATCGAGCATGTGGCAGTGCCAGACGTACCCCTGAAGGTCCCCCATGCCGACTTCTCCGTGTGCCGAGTGATCTGCCATGGAACCTCTCGCGAAAGTTGCATCCGGATCGAAGCCCAACTCGTCGGCCGTCGGAAAGCGCACGATCACGCGGGTGATCGAGTTGGCATCCACGATGACCGTGTCCTTCTCCCCCGTTTCCCACACTTCGGGAGGCCGCAGCGAAGAGGTCACGAATTCCTCTGCCGACGGCGTCCACCGGACTCCCAGGTCAGGTACCGGATACCGCTGCATGAGCGCTGCAGTGTCGATGTTCTGGCGCCCCACAACGCGGAACGCCACCAGATGCAGATGAATCGGATGCGGTTCTGTGGTGATGTTGATCAAATTCCATTGCTCGATGGTTCCCTGACGCGGCAGTTCGATATCTGAATCAGTGAACCGCAAATTGTTGAGCGACATAGTGATCGACGGGTAATCCGAGGGACGCGACAGCTGCATGATCGTGAGATTTCGCACCATATCCGGGGACGCCGGTTCGGCAGCAACGGAATTCAGCTGCTGCGGGATCGAGCCGGTGAATCCCTTTGCGCTGCCCACGTCGAACCGACAGAAGACCGGCATCACCTGTGTGCCGCGTTGCGCCACCGCAAGGGGTACCGGTTCGTCGTTGCGCAATTCCACCGTCGTGCCCGGCTCGAGCATACTGAAGTCGACAAGCAGATCAGCGCGCTCACCCGGACTCAACCGAACGTGATCCGTCGGCGCCGGGGCGGCCAGTAAACCGCCTTCGGACCCGATCACCCAGAACCGCATACGATTTGCGAAATGCAGATTCCACACCGAATAGGTTGCGGCGTTGAGCAGTCGCAATCGATACAGGCCGCGGGCAACCTCCACTTTCGGCCACACGACGCCGTTCACCACGCCAACGTCACCGGGGGTCGCCGGATCCCATGAACCTTGCGGAGTGAGCCACGTGGAACGGACACTCTGTTGACCGTCGGAGGTGAAGACCTTGTCCTGCAGAATCATCGGAAGCTCGAATTCGCCGGACGGCAAGCCGAGAGAATTCCCGGTGGTGCCTGTATCTGCGTCGTCACGGAGAAAATACATCCCGACCAGCCCGGCGTAGACGTTGAGGCGCGTCATTCCCATGGCGTGATCGTGATACCAAAGATTGCCGGCGGCACGACCATTCGCGTATTCGTGAACCAAACCTTCGCCCGGACGCTGGATCAGCTCCGGATGCCCGTCGAACTGCGGTGCAGTAACTCCTCCGTGCAGGTGAAGCGAGGTTGGGACCTGTGTGCGGTCGAGGTCGCTGACGCCGTGCAGACCCGGATCGACATCCGCGGCAAGCGGATACGCAGAAATGTCATTGGCATATCGGACTGTGACGAGCTGATCGACGTGCGCCTCGACGGTGGGGCCCAGATAATCCATTCCGCCGTAACCCAGCGACGGCGACGACGGTAGGTCCGGATGGAATCGGTGCATCGACGATGCCGCACGAAGCTCCAGGTTGCCACCCGAAATGCCCGGCAGGACAGGAAGGGTCTCCCGAAACGGTTCCAGACGGGGCGACGGAAGTTGGAACGGGCGCAGTGGATCGACATCAGGTGGTCGAGCCGTCGCTGATCCAGCGGACAACGCGCTCAGACCGGCCAGCAGGCCAAGCCCTTGAACAAACGATCGGCGACGGATCTTGTGTGACTCGTCCACTCACGGCCCCCTCACGCTGACGGCATCCGGAGCGGGTTACCCGTGTGCCCGCACGGTCAAACACCGACCACCTTCTCCAACCAAAGCTCGAAAATCGGCGACCTTACCCCACCGCACCGGTCGCCGTACTCGACGACCTCCTCCGTCCCGACGAAACACGTTTGCGGACAACGGATGCACTCTTGCAGCTTTGCGAGAAGCCGAAGATTCGAAAACGCTCTTGACTCGAACGCATGTTCGAGTATAA